>NZ_VOJB01000073.1:39701-160596 GCF_007910085.1 Klebsiella sp. ME-303 | reverse complement strand
CGCGTTCTTCGATAGTGCTCATACTCTTAAATTTCCTATCAAAACTCGCTTTCGCGATGGTTTTCGTAGTGTATAAAATGTTGAAAAATTTGCAACTAAATCCCGGCAGGTCTTACCACGATTTTACGCTATTTTGCGGCTGTTTGCCCTCATAACGCAAATGATTTTGTACAAAACATTACAGAGAACCGCACGGACTGCGCGGTTCCTGAACGTTTTGCGCAAATCTCGGTCAGACCATGTACATTCCGCCGTTGACGTGCAGAGTTTCACCAGTGATGTAACTCGCTTCGTCAGAGGCTAAAAATGCCACCGCGCTGGCGATTTCATTTGGGGAGCCAAGGCGCCCCGCAGGAACTGCCGCCAGCGTACCCGCACGCTGCTCATCGGTCAGCGCACGCGTCATGTCCGTTTCAATAAAGCCCGGAGCAACAACGTTTACAGTAATACCGCGGGACGCAACTTCGCGAGCCAGTGATTTACTGAAGCCAATCAGACCCGCTTTCGCCGCAGCGTAGTTGGCCTGACCCGCATTTCCCATGGTACCAACCACAGAACCGATAGTGATAATACGTCCATGACGCTTTTTCATCATAGCGCGCATTACCGCTTTTGACAGACGGAAAACAGATGACAGGTTGGTTTCGATAATATCGTTCCACTCGTCATCTTTCATGCGCATTAACAGGTTATCACGAGTAATCCCGGCATTGTTCACCAGGATATCAACTTCACCAAATTCTGCGCGAATATTTCCCAGAACAGATTCGATAGATGCAGGATCGGTCACATTCAGCAGCATGCCTTTCCCGTTAGCACCTAAATAATCGCTAATCGCCTGCGCGCCGCTTTCGCTGGTCGCAGTACCGATAACTTTTGCCCCACGGGCAACGAGCGTCTCAGCGATTGCGCGGCCAATCCCGCGACTTGCACCGGTAACCAGCGCGATTTTTCCTTCAAAACTCATGGTTTTCCTCTTTTATTGCTCAAGCGCCGCAGACATAGCTGCCGGCTCGTTAAGCGCGGAAGCGGTCAGGGTGTCAACAATACGTTTAGTCAGACCGGTGAGGACTTTACCCGGGCCAACTTCATACAGATGCTCTACGCCCTGTGATGCCATAAATTCAACGGTTTTGGTCCACTGAACCGGGCTATACAGCTGACGGACAAGGGCATCGCGAATAGCTTCAGGCGTCGTTTCACTTTTCACGTCAACGTTATTCACGACTGGAATAGCTGGCGCGTTGAAGGTTATTTTTTGCAGCTCAACGGCCAGTTTCTCCGCTGCGGGCTTCATCAGCGCGCAGTGGGATGGGACGCTGACCGGCAGCGGCAGAGCACGTTTAGCGCCTGCAGCCTTACAGGCCGCCCCTGCGCGTTCTACGGCCTCTTTATTACCGGCAATAACGACCTGTCCTGGCGAGTTAAAGTTTACCGGAGAAACCACCTGCCCTTCAGCAGATTCTTCGCAGGCTTTGGCAATCGCAGCGTCGTCAAGCCCGATGATCGCGGACATCGCACCGGTACCTTCCGGTACCGCTTCCTGCATAAACCTGCCGCGCATCTCAACCAGGCGGACGGCATCAGCAAAATCGATAACGCCTGCGCATACCAGCGCAGAGTATTCGCCGAGGCTGTGGCCCGCCAGCAAAGCGGGCGCTTTACCGCCCTGCTGCTGCCAGACGCGATACAGCGCTACGGAGGCGGTCAGCAGAGCCGGCTGCGTCTGCCAGGTTTTGTTCAACTCTTCCGCCGGGCCCTGCTGTGCAAGCGCCCACAGATCGTAACCCAACGCCGCAGAGGCTTCACGGAACGTCTCTTCAATGACCGGGTAAGCGGCCGCCATATCTGACAGCATCCCGACACTCTGAGAGCCCTGTCCCGGGAACACAAAAGCAAATTGCGCCATGTTTAAATCCTTATCCTAAAAACGAACCAGCGCGGAACCCCAGGTGAAACCACCACCGAAGGCTTCCAGCAGAATAAGCTGACCACGTTGAATGCGGCCATCGCGAACGGCTTCATCCAGCGCACAGGGAACAGATGCCGCCGACGTATTGCCGTGTCTGTCGAGCGTGACGACCACGTTGTCCATCGACATGCCCAGCTTCTTCGCCGTGGCGCTGATAATACGCAGGTTGGCCTGATGCGGCACCAGCCAGTCAAGCGCAGAGCGCTCGAGGTTGTTCGCAGCTAAAGTCTCGTCCACGATGTGCGCCAGCTCGGTTACCGCCACCTTAAAGACTTCATTACCCGCCATCGTCAGATAGATGGGGTTTTCCGGTTCGACGCGATCGGCGTTCGGCAGCGTCAGCAGCGAGCCGTAGCTGCCATCCGCGTGCAGATGGGTGGAGATGATGCCCGGCTCTTCAGAAGCACCCAGCACCACGGCACCGGCGCCATCGCCAAAAATAATAATGGTTCCGCGATCGGCAGGATCGCAGGTGCGCGCCAGCACGTCAGCGCCGATCACCAGCGCGTAATCCACCGCACCGTTTTTTACGTATTGATCGGCAACGCTAAGCGCGTAGGTGAACCCCGCGCAGGCCGCAGCGACGTCAAACGCCGGGCAGCCTTTAATACCCAACATTGATTGAATCTGGCATGCCGAGCTAGGAAACGCATGGGTACCGGAGGTGGTCGCAACAATAATCAGACCAATTTGCTCCGGCTTGACGCCCGCCATGTCCAGCGCATTCTTAGCGGCTTCAAGGCCCATCGTAGCAACTGTTTCATTCGGTGCGGCAATACGACGCTCGCGGATACCGGTACGAGTAACAATCCACTCGTCAGACGTATCGACCATATTTTCCAGTTCAGCGTTCGTACGCACGTGCTCAGGCAGATAGCTGCCGGTACCAATAATCTTCGTATACATGTACGCTCAGTCACTCTTGGGTAATATACCGGGTTAACTCAAACTGCGAGGCGTCAGTCGTTGCCGGTCATCCGGGTTTGAGGCCGGGAATTTCCGCTTCTGCCGCCTTCAGGCAATTCGAAACCTGCAGGGTATAAAGATTCCAGGCGAGCGGCAATTCGCTGAGGAACCTGCCGCTGCACAGCCTGCACTGCCTGCTCTATCGCGACGCAAAAAGCGCGCTGATTGGCAGCCCCATGACTTTTAATCACGGAACCGCGTAATCCTAACAGACAGGCACCATTATACTGGTCGGGGTTGAGGTGACTGAATCGCCTCGACAGGCTTTTTTGTAACCAACGCTTTAATAAAAGCAGCCACCACGACCTTTTTTTCCCCTCTCCCTGTGATTTCAACAGTGAAAGGAACATTCTGACAACACCTTCCATCGTTTTTAATGTGACGTTGCCCGTGAATCCATCACAAACCAAAACATCCGTCTTGCCCGTCAACAATTCGTTGGCTTCCAGATACCCAATATAGTTGAGGGTCGGCAGAGTCTTCAAAACCGCCGCCGCGTCGCGAATGCTGCTGAGACCTTTCATCTCTTCTTCGCCGATATTCAGAAGCGCAACGCGGGGATCCTTAATACCGATCGCTTCTTCGGCAAGAACCGCCCCCATGATGGCAAACTGCACCAGCATTGTGCTAACGCAATCCACGTTAGCGCCTAAATCCAGCACCACCGTTTTGCCCTTCAGCTGATGCGGCAACATAGTAACCAGCGCAGGGCGCTCGATCCCCTCAATGGGCTTAAGCAGCAGCTTCGCCAGCCCCATCAGCGCTCCGGTATTACCCGCACTGACGCAGGCCTCCGCCCGCCCTTCTTTCACTAACTCAAGCGCAATGCGCATTGAGCTACCGCGACTGGCGCGAATCGCTTGCGCGGGTCGAGCATCACTGGCAATAACTGACTGCGCAGGGATAACCTGCAGACGTGAACGTTGTTCAAAATCAGCTTTGGCAAGTAATGGCGCGATAGTGTCGGGATCGCCGACTAAAAGAAGTGTGAGTTGTGAATTAGAGTTCAGTGCCTGCAATGCTGCAGGCACTGTCACGGAAGGGCCAAAATCCCCGCCCATGACATCTAACGCCAGGGTTAGACGAGTCAAGGTATCGTCGCTGCTCGGTTCGGTTATTCCCCAGTTACCCGGGGAGATCCTCACTAAGCTTCATCACGCTTTTACTCTTCGTCTTTCACGCGGCAAGTGCATTGACTGCGCTCGTTCACACCAGTCACATAGTGAGCTATGCTCCTGGTGCTTCTCTCGCTTGCGTCTTCTTGCAACGCGAAATCCATGGAGTAATGCGTGATTACTTAGCGATAACCTTGCGACCGCGGTAGAAACCGTCGGCAGTGATGTGGTGACGCAGGTGTTTTTCACCAGAAGCTTTGTCTACAGACAGGCTGGTGACTGCGGTCAGCGCGTCATGGGAACGACGCATGCCACGTTTGGAACGGGTTGGTTTATTCTGTTGTACGGCCATGGACCTTACTCCTCAATTACTTATGCTTTAAGCTGGCTAATACGGCAAATGGATTTGGTTTTTGTGCCTCTTCAGGCAGTTCACCAAAGACCATGTCCGCGTCGGACACTTCACAGTGTTCAGAATCATGCACCGGAACTACGGGCAAGGCGAGGATGATTTCATCTTCAACCAGCGCCAGCAGATCGATTTCACCGAATTCGTTAACCTCAATCGGCTCATACGCTTCCGGCAGTGCTTCGGCCTGTTCGTCATTTCTGACGGGGCTGAAACAATACGTTGTGTGAACATGATGGGGGAACGGTTTCCCGCAACGCTGACATTCGAGGGTTACCGACACTGTCGCATCGCCGCTTAAAACGGCAAGACGCTGGTTATCGATAGCGAACGACATGCTGCATTCCACATCGCTGTCCACGCTGACAACAGAATCAGCGACACGCACAGCCTGATCACGGGTATAGATACCTTGGTAATCTAAGCGTTTTTGAGCCGTGCGAACCGGATCGAGAGTCAGGGGTAATTTTACCTTTTGCATAGGGCGCGCATATTAACTTTGTAACGTCATAGAGTCAAAGAAAAAGGCAGCCTCAGGTTGCCTTTTGCCATTTATTCGCACACATTGCGGCGCATAGTTTAAAATGATGCTCTGCGAAGCGCTATATGTGGATGAAAAAATATGTCTGAACTAATCCTCGCGTCAACCTCGCCGTGGCGGCGAATGCTGCTGGAAAAACTGTCGGTGCCTTTTGAATGCGCTGCGCCGAACGTTGATGAAACCCCGCTGCCCGGCGAACCTGCCCGCCAGCTGGTGATGCGTCTGGCGCAGGCAAAGGCGCAGGCCCTTGCCGCACGCTACCCAAAGCACCTCATTATAGGCTCCGATCAGGTTTGTGTCCTGGACGGTGAAATTACCGGCAAACCGCATACGGAAGAAAACGCCCATCGCCAGCTGAGAAAGGCCAGCGGCACCATCGTCACGTTCTATACCGGCCTGGCGCTGTACAATTCCGCCAACGGTCATCTACAAACGGAATGCGAACCTTTCGACGTTCATTTCCGCCGTTTAAGCGACCAGGAAATTGAGAGCTATATCCGCAAGGAAAACCCGCTGCAGTGCGCCGGAAGCTTTAAAAGCGAAGGTTTAGGCATCACGCTATTCGAACGGCTTGAGGGGCGAGATCCCAACGCGCTGGTCGGTTTGCCGCTCATTGCCCTGTGCCAGATGCTGCGCCGGGAAGCGTTGAATCCCCTGCTCACGTAAACATGATAAAGGCCTCCCGATCCCACGCGGTCTCTTCCTGAGGCCGCGTGCCGCCGCTTTACAACGCGTTTTACCCGCTGCCCAACGGAGCAGAGCAGGTTTACCCCAACTTAATTAATGCATCGCCTGTCACAGTTTATTTTACCCGCGCCATTAGAATCCATTATGAAACGTTGTTTTATTTTTAAATGGAGCCACTATGCCAACCCGCGCTACGCTTTTGACCCTCACCCTGCTGGCCGCCGCCGGCGTTAATGCCCATGACTGGCAGCGCCAGGGCATCGTAGAGGGCAATCTCCCCGCCTCCTGGCAGCAGCTGAAAGCGCAGATGACCTACCCGGACTCGTGGCTCTCTGGCCACTACCGTGATTTTGAGCAATGGCGACAGCAGGCCCGTACGCTGCTTCGGCAGTCTCTGCTAACCCCGGCGTCGACACTCCCCTTCGCGCCGCAAACGCTGATGAGAGAAAATCGAGGCGCGTATACCGCCGAGAAGCTGGCCTTCAACGTAACCGACGATAACAGGATTGCCGCGCTGATGTTGACGCCAAATTCCCCCGGCCCTCACCCGGCAATTGTTCTGCTGCACGACCATGGCTCAAAGTTTGATATCGGTAAGGAGAAGCTAATCCGTCCGTGGAACGACGCCGCACGGCTGGCCAGCGCCGAGGCGTGGGCGGATAAATTTTTCAGCGGTCGGTTTATCGGCGATGAACTGGCGCAGCGCGGCTATGTCGTCATCGCCATTGATAGCCCGGGTTGGGGGGACCGAGGGCCGATGGTCTACGAGCAGCAGCAGGCCCTCGCCAGCAACTACTTTAACCTGGGGCGCTCGCTGGCAGGTGAAGTTGCCTATGAAGATCTGCGTACCGTCGATTTCCTCAGCACTTTAAAAACGGTTGATAGTCAACGCATTGGAGTCGTGGGTTTCTCAATGGGCGGTTTTCGCGCCTGGCAGCTGGCCGCCCTGTCTGACAAAGTCGCCGCGACTGCGGTTATCTCCTGGTTTGGAACCTGGAACGGCCTGATGCAGCCTGGCAACAACGTTTTGCGCGGCCAGTCGGCGTTTTATATGCTTCACCCTGGCTTATCCGGACGCCTCGATATTCCCGATATCGCCAGCATTGCCGCGCCAAAACCGATGCTTATTTACAGCGGCGGACAAGATAAGCTCTTCCCGGCGGAAGCCGTTAACGACGCCTTCGCAAAAGTACATAAAGTGTGGGCGTCGCAAAACGCGCAGGATAAGCTGGAAACAAAAACGTGGCCGGAACTGGGCCACGTTTTTAATCAACAACAGCAGGATGAAGTTTTCCCCTGGCTTGCCAGGTGGCTCAAACCCTGAGCCTGAGCGCGGTCATTTCGCGTTACGCAAGACCTGCAGGCAGCGCTTAAGCTGATTATCTAAGGGGGCTTCAATGCGCATAATCTCCCCGCTACCCGGATGGGTAAACTTCAGCGCCGCCGCATGCAGAAACAGCCGGTTAAGGCCGGTGCCCGCCAGCTGCTTATCAAATTCACGGTCGCCGTAGCGGTCGTCAAAAGCAATAGGGTGGCCGGCGTATTGCGTATGCACGCGGATTTGATGCGTACGACCGGTCACCGGGCTGCAGCGCACCAGCGTCGCATGGGTATAACGCTCTTCAACTTTAAAGCGCGTCTCCGACGGTTTCCCCTCCTGGTTAACCCGCACAATGCGCTCACCGCTCTGCAGAATATTTTTCAGCAGCGGCGCCTGCACCACTTTAGTATGCGACTGCCACTGCCCGCGCACCAGCGCCAGGTAATCCTTCTGCATTCCTTTGTCGCGCAGCTGCTCGTGCAGGGAACGCAGCGCGGAGCGCTTTTTGGCGACCAGCAGCACGCCGGAGGTGTCGCGATCCAGGCGATGCACCAGCTCCAGGAAACGCGCTTCCGGACGCAGCGCGCGCAGACCTTCAATTACGCCAAAGCTCAATCCGCTGCCGCCGTGTACCGCCGTTCCGGAAGGCTTGTTAAGCACCAGGATATGATCGTCTTCATATAAAATCACATCGGCCAGCGCGGCTACTTTTTGCAGGTGTGGAGAGACCGCCTCTTCTTCTTTCTCAGAGACGCGAACCGGCGGGATGCGCACTTCGTCGCCGGCTTCCAGCTTATATTCCGGCTTCACGCGCTTTTTGTTAACCCGCACCTCGCCTTTACGCAAGATGCGATAAATCATGCTCTTCGGTACGCCCTTCAGCTGCGTACGCAAAAAGTTGTCGATACGTTGCCCGGCTTCATCATCAGCAATGGCAACCATTTTTACGCTTGGGATCTCAGTTTTCATGGTGCGCGATTCTAAATAGCCCGACGCATTAGCGCCACTCATTTTTATATGCTTATATTTATCATCATCCGGATTTCACAGTACGCTTCATCATCGTTTTGTTTGTTATTAGAACAATCTGTATACGCGGGTGAAAAAACTGTGAGTAACCGGGTGATAAAAGGTGAAAGTCAACTTGCTATAACGAGCTTAGCAATGGAATAATGATGCAGTATTCCGTGCTGAAACTTGTTAGAACAAGAAATTAGCGGAATGACCAATTTTGTCTGACCGATCATCAACGCAGCAATGGCGTAAGACGTATTGATCTTTCAGACAGTTAGCGGGCTGCGGGTTGCAGTCCTTACCGGTACAGGCTCTATGGATTTCACGTCGCAGGAAGGCGTTCACACTGGGATATCCCGGCGCTCATCTGGATCAAATGATTAAGATGAGCAGGTTAAGCCGCCACGCCTGCTGCATGAAAAACGATGGGTATAAATGGAATCTTCTCTGGTGATACATCCCAGGCAGTTCCCCTGATAAGTGCGCTGTGTTTCCGTTTGAAATACAGGCGACCGACACTCTGCGCCTCTTAAGCGCGCGACAGCCGTGAGGTTGGCGACGTGAAACAGACACGAGGCCATCGGTTTTCCCCGGTAAGGCGTTACTCTGCCCGTAGCTTAGTCGTCAATGTAAGAATAATGAGTAAGTTACGATGAAAAGAATGTTAATCAACGCAACTCAGCAGGAAGAGTTGCGCGTCGCCCTTGTTGATGGGCAGCGCCTGTACGACCTGGATATCGAAAGCCCCGGGCACGAACAGAAAAAAGCGAACATCTACAAAGGCAAAATCACTCGTATTGAACCTAGCCTCGAAGCCGCATTTGTTGATTATGGTGCCGAGCGTCATGGTTTCCTCCCTCTCAAAGAAATTGCCCGCGAATACTTCCCTGCCAACTACAATTCTCACGGTCGTCCAAACATCAAGGACGTGCTGCGTGAAGGCCAGGAAGTGATTGTCCAGATCGATAAAGAAGAGCGTGGCAATAAAGGCGCCGCGCTGACCACCTTTATCAGCCTGGCGGGTAGCTATCTGGTGCTGATGCCGAATAACCCACGCGCTGGCGGTATTTCACGCCGCATCGAGGGTGACGATCGCACCGAACTCAAAGAAGCGCTGGCCAGCCTTGAGCTGCCGGACGGCATGGGACTTATCGTTCGCACCGCTGGCGTCGGCAAATCCGCCGAAGCGCTGCAGTGGGACTTAAGCTTCCGCCTGAAGCACTGGGAAGCCATCCAGAAAGCCGCAGACAGCCGCCCTGCTCCGTTCCTGATCCATCAGGAAAGCAACGTCATCGTGCGCGCTTTCCGCGACTATCTGCGTCAGGATATCGGCGAAATCCTTATCGACAACCCGAAGGTGCTTGAGCTGGCTCGCCAGCACATTGCGGCGCTGGGTCGTCCGGATTTCAGCAGCAAAATCAAACTGTACACCGGGGAAATCCCGCTGTTCAGCCACTATCAAATCGAATCGCAGATTGAGTCCGCTTTCCAGCGTGAAGTGCGTCTGCCTTCCGGCGGTTCTATCGTTATCGACAGCACCGAAGCGCTGACCGCTATCGATATCAACTCCGCACGCGCCACCCGCGGCGGCGACATCGAAGAAACGGCGTTTAATACCAACCTTGAAGCAGCCGATGAAATCGCTCGTCAGCTGCGTCTGCGCGACCTTGGCGGCCTGATCGTTATCGACTTCATCGATATGACCCCGGTTCGCCACCAGCGTGCGGTAGAAAACCGCCTGCGCGAAGCCGTCCGTCAGGACAGAGCGCGCATCCAGATCAGCCATATTTCCCGCTTTGGACTGCTGGAGATGTCGCGTCAGCGCCTGAGCCCGTCGCTCGGGGAGTCCAGCCATCACGTCTGCCCGCGCTGTAGCGGAACGGGTACCGTGCGCGATAACGAATCGCTGTCGCTTTCTATTCTGCGTTTGATCGAAGAAGAAGCGCTGAAAGAGAACACCAAAGAAGTTCACGCTATCGTACCGGTGCCGATTGCCTCTTACCTGCTGAACGAAAAACGTGCCGCGGTAAGCGCGATTGAAACCCGTCAGGCCGATGTGCGCGTTATTATCGTGCCAAACGACCAGATGGAAACGCCGCACTACTCTGTTCTGCGCGTGCGTAAAGGCGAAGAGACCTCCACGCTGAGCTATCTGCTGCCGAAACTGCACGAAGAAGAGATGGCCATGCCTTCTGATGAAGAGCCGGCCGAGCGTAAACTCCCGGAACAACCGGCGCTGGCTGCTTTTGTCATGCCTGACGCGCCTCCGGCTCCGGCCCAGGAAGAGCCGGCCAGAGCCGCGGCTACCGTTGCGCCTGCCGCATCCGCACCGAAGGCGGCAGCGCCGGCGCAGCCTGGCCTGGTTGCCCGCTTCTTCAGCGCGCTGAAAAAAGTGTTCTCCAGCGAGGAAGAGACTAAACCGGCGGAAGTTCAGGTTGAGAAAAAAGCGGAAGAGAAATCCGAGCGTCAGCAGGAGCGTCGTAAACCGCGTTCCAACAACCGCCGCGATCGCAATGACCGCCGCGACAACCGGGATAATCGCGATAGCCGCGAGAACCGCGATAGTCGTGCCGAGAACAGCGAAGGCCGCGAGTCTCGTGAAGAAAACCGCCGCAACCGTCGTGAGAAGCAGCAGCAGAACGCTGAGCCGCGCGAAATCCGCCAGACAACGGTCGAAGATAGCGAAAAAGGCAAAGCGCGCGACGAGCAGCAGCCGCGCCGCGAACGTAATCGCCGTCGTAACGATGATAAACGTCAGGTTCAGCAGGAAGCCAAAGCGCAAACCCGCGAAGAGCCGGTTGTTCAGGAGAGCGAGCAGGAAGAGCGCGTGCAGACGATGCCGCGTCGTAAACCTCGCCAGCTGGCGCAGAAGGTGCGTATTGAATCTGCTGCCGCTGAACAGGTTGTCGAGCCGGTAGCCGCGCCTCAGGTCGCCGAAGCGCCGGTCGTCCAGCCGGAAGCCGCAGCGCCGCGCACTGAACTGGCGAAAGTCGACCTGCCGGCGGTTGTTGAAACCACTGCGGAACATGATGAGAACGGTGAAGCCCGCGAATCTAACGGTATGCCGCGTCGTTCACGTCGTTCCCCTCGTCACCTGCGCGTCAGCGGCCAGCGCCGTCGTCGCTACCGTGATGAGCGTTACCCGACGCAATCCCCGATGCCGCTGACCGTAGCCTGCGCATCGCCGGAAATGGCGTCTGGTAAAGTGTGGATCCGCTACCCGGTCGTTCGCCCTCAGGACCAGCAGCAGGAAGACGTGCAGGTTCAGGAGTTCTCAACCACTGCGGCTGAGCCCGTCGTCGCGCCAGTGGCTGCCGCTGAGCCGGTTGTCTCTGAAGTGATTGCCCCGGCTGTCGCCGCAGAAAGCGCAGTCGAGCCAGTGGCCACTTCCGAGCCTGTGGCGGTGATTAGCGAACCTGAAGTTCCGGTCGTAGAAACCACGCATCCGGAGGCTATCGCCGCCCCGGTTGATGAACAGCCGCAGCTGATTGCCGAAGCCGATGAAGCCGTGGCCGAAGAAGTTGTCGCAGAAGCCGTTGACGTCGTTGCGCAAGAAGCTGTCGAACCGGAAGCTGCGGTCGCTGAACCTGTTGCGGTTGAAGAGACGGCGGTGGTTGTTGAGGAAGCGCCTGTTGTTTCCGAACCGGTGGTTGAACCTGCACCAGAGGCGGAGCCGGTCGTTGCGACTCAACCTGTTGTCACGGCTGCGCCGGTCGTTAAGGTCGCCAATCGTCACGCCACGGCGCCGATGACCCGCGCCCCAGCGCCAGACTACGTACCTGAAGCGCCTCGTCAAAGCGAGTGGGTTCGCCCGAACTTTGATTTTGACGGTAAAGGTTCTGCTGGCGGTCATAGCGCCACGCACAAAGCCGCTGCCGGACCTACCCGTCCGCAGCCCGTAGAGTAACGTCACCTCGACAAGACCGGCCCCCGCGCCGGTCTTTTTTTATTCCCCTTCCGGACGCTGCATCCCCGCAATCTGCGGCATGACCTCACGCATCAGATCGAGAAACTTACGCAACCGCGTCGGATAGTAGCGCGCCCAGGGATACACCAGGTGTACCGGCAGCGGTGAGGCTCGCCACTGCGGGAACAGCTCCACCAGCCGCCCGGCGGCAATATCGTCCGCTACCGCCCAGCTCGACACAATCGCCGCGCCCAGCCCCGCCAGCGCGGTATTACGCGCCACATGCACGCTATCGGTACTCAGACACGGCGCGATGGCAAAGGTAATAAGCTGCTCATCCACCTGCGACTGCAGCCTCACCTCATGCTGATAGAACGTGCTGATGGCTATCCACGGCAGCAACGACATCTCCTGCGGCGCGCTTAACGGCGGCAAGTTCGCCAGCAGCGATGGGGATGCCACCACGCTGCGGGGAACCTCGGCCAGCAGTACCGATACCGTAGCCGGATCCACCTCAGCCCCCACGCGAATCGCGCAGTCGATACCATCGCTCAGAAAATCGACCGTCTTATCGTTCAGCATCCATTCAACCGCCAGCTGGGGATAGCGCTGCAAAAAATCCACCAGCGGCCCCAGCAGCTGTTGCTGACCAAACGCATGCGGGGCCCGCACCCTTAAAATCCCCACCGGCCGGTCATCGGTGATCCGCAGGTCGTCCTCCAGCGCCAGCCAGGCATCGACGACCTGGCGGGCATGCTGATAACAGCGCTCACCGTCATCGGTCAGCTTCATCGCGTGGGTCGTGCGCAGAATCAGCTTTGCGCCAAGCAGCCCCTCCAGAGACTGAAGCCGTCGACTTACCGTCGCCTGGGTCGTATTCATCTGTACCGCGGCGGCGGAGAGAGAGCCGGCCTCCACGATACGAATGAACGTACGCATCAGTTCGATACGATCTATACGCTCTTGCTTCTTCATTTATATTTTGCCTATACGTTTAGCGTATAACCGTTTTACCACCGGGCTATCTACCGCGCCAGCCGGATTACGGGAAAAATAGCGCCATCGCTTCTAAGAGGAATCCACCATGACACCAACTCCACTCACCTCCCGCGCCGCCGGGTGGGTCATTTTCATCCTTGCGCTGGGCGCGGGCTTCAGCGTCGCCTCAATCTATTACGCGCAACCGCTGCTGCCGCTGATGGGGGCTAACCTCCATTTGAGCGTTGAGGGTATGGGTCTGGTTCCGACCCTGACCCAGGCCGGCTACGCGCTGGGCATACTTTTCCTTCTCCCGCTTGGCGACCGCCACGACCGCAGAAAGCTGATCCTGATGAAAAGCGCCGCGCTGGCCGTCCTGTTGCTGCTCTGCAGCCTTACCGGTCAGCTAAGCTCCCTGCTGATTGTCAGCCTGCTTATCGGTATGGCCGCGACCATGGCGCAGGATATCGTACCGGCAGCCGCGATTCTGGCTCCCGCGGGCAAGCAGGGGAAAATGGTGGGTACGGTGATGACCGGCCTGCTGCTGGGGATCCTGCTGTCGCGAACCGTTAGTGGTCTGGTGGGGGCGCTATTCGGCTGGCGGGTAATGTATCAGGCGGCTGCGGTCAGCATTGCGATGATTGGCGTGGTGATGTGGCGCGTGCTGCCGCGCTTCGAAATTCACTCAACCCTCAGCTACCCGCAGCTGATGAAATCGATGGCGCATCTGTGGAAACGCTATCCGGCACTGCGTCGCGCCGCATTCGCCCAGGGATTCCTCTCTATCGCCTTTAGTGCCTTCTGGTCTACGCTTGCGGTCATGCTGTTGGCGCACTATCAGATGGGCAGCGCGGTAGCCGGTGGCTTCGGTATTGCAGGGGCTGCCGGGGCGCTTGCCGCCCCGCTGGCCGGCGGCCTGGCCGACAAGTTCGGCGCAGAAAAAGTCACGCAAATGGGCGCGGCGCTGGTGACGGTTTCGTTTGCCCTGATGTTTTTGCTGCCTGCGCTACCGCCACATGGTCAGCTAATCCTGATTGCCATCTCGGCCGTCGGTTTTGACCTGGGGCTGCAATCCAGCCTCGTAGCGCACCAGAACCTGGTGTATGGCCTGGAGCCGCAGGCGCGCGGACGCCTCAACGCGCTGCTGTTCACCGGCGTGTTTATTGGGATGTCGCTGGGTTCAGTACTGGGAAGCAAACTGTATGTGCTCGCAGGCTGGAGCGGCGTGGTGACCCTCGCCGTCGTAACCGGTGCGATTGCCCTTGGGATCCGCCTGCTGGAAAGCGCCAGGGTCGTATCGGCGCAGCGAACCGCCAGATAAAGAGCGAACCGTCAGGTAAAAAAAGCCGCTGTGCAATTCCTGCAGAGCGGCTTTTCTTTCATCAGAACAACTCAAACCGTGCGGCGAGCAAACTCTTTCACGCGAAAGCCCAGCAGCAGCAGCGTCGCGAAATAGGCGACAACGCCGGCCACCACGACAACCATCAAGCGCAGCAGGCGGAACGGCATCGTCCCCTGCGACCACTCCGGCATCAGGTACATCACGCCCAGCAGCGCCGCTGACATAATAATCACCGCGATGACCAGGCGCAGCAGGAACAGGAACCAGCCCGGCTGAGGCGTAAAAATTTTCTGTTTCCGCAGCTGCCAGTAGAGCAGCGCGGCGTTCAGGCAGGCCGCCAGACCAATCGACAACGACAGACCAGCGTGCTTCAGGGGGCCAATAAAGGCGAGGTTCATCACCTGCGTCATGATCAGCGTGACGATGGCAATTTTCACCGGCGTTTTAATGTCCTGCCGCGAATAGAATCCGGGAGCCAGCACCTTCACGATGATGAGCCCCATCAGCCCGACAGAATATGCCACCAGCGCGCGCTGGGTCATCGCGGCATCAAAAGCGGTAAATTTCCCGTACTGGAATAACGCGACCGTCAGCGGCTTGGCCAGGATCCCTAACGCCACCGCGCTCGGTAGCGCGAGCAGGAAGCACAGGCGTAATCCCCAGTCCATCAAACGGCAATATTCATCGTGATTGCCGCTGGCGAAGCTTTTAGACAGCGAAGGCAGCAAAATGGTCCCCAGCGCCACGCCCAGTACGCCGGACGGAAACTCCATCAGACGATCGGCGTAGTACATCCACGATACGGAGCCGGAAACGAGGAATGAGGCAAAAATCGTGTTAATGATCAGCGAGATTTGGCTGACGGAGACGCCGAGAATCGCCGGGCCCATCTGTTTTACCACCCGCACTGCGCCAGCATCTTTAAGGTTGACCCGCGGCAGCACCAGCATGCCGATTTTTTTCAGATGCGGCAGCTGCCAGGCGAGCTGCAAAATACCGCCAACCGTTACCGCCCACGCCATTGCCAGCATCGGCGGATTAAAATAGGGCGCGGCAAACAGCGCAAAACCAATCATGCTGACGTTCAGGAAGGTCGGGGCAAAAGCAGGCACCGAAAAGCGGTTCCAGGTATTCAGGATGGCGCCCACGAGTGAAGCCAGGGAGATCAACAGAATATAGGGAAAAGTGATGCGCAAAAGCTGCGTGGTCAGGGCGAACTTTTCGGGCGTATTGGCAAATCCCGGCGCGGTGATAGTAATCACCCACGGTGCCGCCAGCATACCGGCGACGGTGACCAGCGCCAGCACCAGCGTCAGCAGCCCCGAAACATAGGCGACGAAAACCCGGGTCGCATCTTCACCCTGCTTGCTTTTATACTCCGCCAGAATCGGCACAAAAGCCTGTGAGAAAGCGCCTTCAGCAAAAATACGCCGTAAAAGGTTCGGGAGTTTAAAAGCAACGAAGAAGGCGTCGGTGGCCATCCCCGCGCCAAAAATACGCGCCACAATCGCATCGCGCGCAAAGCCCAGCACGCGCGAAAACATGGTCATCGAACTGACGGCCGCCAGTGATTTTAAAAGATTCATTAACGTGTTATTCCACAACCCTGGAGTAAAACGCCCGCAAATGCGGGCGCTGGAAAGTGGCGATAGTCTACCGGGTTCATAATGAATTACTACTGTCAGTTGTTACAACGGATTATTCGCTCATCGCTTCGCGCCACAGTTTCTCTATAACGCGCTGAGCAAGCAGCGCCTGCTCGCCGGACGTTTCAGGAACCGTCTGATTTTGCACGCATTCGATAAAATGCCGCGCGCAGCCGGTAAATCCACGCTGCTCAAGGGTGGTCTGCCAGCCAGGGATCGGGCGCTGGATCACGCCGCGTCCCCGCTCCTCCTGCCACTCCCGCATATCCCGGACTTCATATAATCCGCCGTCGGTCACCGCCTGTACCCACTCCCGCTGGCTTCCGGCGCGGCGGTGCATACTGGTGGTTATCTGCATCATTCCGCAACTGAAATGGTGTTCGGCATACAGCATCTCCCCTTGAGCGGTGGTGTGCAGCGTACCGCCGTTTAAACGCGCTTTATCGCCCGCCAGCCATAGCGCGGTATCGACGACGTGCAGATAGTCATCCAACAGCGTGAAGCGCAGATCGTGGCCCACGCTGTCGCTACGGTGCTTATCCATCCGCAGCGACGCAGCGCTCCCGAGCTGGGCCTTCAGCTCGCGATAGAGGGGGGCAAAACGGCGGTTAAACCCGACCATTAGCGTGAGATGACGGCGAGCGGCCAGCTCAACCAGCGCCTCCGCATCGCTGAGTTTATCCGCCAGCGGTTTATCAACGCAGACATGCACTCCGGCATTGAGCAGGCGGGAAACCACTTCATAATGTGAAGCCGTTGAAGTATGCACGAATACGGCATCACACTGCGCCGCCAGCTGTTCCAGAGAATCCGCATAGGGAATACGCCAGGTTTCACAGATACGCAGCGCTTTCTCTTTCCCGGGCGACCACGCCGCCTGTAGCGTCCAGTCATCGGCGGCCCCCAGCACCGGTAACCACGCCTTTTGCGCGATACCGCCCAGGCCAACCACTCCTATACGTAGTTTCGCCGACATGCTTAATCTCCCAGGTGAGCCAGCAGTGAATCGAGACGCGCTTTCAGCTCGGCAACTTCCGCCTCCAGCGCCTCAACGCGCATCTGAAGATCGTCGCCGGGCGGCGACACGGCCTCCACGACGGTAATCAGTGAATCCATATCATCGCAGAACAGATGCATATAGCGGCTTTCACGCTTGCCAGGCTCCCGCGGCAGACGCGCAACGTAGGGGCCATCTTCTCGCGAAGCCAGGTTTTCGAGGACGCTTTCAACCTCGGCCATATCGCTGAATTCATGCATTCGCTGCGCGCGACCGCGGAGTTCGCCAGGCGTCTGCGCCCCGCGCAGCAGCAGTGTGGTCACGATAGCGACTTCCGCCGGCGTGAATTTCAGATCGCCGAATTCAGAGTTGCAGAAGCGTTGTTCATACTTGGTCACCCGATTGCCGAAACCGCTGACCGTACGCAAATAATGGCGCTTGACTAGCGTATCGAGCAGATCCTGAACTTCACTTTCGCTGAGCGACATTACCGGTTCACGGTTTGTTTTCTGGTTACAGGCGGTGACCACCGCGTTGACCGACAGGGGGTACTGCTCCGGCGTGGTGACCTGCTTTTCCAGCAGGCAGCCAATGACCCGCGCCTCATGCGCGGTTAACTGATATTTCATGATGTCTCCTTAGCGACCCGGGGTCCAGTCCGGTGTCGTCAACGCCGTCAGTACGTGATCGCGCCACTGCCCATCAATGAGCAGGTAATCTTTGGCGTAACCCTCTTTTTCAAAGCCCAGACGCGCCAGCAAATCGCCGCTGCGCTGATTATGCGGCATATAGTTTGCCATTATGCGATGGATATGTTGCGTGCGCTGCATATAGCGAATGGCCGACGTCAGCGCTTCATACATCAGCCCCTGCCCTTGCCATTTCTCCCCGATGGAGTAGCCGAGATAGCAGGCATGAAACGATCCGCGCACCACGTTCGAAAAATTCGCCACGCCGATGATCTCTTTTTCTTCCGGGTCAAGCAGAGCAAAATAGAACGCCGAGCCCTGCTTATGAAACTCAGAAATCATCGATAAACGCGCCTGCCAGCCGGAAGGATAACAGTGGCTGTCATCGCGCACCGGTTCCCAGGGTTTTAAGAACCCTTTATTTTCCGCGTAATAATCGGCCAGACGCCAGGCGTCACGATCGTGCACCAGCCGAACCACCAGCCGGTCCGTCGTCAAACGCACCTTCGGTACGTTACTGCGATAGCCAAACATTCCCCTCTCCTGTTCCCCTGACGCAATACTTGCTGACTTTACTATACCTGTCCTGCACGGCGGTGTGAAAACAGCAACATACCATTTTCTGCACCATCTCTGCTTTTCGATGAATAGCCTCTATCGTTCTTGCATTTTGATAAAAAAATATTGTCGCGAGCGCGCTGGGAAAATAGCCATTAACCCCGCAAAATGTCAGAGCTTATTCTTATTTTTCCCTGGAGGGGAAATGTCCCGCGTATCGCAGGCAAGGAGCCTGGGTAAATATTTCCTGTTAGTCGATAACATGCTGGTCGTACTCGGCTTTTTCGTTGTGTTCCCGCTTATCTCCATTCGCTTTGTCGACCAGATGGGATGGGCTGCGCTGATGGTCGGGATTGCGCTCGGCCTGCGTCAGCTGGTGCAGCAAGGCTTAGGAATATTTGGCGGCGCCATTGCCGACCGTTTTGGCGCCAAGCCGATGATCGTTACCGGTATGCTGATGCGCGCGGCCGGCTTCGCGGCGATGGCCGTCGCTCATGAACCCTGGGTGCTGTGGCTCTCCTGTATTCTTTCAGGCCTCGGCGGCACGCTGTTCGATCCCCCGCGGGCGGCGCTGGTGGTCAAGCTGGTACGCCCGCACCAGCGCGGACGTTTCTTCTCTATCCTGATGATGCAGGACAGCGCAGGAGCGGTGATCGGCGCGCTGCTGGGCAGCTGGCTGCTGCAATATGATTTTCGCCTGGTGTGCAGCGCCGGGGCGGCGCTGTTTATCGCCTGTGCGGCATTCAACGCCTGGTATCTTCCCGCATGGAAGCTGTCGACGGTCAAAACGCCGGTTCGTGAAGGACTGGGGCGCGTGCTGCGCGACAAACGCTTTGTCACCTATGTGCTGACGCTGACCGGGTATTACATGCTGGCGGTGCAGGTGATGCTGATGCTGCCGATTATGGTTAATGATATTGCGGGTTCTCCGGCGGCGGTCAAATGGATGTACGCCATTGAAGCGACCATTTCGCTAACGCTGCTGTATCCGATTGCCCGCTGGAGCGAAAAGCGTTTTCGCCTGGAGCAGCGCCTGATGGCCGGCCTGCTGATCATGACGCTCGCGATGATGCCAATTGGCCTGAGCAGCAATTTGCAGCAGCTGTTTACGCTGATCTGCGTATTTTATATGGGGTCAATCATCGCTGAACCCGCGCGTGAAACGCTGGGGGCGTCGCTGGCGGATGCCAGAGCGCGCGGCAGCTATATGGGCTTTAGCCGGTTAGGCCTGGCCTTCGGCGGCGCTTTCGGCTACGCAGGCGGCGGCTGGCTGTTCGATGCCGGTAAGGCCGTCGGTCAGCCTGAACTGCCGTGGCTGATGCTGGGCATTATCGGCCTCGCGACGTTTATTGCGCTGTGGTGGCAGTTCAGTCCAAAACGTTCGGCCTCCGGAATGCTGGAGCCGCGAACCTGATTTGCCGGGCCTTCGTTTCTCCTCCATACTGAATTGAGGATGTTCAGCAACAATGGAGGAGAAACGTGAAGTTATATATCTACGATCACTGCCCGTTCTGCCTTAAAGCCCGCATGATTTTCGGCCTGAAAAATATCCCCGTCGAACTGATTGTGCTCCTGAACGATGATGAATTAACCCCCACCCGAATGATCGGCCAGAAAATGGCGCCAATCCTGCAAAAAGACGATAGCCGCTATATGCCGGAAAGCATGGATATCGTGCACTATGTCGATAAGCTGGACGGCAAACCGCTGCTTACCGGCCCGCGTAATCCGGCGGTGGAAACCTGGCTGCGGAAGGTCAACGGCTACGCGAACCGCCTGCTGATCCCCCGCTTTGCCAAATCCGCGTTTGATGAATTCGCCACGCCAGAGGCGCGCGCCTATTTTGTGAAAAAGAAAGAGGCGGCTATCGGCAGCTTTGCCGACCATCTCGCCCATTCCTCCGGTCTGGTGAAGAACATCAGCGACGATCTGCGGGCGCTGGATAAACTGATTGTCCAGCCGAACGCCGTCAACGGAGAACTCTCTGAAGATGATATTCAGCTCTTTCCTCTGCTGAGGAATCTGACGCTGGTTGCCGGCGTGAACTGGCCGAGTCGGGTGGCCGCCTATCGTGACAACATGGCCAAACAGACGCAGATCAACCTGCTTTCCTCAATGGCTATTTAGCCTCAAGGCAGCGGATGGTTTAGCCCTTCGCTGCCGAACGCCTCTTTTTCAGTCTTTTCCGCTAGCACCTCCTGCGCTGGCGGGCCATGCTGCTTTGTGTCAGGATGAACCCATGGCATGACATTAAGGAATCCAATGAAAAAGATGTTTATCGCGGCCGCGCTTATCGTTAGCGGCCTGCTTAGCGCCTGTAATCAGCTCACGCAATATTCCGTGAGCGAGCAGGAAATCAATCAGGCGCTGCAGAAACGTAACCACTTCGCTAAGGATATTGGCCTGCCAGGCGTAGCGGATGCCCATATTGAACTGCAAAATCTTACCAGCGCTATTGGCCGTGAAGAACCAAACAAAGTCACGTTAAGCGGCGTGGCCAATTTAGATCTGAATTCACTTTTCGGGAACCAGAAAGCGACCATCGATCTGAAGCTCAAAGCGCTGCCGGCTTTCAATAAAGAAAAGGGGGCCATTTTCCTGCAGGAGATGGAAGTCGTCGATGCTAAAGTTCAGCCGGAAAAGCTCCAGTCTGTCGTACAGACGCTGATCCCTTACCTGAATCAGTCCCTGCGTAGCTACTTCAATCAGCAGCCTGCCTACGTCCTGCGCGAGGATGCCAGCACCGGTGAAGCGCTGGCGAAAAAGTATGCTAAAGGGATTGAAGTGAAGCCCGGCGAGATTATTATCCCGTTCACCAACTGATGGCTCGGGCGCTGAAGCGCCCGATTTTTTACGGAAGTTGATGCAAAGGAAAACGTTTACGCTTATCCTTAGTGCCCGGCAAAAACAGCCCTGATGACTGAACCTATTAGCCGGAGCCTTCCATGACAGCACAATCCCAGGTATTGAAAATCCGCCGCCCTGATGACTGGCATATCCATCTGCGCGATGACGATATGTTAAAAATCGTCGTGCCTTATACCAGTGAATTTTATGGCCGGGCAATCGTGATGCCAAACCTGGTACCGCCTGTCACTACCGTCGAAGCTGCCCTCGACTATCGCCAGCGTATCGTTGATGCGATCCCTGCGGGCCATGATTTTACGCCGCTGATGACCTGCTATCTGACGGATACGCTCGACCCGGCTGAGCTGGAGCGCGGATTTAACGAAGGCGTATTCACTGCCGCCAAGCTCTATCCGGCCAACGCTACAACCAACTCCAGCCACGGCGTCACCAGTACGGATGCCATTATGCCGGTGCTGGAACGCATGGAAAAGCTGGGGATGCCTCTGCTGGTTCACGGTGAGGTCACCCATGCTGATATCGATATTTTTGACCGGGAAGCGCGCTTTATTGAAACGGTCATGGAGCCGCTGCGTCAGCGCCTGCCAGGCCTGAAGGTGGTCTTCGAACACATCACGACCAAAGATGCCGCTGAATACGTACGCGACGGTAACGAGCTGCTGGCGGCCACCATCACTCCGCAGCACCTGATGTTCAATCGCAACCATATGCTGGTTGGCGGCGTGCGTCCCCACCTTTATTGCCTGCCGATCCTGAAACGCAATATTCACCAGCAGGCGCTGCGCGAACTGGTTGCCAGCGGTTTTGACCGCGCTTTCCTCGGCACGGATTCCGCTCCCCATGCCCGCCATCGTAAGGAAGCCAGCTGCGGATGCGCAGGCTGTTTTAACGCGCCGACCGCGCTGGGCAGCTACGCCACGGTATTTGAGGAGATGAACGCCCTGCAACACTTTGAAGCCTTCTGTTCGCTTAACGGCCCCCGCTTCTATGGCCTGCCGGTCAATGAGGGCTACGTGGAGCTGGTGCGCGAAGAGAGCCAGGTGGTCGAGAGTATCGCCCTGCCAGGCGACGCGCTGGTGCCGTTCCTTGCCGGGGAAACCGTGCGCTGGACGATGAAAAAATAAATAGCCTGCCCCCTGTTGTAAATCTTCAGAGTGTACTGTATAAATAAACAGTACATTATCCAGGGGGCAATTATGCGTATTGAAGTCTCTATCGCCAAATCAACAGCCTTACCCAACGGCGCCTTAGATGCGCTGAACAATGAACTCTCGCGTCGTATCGAACAGCAGTTTCCCTCTACCTCAAGTCAGGTAACGGTTCGGTACGCGGCTAATAACAATCTGTCGGTTATCGGCGGCCTGAAAGAAGACAAAGACCGGATTAGCGAAATCCTGCAAGAAACCTGGGAAAGCGCTGACGACTGGTTTGTCCGCGACTAGTCAATTAAATTTGCTCCCTCATTGTGCAATTTTTTGCCGGGTCGCCCCGGCTTTTTTATTTTTTTCATAGTCAGACTCTCCCCTATTGCTTTTCCTTAGCACCTTCATAAATAACAAATAACCCTCCCTGATTTGCCTAAAAAATCAGCACATGGGCGCGTATGTGTCTCTATTTCATTTAATTTCTCGAGTTTATTCTTGACTACTGATATAATTAACTTGCTTCAAAAAACACGCATTAAACCTCGAGAACTGTTGTCTTTTAACATATGAATAAGGGGTTATGATGGAAAAGAATAATGAAGTCATCCAGACCCATCCCCTCGTCGGATGGGACATCAGCACCGTTGATAGTTACGATGCGCTGATGTTGCGCCTGCACTACCAAAACCCCGCTCAAGAAAGCAGTAGAGACGCAGAGATTGGCCAGACGCTATGGCTAACGACGGACGTCGCACGTCAGTTTATTTCGATTCTGGAAGCAGGTATTGCGAAGATTGAATCTGGCGAATACCAGGAAAATGAGTATCGAAGGCATTAAAATTTAGCGCTAATGTCAGAATATTCACTTAACAGGCACCCTCGGGTGCCTGAATTATTTTCGGGCTTGTATAACAGCAGGTTGTTAATTACCCTGCTAATAAAGCAATAACCTGGAACTCACCATGCAATACGATCTTATCATTATCGGTAGCGGCTCGGTCGGCGCTGCCGCAGGCTATTATGCGCGGCAGGCAGGGCTCAACGTACTGATGATTGATGCCCATCAGCCGCCGCATCAGGAAGGCAGCCATCACGGCAGCACCCGCCTCATTCGTCACGCCTACGGCGAAGGCGAAAGATATGTCCCCCTGGTACTGCGCGCGCAACAGCTATGGGATGAGTTTGCCGCCGCCAGCGGTGAAGCCGTCTTTGAACGTACAGGAGTGATTAACCTCGGGCCTGCCGGTTCCGACTTTCTGCGCAATGTTGCCAGCAGCGCGCGCGAGTTCCAGCTCAATATCGAAGAAATGGATGCGCAGACGGTGATGACTCGCTGGCCGGAAATTCGTATTCCTGATGATTATCGGGCAATATTTGAACCCGCATCCGGCATACTGCGCAGCGAACTGGCCGTTGAAAGCTGGATCCGTCTGGCACGCGAAGCGGGCGCCGCACAGCTCTTCAACTGCCCGGTATCGGCCATTCACCACGCGCCGAACGGCGTAACCGTCGAGACGATTGATGGTGAGTACAGCGGCAAAAAACTGCTGGTTAGCGCCGGTACCTGGGTTACCCGGCTGATGCCAGAACTCCCTGTCCAGCCGGTACGTAAAATTTTCGCCTGGTTTCAGGCGGATGGCCGCTACAGCAGCAAAAATAATTTCCCGGCGTTTACCGGTGAGTTAGCGAATGGCGATCAGTTTTACGGTTTCCCGGCAGAAGATAACGAATTGAAAATCGGCAAGCATAACGGCGGGCAGCCTATTTCCACGCCGGAAGAGCGTAAGCCGTTTGGTGCCGTTGCAACGGACGGCTCTGAAGCTTTTAGCTTCTTGCGTAATGTGTTGCCCGGTATCGGCGGCTGCCTGCATGGCGCATCCTGTACCTATGACAACACCGCCGACGAGGACTTTATCATTGATACGCTGCCCGGCCAGCCGGATACGCTATTGATTACCGGCCTGAGCGGGCACGGCTTTAAGTTCGCACCGGTACTCGGTGAACTGGCCACACGGTTTGCGCTTGAAGAACCCTTTGGGTTTGATCTATCCCCGTTTTCACTGGCGCGGTTTAAGAAATAAGCGCCCGCCGTACAACCTGACAACCACGCTAAAGAAACGGCCTCGCTTGAGGCCGTGAATGATGAGAGAGATGATGCGTCGCCTGTTCGAATTACTGGTTAACAACGTCCGCGAACATTTTATGATTTATCTGGCGCTGTGGCTTCTGCTGGCGTTTATCGATCTTATCTGGCTATGGTTTTTCTGAAGGCTCAGGATCCGGGATCCCCAGCTTCGTATTCAACCGACCGCGAGATTTATTAAAGATCTTATTGCCATTCTCGCGGCCGGCGCGCAGTTTTCGCTGCTCCTCTTCCGGCAGCTTATGCTCTTCCATGCAGGCTTCGCTACAGCAGCCGGCGAATTTCTCCGCGCAGGCAGGACACTGAATAAACAGCAGGTGGCAACCATCGTTCAGGCAGTTGGTATGGCTGTCGCAGGGGGCGCCGCACTGATGGCAATGGGCGATAACATCATCTGAGATACGCTCTCCCATACGCTCATCGAAGACAAAGTTCTTACCGACAAAGCGAACCGGCAGCCCCTGTTCGCGTGCGCGTCGCGCGTATTCGATAATCCCGCCCTCAATATGCGAGACCTTAGTGAACCCATTGTGCTTCATCCACGCGCTGGCTTTTTCGCAGCGGATACCGCCGGTGCAGTACATCACGATATTTTTATCTTTATGTTCCTGCATCATCTCAACGGCCTTCGGCAGCTGGTCGCGAAACGTATCCGCCGGGATCTCCAGCGCATTCTCGAAATGGCCGACCTCATATTCGTAATGGTTACGCATATCAATAAAGACCGCATCCGGGTCGTCCAGCATCGCGTTGACTTCCGCAGCCTTTAAATAATCGCCCACGTCCGATGCATCAAACGTCGGATCGTCAATCCCATCCGCGACGATCCGATCGCGTACCTTGAGACGCAGAACCCAGAAGGATTTACCGTCATCATCGAGGGCGATATTCAGGCGCAGACCATTCAGGGCAGGATCAAAAGCGTATAAGAATTCGCGCAGCGCATCGACCCGGCTTTGCGGAACGCTAATTTGCGCGTTAATACCTTCGTGAGCCAGATAAATTCGGCCAAAGACGTTCAGCTTAGTCAACGCAATCCACAGCGCATCGCGCGTGGCTTTTGGGTCGATAATAGTGAAATATTTATAAAACGAGATCGTCGTGCGCGGCTCGGTCTCAGCCAACATTTGCGCCTTTAACGTCTCATTTGAAATGCGGTTATGTAACACTGGCATGGTGTACCTGCTCGGCATAGTCAATGAGTAAAATAAACGGCGGGCATCATATAGCAAACACGCTTAATTTACATCCCCACATTTTGCGCTACATTTTTCTCACCCATATTTGCTTGCGTTAACATTAAATGCCATCTGCGGCCGGTATTTTGGCTGAGGCATAAAAAAATGCGATAATAGAACACGTTGCTTAATTAAACAGGTATGAGATGACCCATTTACCTAAATTTTCCGCAGCGTTGCTGCACCCGCGTTACTGGTTGCTTTGGCTCGGGATCGGCCTGCTCTGGTTGGTTGTTCAGCTGCCTTATCCGCTGATTTATCGCCTCGGAACCGGTCTTGGCCGCCTCGCCATGCGGCTAATGAAGCGCCGGGCCAAAATAGCCAACCGGAATCTGGAGCTCTGTTTTCCCGATAAGAGCGAGCAAGAGCGTCACCGCATGGTCGTGGCAAACTTTGAATCCGTCGGCATGGGGTTAATGGAAACCGGCATGGCCTGGTTCTGGCCGACGAAGCGTATTGCGCGCTGGACTGACTCCATCGGCGTCGAGCATATCCGTGATGTTCAGGCGCAAAAGCGCGGCATTTTGCTGATTGGCATTCATTTCCTCACGCTGGAGATGGGCGCGCGCATGTTCGGTATCAACGAGCCGGGCATTGGCGTTTATCGTCCAAACGATAACCCGGTTATCGACTGGCTGCAGACATGGGGACGCCTGCGCTCCAACAAAGACATGATCGATCGTAAAGATCTGAAAGGCATGATCCGCGCGCTGAAAAAGGGTGAAGTGATCTGGTATGCGCCGGATCACGACTATGGCCCGGCCGCCAGCGTATTTGTGCCGTTTTTCGCCGTTGACCAGGCCGCGACCACCTCGGGCACCTGGATGCTGGCAAAGATGTCTAAAGCCTGCGTTGTGCCGTTCGTGCCGCGCCGTAAACCGGACGGTAAAGGCTATGAGCTGATTATCCTGCCGCCGGAGTGCGATCCGCCGCTGGACGATGCGGAGACTACCGCCGTCTGGATGAACAAAGTGGTAGAGAAGTGCATATTGATGGCGCCGGAACAGTATATGTGGATGCATCGCCGCTTTAAAACGCGTCCTGAAGGCGTTCCTTCTCGTTACTAGCGCCTCCCGGCGCGCGCTCGCGCAATGACCCCGCATCTGAATCCGGATGCGGGGTAAGCCCCGCCGTTCAGAGCCCTCCTTTAGCTTTAAAAGCTCTCCTCCATTGCGGCAACCATTTCTCAGGCGCATAATTAGCAGGCTCATATTTTCAATTATTTGACCTGCGCGGCAGGTCAGTGGAAACCTATGCCCTCTGCTGATACCCCCATTAACTGGAAACGTAATCTCACCGTCACCTGGCTCGGCTGCTTTTTAACCGGCGCCGCCTTTAGCCTGGTGATGCCGTTCCTCCCTCTCTACGTCGAACAACTCGGCGTAACCGGCCATAGCGCCCTCAATATGTGGTCAGGGCTGGTTTTCAGCATTACCTTTTTATTTTCCGCCGTGGCCTCCCCCTTCTGGGGCGGTCTCGCGGACCGCAAAGGACGCAAAATTATGCTGCTGCGCTCGGCCCTCGGTATGGCAATCGTTATGCTGCTGATGGGCCTGGCGCAGAATATCTGGCAGTTTCTGATCCTGCGCGCGCTGTTAGGTCTGCTCGGCGGATTTATTCCTAACGCCAATGCGCTGATAGCGACGCAAATTCCCCGTCATAAGAGCGGCTGGGCGCTGGGGACCCTCTCTACCGGGGCGGTCAGCGGCGCGCTGCTGGGGCCGCTGGCCGGTGGTTTCCTGGCCGATCACTGGGGATTGCGTACCGTCTTCTTTATGACGGCAGGCGTGCTGTTTATTTGTTTCTTATTTACCCTTTTTCTCATCCGCGAGAACTTTGTCGCCGTCAGTAAAAAAGAGATGCTCAGCGCGAAAGACGTTTTCACGTCGCTTAAAAATCCGAAACTGGTGCTGAGTCTGTTTGTGACATCGCTGATTATCCAGGTGGCTACCGGTTCCATCGCGCCGATTTTGACGCTTTACGTGCGCGATCTCGCCGGCAACGTCAGTAATATTGCGTTTATCAGCGGCATGATAGCTTCAGTCCCCGGTATTGCCGCCCTGCTTAGCGCCCCTCGCCTCGGTAAACTCGGCGACCGTATCGGTCCGGAAAAAATCCTGATCGTCGCGCTGGTGATTTCTGTCCTGCTCCTGATTCCCATGTCGTTCGTCCAGACGCCGCTGCAGCTGGGTATCCTGCGCTTCCTGTTAGGTGCCGCCGACGGCGCGCTGCTGCCGGCAGTGCAAACGCTGCTGGTGTACAACTCCACCAGCCAAATCTCGGGCAGAATATTCAGCTATAACCAGTCGTTCCGCGATATCGGCAACGTCACGGGCCCGCTCATCGGCGCATCGGTTTCCGCCAACTACGGCTTCCGGGCAGTCTTTTTAGTCACCGCCGGTGTGGTGCTGTTCAATGCGGTCTACTCAACCCTGACCCTCGGTCGCTCCCGCCGCCCCCGGGCAACGGACAATCCGGGTTCCGGCACGCATTCGGTAAATTAATGTCCGTGTGGCGTTCACCTCCTTGACGCATTGCCAACCGCCTTCTATAGATTGAATCGTGTTCATTTCTATTCATCTTAGGAGGTTAGCCATGCCAAAGGATTCGATGTTCTATGCCACGCTTGAAGAAGCAATCGATGCAGCCCGCGAGGAGTTTCTGGCTAATAATCCCGATAGCGACGAAGAGAGCGCCAGCATTGAGCAGTTAAATATCCAGAAGTACGTACTCCAGGACGGTGATATTGCCTGGCAGGCCGAATTTTTCGCCGACGAGGATGAACAGGGCGAATGTCTGCCGGTCCTCAGCGGTCAGGCTGCGCAGAGCGTCTTTGACGGTGATTATGATGAGATTGAGCTTCGCCAGGAGTGGCTGGAAGAAAACACGCTGCACGAATGGGATGAAGGCGAGTTTCAGCTTGAACCCTCTCTCGATACCGAGGAGGGCCAGGCTGCCGCCGATGAATGGGATGAACGCTAATTAGTTATAGGGACCATGGCTGGCGTCAAGCGGCAGCAGTAGCGTATCAAACACCAGCGAAAAGGGCAGATCGAGAATAGTGATATAGCGCCATGCTGAATCACGAACATCCCACTGAACGCCGGGATAGTACTGGTTTCCATGGCCCTGGCCTGGCACTGTGCGGCTGATAATACTCCCGCAGCCGCTGAGAAACAGCGTCATTGCGATAACCAGTAAAACTCTCATCAACAACCTCGATTTTCAGGTAAAAAAATACCGGCGCCATTGCCGGTATTTTCCTTAACGTACGGCTTACTTCGTTTTTAACGCCAGCGGATTCAACGTCAGCTGCTGATAGGCGCCGACCCACGAAGAGTATTTCTCCGGCGCGGCCCACACGCGATAGTGCAAGCGTGACATCGTGACCGGGTCGCTCAGCAATACCAGACGACGATCGCGGTTTAGTTTATCCGGCGTCTCATTCAACGCCTGCTCAACGTGACGTTCGCGAGCGATATCCAGAATATGCCCGTGACGGTGGCGCGCGGTGGCCATCGCCGTTGCCAGCGCGTTAAACGACGGGTTAAATACCGCATGCATAAAGCCGTCGTCCAGCGAACGCTGACGGTTGAGCGTCAGGTAAGCGTCAGTATCTTTAAGCACCTGCGGCGGGGAGTACTCTTCCGGGATCAGGAACAGCTTCCAGCGTTTAGTGCGCAGGCCGATGGTGGCGCGGCTGGAAATGGCCGACACGAACGGCGACAGAATCAGCGACACCACAATCGGCGCCAGCCAGAACAGGAAGCGCAGATCCAGCCATGCCATGCCCACCGCCCAGACCAGACCCAACAGCATCTGCGAGCCGTGACGCATAAACGCTTCGCCCCACGGGGTAGAGTCGTCATCACGCTGCGGCGAGTTCCACACCACTTCCCAGCCGAGGAACGCGCTGACCACAAATACGGTATGGAACAGCATACGCACCGGCGCCAGCAGCACCGAAAAGAGCACCTCCAGCAGCAGAGAAAGGGTCACGCGGATAAATCCGCCGTACTCTTTTGGCCCTTTACACCACACCAGGATAATACTCAGCAGCTTCGGCAGAAACAGCAGCACCATGGTGGAAGCAAACAGGGCAATGGCCAGCTCCGGACGCCACTGCGGCCAGACCGGGAACAGCTGCCGCGGCTGCAGAAAGTACTGCGGTTCGGTCAACGCATGCACCACCTGCAGGGCAGTTGAGAGCGCAAGGAACATAAACCACAGCGGCGCCGACAGGTATGACATCACGCCGGTCAGGAACACCGCGCGGTGAACCGGGTGCATCCCTTTAACCAGGAACAGGCGGAAGTTCATCAGGTTCCCCTGACACCAGCGGCGATCGCGCTTCAGCTCGTCCAGCAGGTTCGGCGGCAGCTCTTCATAAGATCCGGGGAGATCGTAAGCAATCCAGACCCCCCATCCGGCGCGACGCATCAATGCGGCTTCGACGAAGTCGTGCGACAGAATGGAACCCGCGAAGTTACCCTCACCCGGCAGCGGCGCGAGGGCACAGTGCTCAATAAACGGTTTCACCCGGATAATGGCGTTGTGTCCCCAGTAGTGCGATTCGCCCAGCTGCCAGAAGTGCAGCCCGGCGGTAAACAGCGGGCCGTAGACGCGGGTGGCAAATTGCTGACAGCGAGCATACAGCGTATCCATGCCCGACGCGCGAGGCGATGACTGGATGATACCGGCATTCGGGTTCGCTTCCATCAGGCGCACCAGGCCGCTCAGGCACTCACCGCTCATGACGGAGTCGGCATCCAGCACCACCATGTAGCTATACTGGCTACCCCAACGGCGGCAGAAGTCATCAATGTTACCGCTTTTGCGCTTCACGCGGCGGCGGCGGCGGCGATAGAAGATCTGCCCTTCGCCCTGCACTTCGGCAATGAGCTCCATCCACGCCTTTTGCTCTGCCACGCAGATATCCGGGTTATAGCTATCGCTCAGGATATAGACATCAAAGTGCTCAGCGTTGCCGCTGGCCTTTACCGACTCCCAGGTCGCACGCAGGCCCGCGAATACGCGGTCAACGTCTTCGTTGCAGATCGGCATGATCAGCGCCGTGCGATGCTCCGGGTTCAACGGCTCATTCCCGACGGTCGAGGCTGAGATACTGTACTTATCACGCCCGATGAGCAGCTGCAGGAAGCCCATCAGCGCGGTCCAGAATCCCGCTGAGACCCAGCAAAAAAGCACGGCGAACAGGATCAGGATCCCCGACTGCAGCACATAGGGCAGCAGCTGCATAAAGGAGATCCACAGGTTCTGCCCCACCATATCCGCCGGGTTAATCAGCGCCCAGCCCTGGTAGGGCAAAATGGTTTTCATATACCACGTCGCCACCACGGTCTGCGCCAGCGTCAGCAGCAGAAGAATGTAGCGGCGGATAGAGCCGACGGTACGCCATTTCTGCTCGCTCTCCTGCTCTTCCTGGCTCAGGCGAGAAAGATAGCGCGGCGTCACGTCGCGTCCGCGCAGCCGATCCCAGAAGCGCCCGACCGGGTTAGTCCGCCAGGGGTCCGGAAACATGGAGGAGCGTTTTGCTTTCGGCATGGCGTTGAGCTGGGTGCGCCCTTCGTCATCCTTAACCAGCTGGTTACCGGCCAGTGAATCTGGCCAGCTGTGCTCCAGCCGCGATTTTACCGACCCCAGCGGGGAGTCGTCTTCGCGGTGGTAAACGTGATGTTCAGCGTCCAGTGCTTGATGTACGGCCTGCAGACTTGCGTCAGGTAACGCGCGTTTTTCTGCATCCGACAGCGGCAATGCGTCGATGTACTTCGTTATCTTATTCATTGGCAGGCAGCTGATAGCTCCAGGTTTCGCTCAGCGTCTGGTCGGTATTGACCAGGGCTGCGCGCATATCCGTGGTTTTCTTAGGATCTTTCACTTTGACGCGCAGGATCATACGCCAGCCTTTCGTTACTGGGTTGTAGCGCACGGTATTTTCGACGATTTCAGCGTTATCGCCGATGCTGGCCTGGGCAGTCACTGGCGTATCTGCGGGCAGCTTTTTCATCTCGGCGCCGGTGAAATCGACAATAAAGGCAATGGTGCCATCAGGCTGGCGGATCAGGTTCGATTGCTTGACGTCGCCGGTAGAACGGCGGGTCTGCATAACGTAAGCGTTATCCGGCGCATGCAGTTTGTCTTCGTCACGGCTGAAAGTGATGGTGTATTTGAAGTTCATCTCTTTGCCGGGTTCCGGCAGCTGATCCGGCGTCCAGTAGGTGACGATGTTATCGTTGGTTTCATCGTTGGTCGGGATCTCGACCAGTTCGATTTTCCCTTTGCCCCAATCACCTTTCGGCGTAATCCACGCGCTTGGGCGCAGGTCGTAGCGGTCGTCGAGGTCTTCAAAACGAGAGAACTGACGGCCGCGCTGCAGCAGGCCAAACCCCTGCGGGTTTTCCATTGCGTAGCTGCTGACGGCCAGGTGTTTCGGGTTATTGAGCGGACGCCAGATCCACTCACCGTTACCGGCAAGAATGGACAGCCCGTTGGAGTCGTGCAGCGCCGGGCGGTAGTTGGTGGTCGGAGACGGCTGATGCGGCCCGAACAGGAACATGCTGGTTAACGGCGCCACGCCCAGTTTACCGACTTTGTCACGCAGATAGACCTTAGACTGCACGTCCACCACGGTATCGCGACCGGGCATGATCACAAAGCGATAGGCGCCGGTTGCGCGCGGGGAATCAAGCAGCGCATAAATCGTCAGGCGTTTATCGGTGGCTTTAGGGCGCTCAATCCAGAACTCACGGAAGCGCGGGAACTCTTCTCCGGACGGCAGCGCGGTATCGATAGCCAGTCCGCGGGCAGAAAGCCCATATACCTGGCCCTGACCGAGCACGCGGAAATAGCTGGCTCCGAGCATGCTGACGATCTCATCGTTCTTGTCTTTGCTGTTGATCGGATACAGAACCTTAAAGCCCGCAAAACCGAGGTCTTTAACCGTGTCTTTATCGTGCTGAACGTTGCCAAAATTAAAATAGTCCGGGCTATATTTAATTTTACGTACGCTGGTTGCCGTCACTTCATTAATGGTGACCGGCGTATCGAAATACATTCCCTGGTGATAAAACTCGAGCTTGAACGGGCTTTTCAGATTATTCCAATAGGCTTTGTCGTGATTAAACTGAATTTGCTGATAGTCCGCATACTTCATGTCGCGGAAGGCAGAGGGCAGGTTACTTTTAGGCGCTTCAAAGCCTTTGCCGGCTAACGTTTGTGCCTCTTTTGCGACGTCATCAATGCTGAATGCCCATGCAGATGAAGTACACAGGGACAACATTACGGCTGCGCTTAACCAACGCATTTTCATCATCTGTGGTTTATGTTTCATATAAGTAAGCACTTCCCCCTTTGTGTGCTTAAATCGATCCGATCTATTTTAATGGAAACTCAGGCATTCCGACAACATAATCCCTGCATTGTTCGGCATCGCGGCACAGGGAATACGCAGTTACTGCCCCGTTTGCACTTTGCGTGCTTATCCTGGAGACAGTTAACCAGAGTTCATGTAGGGTTGCAGAGAATTTAAACGTTATCACGTTGAGTGATAAGACGAATTGTCTGAGAATGTAGTGATATTGTATGAATAATACTCCGGTACAGCGTGAATATTTTTTCGATAGCATCCGCGCCTGGCTGATGCTATTGGGCATCCCTTTTCACATTTCGCTCATATACTCCAGCCACAGCTGGCATGTTAACAGCGCCGAGCCCTCGTGGTGGCTGACGTTATTTAACGACTTCATCCATGCCTTTCGCATGCAGGTCTTCTTTGTGATTTCCGGCTATTTTTCCTACATGCTTTTTCTGCGCTATCCGCTGAAAAAATGGTGGAAAGTACGCGTTGAGCGCGTCGGCATTCCCATGTTAACGGCGATCCCGCTCCTGACCCTGCCGCAGTTTATTATGCTGCAGTACGTCAACGGTAAAGCGGATAACTGGCATACGCTGTCAGGCTATGACAAGTTCAACACCCTCGCCTGGGAGCTGATCTCTCATCTGTGGTTTTTGTTGGTGCTGGTGGTCCTGACGTCGCTGGGCGTGGTGATGTTCAAATGGCTGACGCGACCGCGTTCTGCCGCTGCGCCCACCTTTGGTGACACCGTCACATTAGGCCAGCTGTCGATGATTTTTCTCGCTCTGGGCGTGCTGTATGCGGTCATTCGCCGCACTATTTTTATTCTCTATCCGCCCATTCTCAGCAACGGTCTGTTCAACTTTATCGTGATGCAAACGCTGTTCTACCTGCCTTTCTTTATCCTGGGCGCCCAGACGTTTATTAACGCGCGGCTGAAGACGATGTTCACGACTCCCTCGCCGTGGTGCTTTGTGGCGGCTTTACTGGGATTTATCGCCTACCGACTGAATCAGCAGTACGGCTCGGGCGATGGCTGGATGTACGAAACGGAGTACATGATTACGATGGTGCTGGGGCTATGGATGGTCAACGTGGTCTTTTCGCTTGGCCACCGTTTGTTGAATTTCCAGTCCGCGCGGGTGACCTACTTCGTCAACGCATCGCTATTTATCTACCTGGTGCACCACCCTCTGACCCTGCTCTACGGGGCATGGATAACCCCGGTCATTCAATCAAATACCCTTGGATTTATCACCGGGCTGGTTTTTGTTGTCGGGATTGCACTGGTGCTGTATGAAATTCATCTGCGGATACCGCTGTTGCGCTTTCTTTTTTCCGGAAAATTCCAGCAAAAGACGGCTAAGCCGCAAATTTCCGCCAGTTAAAACAGGGAGCTGCTGTGTGGAACGCACATAGCAGCGCTATTTTTGCGCAAACAACAGCTGAAAGACATCGCGGTACAGGCTCTCCATCGCCGCTTTATCTACCGTCGGGGCCGTCGCCAGGTCGCAACGGTATGCCGCCCCTTCCGTTAATATCGCGATAAATTCGCAGGCGACGCTAATTTGCTCCGCGGTCATCTCAGGATGATAGTGGCGGGTAAGCCGTCCGCCCTCCTCTTTCAGGCGACGATCGGCCTGGATCATAATTTCACGCAGGCGCGGATTTCGGGACGCCTCGGCGTTAATTTCCATCAGCAGATAATTATCGTTTTTCGTAGACTCGGTCGCGGGGAGCACGCCGGCTAAAACTGAAGCCATGCGGGCTAAATCATGATTCCCGGCAACCATTTCACCCACTCTGGCATTCACGATCTCGCTGACGATAACTTCGATGATCTCTTCTTTGCTGGCGAAAACGCGATATAGCTGGCCTACGCTAAGGCCAGCCTGACGCGCAATATCCGCTACGGAGGCGCCATGCAGGCCCTTTTCCGCGAAACATTTTTGTGCCGCGGCAACAATTTCCATCCGGCGAAGCCGTTGTTTTTGTAGAACCTTCCCTTCAGTCACCGATGACTCTCCCGTTATGATAGTTTCCCGCCTTCGCAGGAAACTATCATATCTTATTCTGATGGCCGAGTTGCGCGCGACTCGCCTCGAGTAATTGGGTATAGATGCCGGCGGTTTCGCTATCAAAACAAACGAAATAAACGCGCTCCAGCGGATTGTAGCGAGTGAGAAAGGCAGTTACCGTCCGCACGGCTATCTCCGCGGCAGCCTGTTTAGGGTAACCATATACGCCGGTGCTGATAGCAGGAAATGCGATGGATCGGTAATTATTTGCCGAGGCCAGCAGCAGGCTATTTTTGTAAACATCAGCCAGTAACTCCGCCTCCTGCCTGTCACCGCCGTGCCAGACCGGCCCTACGGCGTGAATCACCGCGCTGGCGGGCAGATTTCCTGCCGCCGTAATCACCGCATGACCCGGCGGACACTCTCCCTGCTGTTGCCGCACAACTTTACAGGCAGCCAGCAGTTCCGGCCCTGCCGCGCGGTGAATCGCCCCGTCCACCCCGCCGCCGCCAAGCAGCGACGGATTAGCCGCGTTGACGATAACATCGACCTCAAGCCTGGTAATATCGCCGAGAACCACTTCAGGTTGAACAGCCATTTCTCCTCCTGTCGGCATACGTCTTGAAAGGAATACAGGAGGATAATATGGCACGATAGCCCCCGGGGCGAAAGCCCGGGGGCAGAGGGTTACCGATAATCAACATCCAGAATGGCGAGGGTCCGTTGCGGATTAATATAGCGTAATTGCGCAGAACGGATATTTTCGTTGCGGATATTCCCTTTCTCAAGCTGCTGAGCGGAAATTTTAATCGTCTCCGCCCGCGGGCAATCCATAATAACCTGATTATTGATTGCATCGAGCTGGCAAGGTGCTTCCACCACCCGTCCGTAAAAATGGACGACGCCAGCCACGGTCTGTTCGGCGATCGCAGGGCTAATAAACGAGGGTAATATAAACAGGGCTGCAAGCGAAGCATATCTAATTGTTTTCATTATAAAACTCCTCTGCATATCGGTATAGCTACTGAAGAGCACCAGCCATCCATGAGTGCGACGAGTTATATTTTTTTACTTCACTTTAATTATATTAACAATTTTAAAACAAAAAATATCATTTGTTTAAATGTGCTAACAAAATCGATTCACTAACTCCCGGTACAGTTAAAGTTGCGGATATATAAGGAAAAACAAAACGGCGGGAAGATTTATGATGAGGTAATACTTGGCAGCAAAAACAGCCAAAGAGCCCGACGGGCTCTTTGGTGATAAAAAAGTGGGATAGGTTAAAAAGATTCGCGACTTTGATTAGCCAGAGATTTATTTTTCTCCGCCCGGGTCGCCAGCCACAGGCCGCTATTTTTCATGGCATAGCCAAATACCAGGCCCAGCGCGAGTGAAGGCACAACTAAACGCCAGTCGCCGCCGGCGGCAAACGTCGCACACGCGCCGATAAAAGTACCCGGCACAAAAGAGAGAATCAGCTGGCGCGCCTGGATACACATCAAAAACGCCACGACGCCGGTCATGATATAGCTAACCACTTCCAGCTGCGGCGCCAGCGCGCTACCGTGAATAATCACCAGCGCCCACACCACGCCGCTCATGACCGTACAGGTCGAAATAAGCAGCCCTTTTAACCCACCTTGCGGACAGGCAAAGTAAGCCGTACAGCCGAGGAAACCTGCCCAGCTCAGCAGACCCAATGCGACGGCCACCCATCCCCAGATACCGGAGAGAATGCCCGTCGTTAATGCGATTGCGAAGAGTATGTTCATGGCGCGTATCATAGCAGAAACGCGCCCGTCAAATGCGACACGGAACACACTAAATGAAATTAAGAATGCTTTGTTGCAATTAAATTGTGACTTTAATCACAATTCATTGCTCATTTTCTTCCTGCAGCTCATCCCACATGGCGGAGAGGGCTTCACGAGTCAGCGGGGCCATGGCGCGCCAGAACGGCGTGGTTGCATGGGCTTCAACTTTGCCCAGGAACTCGCCGCACCACGGCAGAATATACTCAGCGAACAGGGTTTCCAGAACGTCGCTTTCATCTTCCGGCGCGTGATCTTCCAGCCACGAAGCGGCCAGCAGCAAGGAGCCTAAATGATCCGCCGCGCCCTCCCCCGTGGGGACACCATGCGCGCTGAGGAAAGCGCGAACGTCAGCTTCCGTAGCGCCTTCTACCCATGCGCTACGGTATGGCGCCACGCGGCACTCTTCACCGACAAACAGCGCGTTGTATTCGGCGGACAGAGACGGCATATCGCAGCTTTTTTGCAGACGCTCCAGCAGTTCATCCTGCTCCAGCGGCCAGCTTGCTGCCAGCTTCCCTTCGCGAATAAGGGTAAACAGCGGCACCAGCAGCGGGTCCTGCGGCTGACGATAATAGAGAGAGCCCAGCACGCGGCAGAGGATTGAAAACTCGTTCATTCATTTATTCCAGTTATTCAAATTAAAGTTCAGCAAACTCAGGAATCACAGGCATCCCACGCGATTCAAGAAAATTAAGCAGACGCCGCGGCGTCACGTTAAGAATGCGCTCTTCCGGAAAATCAACAGCATCGAGGATTTTGCGACATTCGCTAAATTCACCAAGCGTGAATGCCGTATGGGAATCCGAGCCCAGCGCAACCCAGCCGCCGGCATCGCGTACGGCCGCGGCAACGGCACGGCAGTTATCTTCGCTGCCAATGCGCGACGAAACAAAGGATGAGTTATTGATTTCCAGCGCCACGTGGTGCTTCGCCGCTGCCGCGGCAATGGCCGGGATATCAACGGGAAACTTAGGATTACCCGGATGGCTAATGATATGCACCGCGCCGCTCGCTATCGTGGCGATCATCGCTTCGGTATGCGTTGCTTTATCCTTTGGAGGGAACACCGGCTCGTGAAAACCGGCAATGATCAGGTCCAGCGAGTTGAGCATCGGGCCGGTACAGTCAATTTCGCCCTGGGTATTTTTGATATTGGCTTCGATACCGCGCAGGATACCAACGCCCTCCACCAGCCGCGGCCAGATACGCATATTAATAAAATGCCAGTAGTGAGGCGCATCGGCCATATCGGGCCCGTGGTCGGTAATGGCAAAAAGTTTGATCCCCTTGCGCTTTGCTTCTGCAATATAATCGTGCAGGGTACTGTAGGCGTGGGTGCTGGCGACGGTATGCATGTGCAGGTCAACAGGATACATCACAATCTCCTTCTCTGTTTGTGGCAAGAATAGCAGGAATCTGCGCCTGTGATCAGCAAAAACCCCGCTCATGCGGGGCTGTCGCTTAGTATCCCAGCTGGCGATCGACCTGCCCGCTGACCGTTTCACCTCGTTCTAACTGACCGATGGTTTTGGCGATATAAGCCATGGCTTCCAGAGGCCGGGTGACGGCGGCAACATGCGGCGTCATCGCCACTCGCGGATGCCGCCAAAGCGGGCTCGCTTCAGGCAGCGGTTCGCGGCTGTACACATCCAGCATCGCGCCTTTCAACTTGCCGCTATTCAGCGCGTCCAGAAGATCGTCTTCCACCACATGAACACCGCGAGCCAGATTCAGCACGTAGCTGTTATCCGGCAGCTGCGCCAGGCGCGCGCTATTAATAATTCCAACGGTTTCCGCCGTGTTGGGCAGCAGGTTTATCAGCACTCGTGTTCCGTTGAGGAACGCATTCAGCTCCTCTTCTCCGGCAAAGCTGGTGACCTGCGGCCAGGATTTGCGGCTGCGGCTCCAGATGCGTAACGGAAAACCCCAGCTTTGCAGGGCTTCGGCCACTTTCGCGCCAAGCACGCCCGCGCCCATAATGCCGATGGTGAAATCTTCACGCTGATACTCCTCCAGCGGCTGCCACCGCGCCTCTTGTTTTAATGCCTGATAGTCATCAAAACGACGGAACCAGTGCAACACCTGGCTCACCGCGTATTCTTGCATCTGCAGCCCCATGCCGGTGTCTTCCAGACGGAACAGCGGAGTTGACAGCGGCAGCATTTCCGGGTGTTCCCGCAATTTGCTGAGGATTGAATCGACGCCGGCGCCAAGGGCAAAGACGGCTTTAAGCTGGCGGCCCTGGAGCATTTCTACCGGCGGATGCCAGACCAGCGCATAGTCAGCGGGTTGATCATCTCCGGGTTTCCACTCGCGGACGCGCGAGCCGGGCAGCTGTTTTTCCAGTTCCGTAATCCAAAAAGGGATGTCGAACGTGGGGTGGTAAAAGATGATATCCATAAAGGCTCCTGATAGCCGACGCTGCTGGCAGGTTAGGTTAGCGTCGCGTTTTACTCGTTGTTTTCTATTAGATTGCCAGCATAGCAAATTTCATTCGCCGAGCGTGCGAAAAAGGGAATGGCGATAAAAAAATCGATTTTCGCCCATTTAGGGAGCAAGTTGCTTGAAGTTTGGCTAAACGCGCGATTTTTTAAAAAAGTTGATTGACGGGAGATACGTATTTCCCTAAATTAGCGCCCGTTCCCGGCAACAACGGGAAAGACAATATGGTGAGGTGTCCGAGTGGCTGAAGGAGCACGCCTGGAAAGTGTGTATACGGCAACGTATCGGGGGTTCGAATCCCCCCCTCACCGCCATATTTTAAGAAGAGCTCGTACGCAAGTACGGGCTTTTTTTTCGTATATAGCACCCCGCCGGGGGGATGAGAAGCCCCGACCGGGGTTCGACAACTGGCGACAGCCAGTTGGACAGATGACGAGCCTGCGAGGAATCTGCCCCGACAAAATTGCCGGGAGCAATTTTGCACAGCGCCTGCGCTGGCCCCGCAGGGGCGAGGCCCAGGGACGGGCCGAGTAACGGCGAGCGCAGCGAGTCAATCCCCCCCTCACCGCCATGTTTTAAGAAGGGCTCGTACGCAAGTATGGGCTTTTTTTTCGCCTGCTGCGCTCCGTCCGGTAGCCCGGACAGATGCGCAGCATCGCCTCCGGGAAATTCTGCTACTCCATGCTCTTCTCCCGGGGACGGCGCACAGCGCGTGCCCGGGCTACAGTACCGCAGATTGCCGATAGCCCGTAGCCCGGGTAAGGCGTTTACGCCGCAACCCGGGAAATATGCCGTGACGCGGTATTGCTGTGGCTTCTTCCCGGCTTGCGCTGCGCTTAGCCGGGCTACCGGGCCGCAGATTGCCGGTAATCCGAGCGCCGGGATTGTGGCAAATGCTAATCCTCTTCCATCCGCTGATACTCTTCGCTGAGAAAATCCACCAGCGCCCTGACCGAGGGGAGTAATCCGCGACGAGAGGCAAACACCGCATGGATCACCTCCCTGCGCGGTTGCCACTCATCGAGGACAACCACCAGCTCTCCGGCGGCCAACTGATCGCGCACCATTAATAAAGGAAGCTGTACCACCCCAACGCCGGCAATGGCCGCTTCACGGAGCGCCAGCATATCCGTGGTGACCAGCCGGGGAGTAAAGTAGATTTCCGCCCTTGCCCCCTCCGGGCCGGTCAACTGCCACTTATGCTGATGTTTGCCCGCCCCCAGGCTTAACCCCGGCCAATCGCTTAGCGCTGAAGGAACCTGAGGCTGCCCCTGCCGCTCCACCAACCGTGGGCTGGCGACCAGACGGTGCCCGCGATCGGCCAGAACACGCATCACCAGATCGCTATCTTCTATCGGCCTTGGACGTACGCGAATCGCGACGTCGACGCCCTCTCCAACAACATCAACGCGTCGGTTGGTCGCTTCCAGCTGCAGATTCACGCCCGGATAGCGCACCATAAACCGTGCCAGCATCGGCCCGATATGCGCATGCAATAGCGTTACCGGGCAGGTCAGCTTTACGCTCCCGCGCGGCTCGGAACGCAGGGTTTCCACCGCCTGTTCTGCCGCTTCCGCCTCGATCAGCATCGCTTTGCAGTGCTGATAAAAGGTCAGGCCAACTTCCGTTACCGCAAACTGCCGGGTTGTCCGTTGAATCAAACGGACGCCGAGGCGTTCTTCTAGCTGGGCGATACGACGGCTCAACTTGGATTTGGGTTGATCGAGCGCCCTGCCCGCCGCGGCAAAACCACCGTGATCGATCACCTGTACGAACCAGGCTAAGTCATTGAGATCCTGCATCCTTCCCCCATCGTTCCATTTTTAGAACAGTATAGGTCATTTTTGCTATCTAGCGGACTATTAGTGGCGAATCTATGCTTATCCACATCAGAAACAGCTATTCAGGAGACTGCCATGAAACAAATTACAGGTATCTACACCGCGCCTTCACAGCACTGGGTAGGCGATGGTTTCCCGGTTCGCTCAATGTTCTCTTACCAGACTCACGGCGAACAGCTAAGCCCCTTCCTGCTGCTCGACTACGCAGGCCCCCATCACTTCCCGGCGGGGACAGGCAAACGCGGCGTCGGCGAACATCCGCATCGCGGATTTGAAACCGTCACCGTGGTCTATTCCGGCGAAGTTGAACATCGTGACTCTACCGGCAGAGGCGGCGTCATTGGGCCGGGCGATGTGCAGTGGATGACCGCAGGCGCCGGGATCCTGCATGAAGAGTTCCACTCGGCGGAATTTACCCGTACCGGCGGCGAGCTGAAAATGATTCAGCTCTGGGTCAACCTCCCGGCGAAAGACAAAATGACGCAGCCGGGATACCAGAGCATCACTGCTGATGTGATTCCTGACGTTGAGCTGCCGAATAATGCGGGCCATATGCGGGTTATTGCCGGGCGCTACGAAGATATTGTCGGCCCTGCGCACACGTTTTCTCCGCTTAACGTCTGGGACCTGCAGCTTAACCAGAGCCAGGAAATCACGCTGCATCAGCCTGCTGGCTGGAGTACGGCGCTGGTCGTTCTGGAAGGTGAAGTGGTGGTGAACGGCGAGGGTAGCGCCCGCGAGGGTCAGCTGGTGGTGCTCAGCCAGAAAGGAGAAGCGCTCCACCTCTCGGCCAGTAGCAACGCAAAAGTACTGCTGATGGCCGGTGAACCGCTGCAGGAGCCGATCGTGGGCTACGGCCCCTTTGTGATGAATACCAAAGCACAAATCGCGGAAGCGGTTCGTGATTTTAATAGCGGCCGCTTCGGCCAAATTTGATATTGAATGAGGTGAATAATATGTCTACCCCAGCTAACTTTAATGGTTCTCGTCCGGTTATTGATGTCAATGATACCGCCATGCTGCTGATTGACCACCAGAGCGGTCTGTTCCAGACCGTGGGTGATATGCCGATGCCGGAGCTGCGGGCGCGCGCCGCCGCGCTGGCGAAGATGGCTTCATTAGCCGGGATCCCGGTGATCACCACGGCGTCAGTGCCGCAGGGACCAAACGGCCCGCTGATCCCTGAGATTCATGCGAACGCGCCCCATGCGCAATATATTGCGCGTAAAGGAGAGATTAACGCGTGGGATAACCCGGAATTTGTTGCCGCGGTAAAAGCGACCGGGCGTAAAACGCTGATTATCGCCGGTACCATTACCAGCGTCTGCATGGCGTTCCCGTCCATTGCCGCCGTCGCCGATGGCTATAAGGTTTTTGCCGTCATTGATGCTTCCGGTACCTATAGCAAGATGGCGCAGGAAATCACCCTCGCCCGCGTCGTCCAGGCTGGCGTCGTGCCGATGGATACCGCAGCGGTTGCTTCTGAACTGCAGCGCACCTGGAATCGCCCGGATGCCGCTGAGTGGGCCGAGGTGTATACCAAGGTCTTCCCGGCATACCAGCTGCTGATTGAGAGCTACGCCAAAGCTCAGGACGTGGTGAAGAATAACGAACAGCTTGATTCACAGCGTTAAAATGACTGCCCCGCCGTGCTACGGCGGGGCAGTGTTCATTGCTTAACCGAACGATAGCGAAAGCATAAATACTGCTTGACCGTTTTAGCGCAACTCCCTATAGTAGCGCCCCGTTGCCCACCCAAGGTGAGCGACAAAACAATATGGTGAGGTGTCCGAGTGGCTGAAGGAGCACGCCTGGAAAGTGTGTATACGGCAACGTATCGGGGGTTCGAATCCCCCCCTCACCGCCATATTTTAAGAAGAGCTCGTACGCAAGTACGGGCTTTTTTTTCGCATATAGCACCCCCCGGGGGGAAACCCCGACCGGGGTCGCCCCCGGCCATCCTGTGTTATTAAGCGGCGGGACGTTTTTCCCGGTATCCTCCCCTCTCCAGCAGCAGGCTAAAGGACGCCGGCAGCACGGTTAACGTGACGAGCGTCGCGACAATCAGCCCGCCAATGATGGCATACGCCATCGGTCCCCAGAATACCTGGTGAGAGATAGGGACCATACCCAGTATCGCGGCGCAGGCGGTCAGCAATATCGGCCTGGCCCGGTGCTCTGCGGCGGCAATAATAGCAGCATCGCTTTCCATGCCCTGGGCCAGATTGCCGTCGACTTCAGTGATAAGTATCACGGCATTGCGGATAATCATCCCCGCCAGCGCGATGACGCCGAGCAGAGCCACAAATCCCATTGGCGTGTCGCCCGGCAGCATAGCCAAAACAATCCCCGGCAAGCCGAACGGGGCCATGAACATAGCCAGCAGCATACGGGAATAGCGCCGCAGCTGAAGCATCAGCAATAACAGCATAATGCCGAGGGTGACGGGTAAAATATTCAATACCGAGCTGTTGCCTTTTTCGGACTCCGCAACCACCCCGCCTTCGACAATGCTGTAACCGGTGGGTAAACCCGCGCGCAGTTGATCCACCGTCGGGCGCAGACCGTTCGATACGCCTTCTGCCCGCATCCCCGGCGCGAGGTCGGTTTGTACGGTGATAAACGGCAATCTTTGCCGACGCCAGAGCACCGGATCGTCCACTCCCCAGGTCGGCGTGGCCACCGCGCTGAGGGGAACTTTTTCTCCACCGCGCCCTTCAACCGTCAGCGATGACAGGGTGGCAAGATTCAATCGCTCGCTGTCGTTCGCCCGCAGCACCACATCAACCAGCCGGTCATTGTCTCTCAGCGATGTGACCGTCGTGCCTGACCAGACGGTATTAAGCGTCTGCGCCAGGCTCTGCGATGACACGCCCGCCGCCCGCGCGGCAGTCTGGTTCACCTGCAGGACGATGGTTCTCTCCGGCTCGCCGGCGGTCTGGTTTACCTCCCGGGTTAACGGCGAGCGCCCTATCGCCTCGGCCAGACGCCCGGCATACTCTCTGACCTTGAGATAATCCGGCCCGCTGACCCGGTATTTGATCGGCCAGCCCACCGGAGGCCCTAGCTCCAGAGGAGAAACGCGCGAAGTCAGATCGCTGAATTGCGTGGTCAGCAGCGTGTTTAACTGTTCCCGCAGGCGGTCGCGGGCGGCCAGGTCTTTCGCCACCACCACCAGCTGCGCCGTATTTTCATTATCCAGCAGAACATCCATCGGCAGATAAAAGCGGATGGCGCCCGCCCCAATATAGGTCGAATAATGGTCAATGTTGCGATTCCCGGCGAGCGCCCTTTCCAGCCTCTCCGTTTGTTTCTCCGTTTCCGTCTGCGAAGCATTGGCCGGAAGCGTCAGGCTGACCAGCAGCTCCGGGCGATCAGATGAAGGGAAAAACTCCCCCTGCATAAACGTGGTCCCGTACACCGACAGCCCCAGCGCGGCCAGCGCAATCCCCAGGGTGGCAAGCCGGTGGCGCAGCACCGTACGCAGAAGTCGTCCATATCCCCGCGCCATGCGGCCCGGGCCTGCGGCACGATGTTTCAGCTTTTCCGGCAGCAGCCACGTTCCGGTCAAAGGGGAGAACAGAATCGCCACGACCCATGAATTCAGAAGCGCCATCAGCACCACGGCAAACAGCGAAAAGCAGTATTCGCCCGCGCTGGATGAGGCAAAACCGACGGGAATAAATCCGGCAATCATGACCAGCGTACCGGTCAACATCGGAAATGCCATGGTTTGGAAAGCGTACGTCGCCGCCTGCCGTCGCGTATCGCCGGCCTCAAGCCGGGATACCATGGTTTCCACGGCGATCATGGCATCATCCACCAGCAGCCCTAGCGCAACGATCAGGGCCCCGAGAGAGATGCGCTGTAGACCAATGCCTGCCAGCATCATCCCGGTAAAGGTCATCGCCAGCACCAGCGGGATCGCCGCGGCCACCACCAGCCCGGCCCTTAATCCCAGCGAGACAAAAGAAACCGCCAGCACAATCAGCACGGCTTCCACCAGTACCCGGACAAATCCGCTTACGGCGCCGCTGACCACCGCCGACTGGTCAGCCACTTTAACTATCTCGATGCCGTGCGGTAGCCCGACGCCGATGGCGCGCATTCTGTTATTCAGCGTCTCGCCAAAGCGCAGCATATTGCCCGTCGGCGCCATGGAAATCGCCAGCCCAACGGCAGGACGTCCGTTGACGCGAAACTCCGCTGAAGGTGGTTCGGCCGCGCTTCTTTCAATCGTGGCAATATCGGTCAGGGGAAGATAGCGATCGTTGATGTGCAGGATGACGGCGCGCAGGCTCGCTTCGGTCCTGAGGGCCCCGCTGACGTTTAGCGTGATATTCTCCTGCCCGGTGCGCAGGGTTCCTGCCGGCACCACGGCATTCTGGGCCTTCAGAGCGTCCGCAACCTGCTGAATGGTAAGCCCCATACCGGCCAGCCGGGCGGGTGAAAAAGCGATGACTACCTGCTCCTGCGGCTCGCCAAGGAGGACCGTTTTGCCGATATCCGGCACGGACATCAGTTCACGGCGGATCGTCTCCACCCGCTGTCGCACCTCTTCAAGGCTATATCCGTCAGGGATAAATCCGTAAATGGTGCCGTACGTGTCGTCAAACTCATCGTTCACGCTCGGTCCCTGCGCGCCTTCCGGCAGCGATGGCGCAATATCCTGCATTTTTTTGCGGATCTGGTACCAGATCGCCGGGACGTTGTGCGCCGGGGTGTCATCGCGGAGATTAATATAGATAACCGTTTGCCCGGCTCGGGTTTCACTTTCGATATAATCGAGCCAGGGCGTTTCCTGTAATTTTTTCTCCAGGACATCCGTCACCAGATGCGTGGTATCCGTTACCGACGCGCCCGGCCACTGCGCCGAGACTACCGCCGTTTTGATAGTGAAAGCCGGATCTTCATTTCGCGGCAGCAGCGTATAGCTGAGCGAACCGATAACCATAATCAGCAGCATAAAGAAACTGACCATTTGCGGGTTTTCCAGCGCCCATGCAGAAAGGTTAAAGCGATTTTTTGACGGCGCTATTTTCACGGCAGCCTCTCTCCGGCGACGACTTTTTCGCCCGGGCGCAGTTTGCTAACGCCGGCGGTAATAACCCGGTCGCCGGGCACAAGGCCGGAGGCGATGATCGCGGAAGAAGCCGTGTAGCTGGCGGGAACGACAACGCGCAGCTGCGCCTGCATCTGCGGGGTGATGACAAAGACGGCCGGTTTATCTCCGCAGCGGCTCAGCGCAGAAGCCGGTATGGCGTATCCCGTCGAGCCTGATGACGGCAGCCTTACCGTGACGCTGGCGCCCAGCGCCATCGCGGCGGGCGGTTTCTTGAGCGTTGCCCTGACGCGCCATGTCCGGGTCTGGGGATCGGCCTGTGGGCTAATATCACGCAAAACAGCATAGGCCTTCACCCCGGCATCGCTGAGCAAAGCAACCTGAAATTCTTCCGCCCTTTGCGCCTCAACCTTAGCGGGATCCGGGATATCAAACACCACATCGCGCGCCTGACCCGCCGCCAGCGTCACCACCGTCTCTCCGGCGCTGACCACCTGACCGGGAGAGGCGCTGACCGCCGTGATAACCCCCTCACCCGGCGAAGTAAGACGCGTCCAGCCCAGGCTTTCCCTGGCGTTGCGCAAGGCGGCCTCGCTGCTCTTCACCCGGGCGCTGGCGACCAGCCAGTCCGCCTGCGCGCTGTCCAGCTGAGAGCGGGCGATTGCGCCCGTGGCGATGAGCTTCTGCATGCGGTTAACGTTCAGCGCGGCGACCCGGGCGGTCGCTCGGGCGCTCTCATCGTCAGCCGTCGCGCTGTCCAGCTGATTTCGCGCGCTGGTCTCTTCAAGCGTCGCCAGCAGCTGCCCGTAGTTGACCCGATCGCCGACATCCACCGCGCGCGTCAGCATCCTGCCCGCCGTACGAAAGCTCAGGGCCGTCTCATCATGCGCGTGGATTTCGCCCGTTCTTTCCAGAGCGGGAAGCGTCGCCGGGGAACCCACCACCACGTAGCGCACCGGGCGGGCCGGCGCGGGCTTTTCGGCGCTTTTATCGCCGCAGCCCACAAGCGGTACGATCATCAGGACCAGTACGATCGGCGGCAACAGCGCAAACCAGGATAGCGTCCGTTCTGCGCCGAGCAAAGCGGACACGCACTGACGAAGGGAAAGAACTAACTCATATAACATAAACGCCACTCCGTTCGGGAAATGGCGCCATTACATGACACATTCATCGAGAATGGCTCGATGTTGTGTCAAGGGATTATCAAGGCAGGCTGTTTTCTTCTGTGGCGGGAGCGTACGGCAGAACAACGCGAATCTGCAGACCGCCGCTCGCCGGTAGCGACGCGCTGATGCGCCCCCCGTGCGCCACGCAGATAGCGCGCGCAATGGATAATCCGAGGCCGCTGCCGCCGGAGTGTCTGGCGCGGGACGCCTCCTCGCGGGTAAAACGTTCAAACATTTCCGGTAAAAAATGCCTCGCCACGCCGGGCCCATCATCGACAAAATCAATGGTGTAAGCGCCCTCGCCGCGGCGCAGCGTAATTGCCAGATGTCCCCCCCTGCGCCCGTAGCGTACGGCATTTTCCATCAGTACGCTAAATACCTGGCCCATGCGAAAAGCATCGCCGCGGAAGGGACAGGACGGCGATGGCTGAATGGCGATCGTCACGCTCTGCGCGTCCGCCTGCGGCGTTAACCATGCGGCTCGCTCCTGAAGGAGCTCATCCAGACAAAATAGCCGCTCATCGAGCACCAGATTGCCGGCATCCGCCAGGGAAAGCAGATGCAGCTCATCGGTTAATCGATTCAGATGCTGGAGTTGTTTCATCACCATCTCCAGCTGCTGCGGCTGGGTATCAAAAACGCCATCCAGCATTCCCTGCAGACGGCCAATCGCCGCCGTCAACGGGGAGCGAAGCTCATGCGCCATCGCAACATGCGAGGCGCGGAGTTCTTTATCATAGCGGGCCAGCTGGCCGGTCATTTTGTTAAAGTCGGCAGCAAAGCGGATCATTTCCGCTGGCGCGTCCTCAATCAGCTCCGCCTGGCGGCCAAATTGCCCCCCGGTGACGTCCTTCGCCGCATCACGAAGACGGCTGAACTGCAGCGAGAGCGGACGGGCATAGCGGAGCCCCATAACGACAATGAAGGGGATCATGACCAGCACCAGCACCGCCACGGTCACCCAGTCCGCCGAGGCGATAGAGGGCGTGGAATAGCTCAATCCCCACCAGGTATCGACAATCTGATGAAAACGCGCCGGGTTGGCCTCCGGATTGCGGCTGAGCGCAATGAATTCCTCCCGCAAAGCGGGCGGCATTTTGTGCATGATCCAATAGTTCTGCACGGCGAAACGCAGCCACATACAGGTGGCGATAACAATCACGCTGCCGATGGCCAGCGCCAGAATGCGCCCGCAAATCCAGCGCCAGAGAGAGGAGTGACGGGTCTTCATCATGGCTGTCTGAACCTGTAGCCCACGCCGCGAACGTTGACTAGCACCCCGGATACCCCCGCCCCCTCCAGTTTTTTACGCAGGTTATAGATATGCGTATCCACCACGCGCTCAAGCGCTTCGCTCTCAGGAAGGCAGCGCTCCAGCAGATACTGTCGCGAAAAGGGACGGACGGGGGCGCGCATCAGCGTAGCCAGAAGCGAAAACTCGGTCGGGGTAAGATCGAGAACATGGACAGATTCCCCCGGATTGCTGACGGCCGCGACGATGGCAGCGACGTCCACCTCCAGCCCCTGCCAGCGCAGAATGTCTTCCTGCGTCTCCGCTTTGCGGCTCCGCCGGAGTACGGCCTGAACTCGCGCCACCACCTCGCCAGGATGATAGGGTTTCACCACATAATCGTCGGCGCCATAGCGCAGCGCGCCAATACGATCGGGCATATCCCCCATCGCGGTAACCATAATCACCGGCACATCGCTTTTCCGCCGCAGGCTGGCCAGCACCTCGGTGCCGTTCAGCCCGGGCAGCATCACGTCCAGCAGAATCAGATCGGGTTTCCAGCGCTGCGCCATATCCAGTCCAGCGAGGCCATCCACGGTGACCGCCACATCATAGTTTTCCCGGCGTAAATAGGCCTCAAGCACCCCGGCCGCATCGGCGTCATCTTCAATTATCAACACTCTTCTGGACAACATCTGTTCACCTTGACCGTTTCTTAACACTATCCCGACCGTTCATTGATTTAGCAAAACCATACTGCACCGGCATTCTGCGGCGCGTCCTTATCGACGGCGCCCGCGTCCACGTGGAGAACAGTATGATAGCCAGAAAAATTTCGCCGTATATGGTCGTGCCGTTTTTAATGGCGATAACACCCGGCGCGCGTGCCGATGAAGCCGCCGCGCCTTCCGATGGGCTGACTATCGGGGTGGGCGGAAAATACGCGCCTCGTTACAGCGGCTCTGACAAGCAGAGTTGGCAGGTGGTTCCCGTACTACAGGGGCGGAAAGGCGCTTTCTTTATTGATAGTCAAAAAGGCATAGGCTATGACCTGGCTGGCGACAGCGGTCTCTACTTCGAGCACACGCTCGGTTATGACCTCGGGCGAGCGGAAAAAAACTCAGGCTGGCGCGATGGGGCGAATACGCTGAAGGGGATGGGTAATATTAAAGCCACCATGAATACCGCCTTCGCCGTCGGCTGGTCGGTCACGCCGTGGCTCACCGTTGAAGGTAAGGCTACGCTTCCGCTCACCGACGCCCAGGGCGTGCATTATCAGACCTCCGCAACCCTCCTGCTGCTCCAGAACTCGCAGGATATCGTTGCCTTACAGTCCGCCGCGCTGTTTGGCGACGGCCGGTACGCCAATACCTTTTACGGGGTCGATCAACGGCAGAGCGCCCGTTCCGGCTATCGCCCCTATCGCGCACCCGGCGGATTTTACGGCATCGACAACGCGCTGACCTGGAGCCATCAATATGACGAGCATTGGGGTTCCACGCTCAGCGCCGGCTATACCTGGCTCGGAGAACACGCCGCTGACAGCCCGATAGTCTCACGGCGCAATGAAGGTTCCGTGACCGCGGCAATCACCTGGACATTTTAATCGCTCCCGCGCTCGTCCAGACACCCACCGCGTCAGTTGATTAAAAAAACCTGAAGCCCTGTTCACGTGAATGATAAGCTTCTGCAGCGTTACATTTAAATGTTAAGGAAGGAAAATGAGCACCATTGCCGTTGTTGTTCTGACTTACGTTAAACCGCTTGATCAGGTAGACGCCCAGCTTGCTGCGCACGTGGAATGGCTAAAGCAAGGCTATGCTGACGGAATATTTCTCGCTTCGGGGCGTAAAATCCCCAGGTCCGGCGGCGTGATTCTGGCTAAAGGCGATGATATGGATGGGCTGCAAAACTGGCTGAGCCGGGATCCATTTCAGCAATCGGGCGTAGCGAAAGTCGAGATCGTTCCTTTTGAAGCCACGATGGCCGCTCCTTCACTGCAGGCTCTTCTGTAGTGCAGCAAAAACAAAGCCCGGTCACCCGGGCTTTGCAGACGCAGAAGAACTCAGTAGTAGGCTTTCAGCGCACGCTGGCAAAGCGTTGAGCGCACGCAATCATCGGTTGTAAAGCGCACAATACCCACCATCTCATCCTCTTCAAAACGCGCTAGCGCATCGGTCAGACCCGACCGTACGCCTGAAGGTAAATCGCACTGGGTAATGTCGCCGTTGACGATAACCGTCACGTTCTCCCCGAGGCGGGTCAAAAACATCTTCATTTGCGCAGCGGTCACGTTCTGGGCCTCGTCCAGAATCACCACCGCATTTTCAAATGTACGTCCGCGCATATAGGCGAACGGCGCGATTTCCACCTTGCCGATTTCCGGACGCAGGCAGTACTGCATAAAGGAAGCCCCTAGCCTTCTCACCAGCACGTCATAGACCGGTCGGAAATAGGGAGCAAACTTCTCGGCGATATCTCCCGGTAAGAAGCCGAGATCTTCGTCGGCCTGCAGAACGGGACGGGTAACAATAATTCTGTCCACATCCTTATGGATCAGGGCTTCAGCTGCTTTTGCCGCGCTAATCCAGGTCTTACCGCACCCGGCCTCGCCCGTGGCGAAGATCAGCTGTTTATTGTCGATGGCATTCAAATAATGCGCCTGAGCGTCATTGCGCGCTTCGATTGGCGATGCGTCGCGGCTATCCCGCGCCATGCCAATGGCTTCTACGCCACTCATTTGCACAAGCGATGTGACCGATTCTTCTTCGCGCTGCTTATGGCTTCGCGAATCCTGTCTCAGCACACGTTTGGCCTCACGACGAGCTCTGGTCACTGCTTTTTGTCTTCCCATGGATAGCACCTTGCGTTGTTGGTTTACATCACACGCGCCACGATCGACGCGATTATGCGCACTAACGATTGAGGTTTGGCTTCCTTGTAAGCCATTGCTTGCCTGACGAATTGGCAGAGGGTCACGGCTACGCGCACCGGTAACCTTGCCTGGGTTCTGGTTTTCTTTGATAGAGGAGAAGGATTTTGCGGTGTGAAAATCGCGGCCGGAAGTTGGGCTCCCGTGCTGATAAGTACGGTCTGGGGTTTGACGTTTTCCGTTACAGCAATCGGGCATTCGCGATCTCCATAATGAAACGAGACTACTGCCGAGAACTACCGCGCCTGTAATAAGTACATCAGAAATAATTCTAAGCGCAACTTATTTTTCACACACAGACAACAAATAATTCTCATCGCAGCTGAGGAGAGTTTCCGACTATAAGATTACAGAAAAATGAAACAAGGCAGGAAATACAAAAAATGAATGGAAAAACAGCAGAAAACGCCCTGCCCTTGCGGGCAGGTACGTCAGGCTTCGAGCAGCGATTGCCCGAGATAATGCCGACCGTCGATAACCCCCGGCAGAACAAAGAAATAGCCGCCGCCAATGGGCTTCACGTACTCCTCCAGCGCTTCTCCATTCAGGCGCTTTTGCACCGTCAGGAAGCCTTTTTCCAGATCGTGCTGGTAGCAAACAAACAGCAGCCCCATGTCCAGCTGGCCGGAATTGGTCACCCCCAGCGAATAGCTATAGCCCCGGCGCATCATCAGGCTGGATTCGGTTTCCGGGGTACGCGGGTTCGCCAGACGAATGTGGCTATCGAGCGCAATGGTATCGCCGTCAGGGTCTTTGCTGTAATCCGGGACATCGTGCTCGTGCTGCATCCCAAGCGGCGCGCCGCTCAGTTTATCGCGGCCAAAAATAGTCTGCTGCTCTTTCAGCGGCGTGCGATCCCAGAACTCAACGTGGAACTGAATAATCCGCGCCACCTGATAGCTGCCGCCCGTCGCCCACGCTGGCTCTCCCTGGTCGGCGGTGACCCACACCACTTTATCCATTAGCGCCTTATCGGTGCTCACCGGATTCGCGGTGCCGTCTTTGAAGCCCAGCAGATTCACCGGCGTCTCTTTACCCTTGCTGCGCGCGGCGCTGTCGGAGATAAACCCTTCCCGCTTCCAGCGCACGCTGAGCAAATCCGGGGTGTGCTTAATCACATCCCGCAGGGCGTGAATCACCGTATCCTGGGTGTTGGCGCAAATTTGCAGCAGCAGATCGCCGTGGCACAGCGCCGCATCCAGCGAATCGTTCGGAAAACGCGTCATCTTTTGCAGCCTCTTCGGCGCATGATTAGCCAGACCGAAACGCTCGTCAAACAGCGAATGCCCCACCGAGACGGTGATCGTCAAATTATCCGGGGCGATCCACGGCCCGAGAATGCCTGAGTCCATCGGCGGCAGCCGCGGGTTCGGCGTCTCCGGCGCGGGACCGCCTTTGGTCAGAAAGGCGATACGCCGGGTCAGCAGGCGAAACAGCCGCTCAAGGTCCGCTTTATCGCTGGCCAGCACATCAAAGGCGACAATCATCATCGACGCCTGCTGCGGGGTCAGCACCCCTGCCTGATGTGGACCATAAAACGGCTGCGCTTCCTGACGCGCATCCGGCGACACCGTGCCCGGAGAGCTATTGTCTTTTGCCGCGTGCGCCACCGGACAGCCGCCGGATATCGCCAGCGCGCCGCCAAGCGCGCCGATCCCTTTTAACAACCGCCGCCGGGACGGTTGATTAACATCATATTTTTGCTCAGCCATCGCCTTAGTCCAGACCCAGGATCCCGCGCAGCTGGGCCAAATCTTCCGCCAGCGTGGTGATCGGGCCTTTCAGCGCGTTACGATCGGCATCCGTCAGCTTGTCATAGGTCTCAAAGCCATCTTTGGTGCGGTATTTGCTGAGAATGGCGTCCACCTTTTTGAAGTTGGCATCCACCTTCGCCAGCAGCGCGCTGTTCTCTTTTTGCAGCTGCGGACGCAGCAGGTCGACGATTTTCTGCGCGCCGTCAATGTTGGCCTGGAAATCCCACAGGTCGGTATGGCTGTAGCGATCTTCTTCGCCGCTGATTTTGCTGGCGGCCACTTCTTCAATCAGACCGGCCGCGCCGCCGACCACTTTTGACGGCGGGAACGCCAGTTCGCTAATGCGTTTTTGCAGCTCGAGAACGTCAGCGTTCAATTGATCGGCATAGTTATCCATTCCCTTGACGCTGTTATCGCCAAACAGCGCTTTTTCCAGCCGGTGGAAGCCGGTGAATTTCGGATCTTCGGCTTTTTTCTCGTAGTCATCCTCGCGGGCGTCAATGCTGCCATCGAGATCGGAGAACAGTTCGGCGATCGGTTCAATACGTTCATAGTGCTGGCGCGTCGGCGCGTACAGCGCTTTCGCCTTCTCGATATCGCCCGCTTTCACCGCATCGGTAAAGGCTTTCGTGCCGCTAACCAGCTCCGCGGTCTCGGCGGTGACCCAGGCTTTATAGGCGGTAATAGCTTCACCCAGGCTGAGCAGCGCATCGGCTTTGGCGGCATCTTTGGTCGCCTCGCCGGTCACCGTCAGTTTGCCTTTCGGGTTAGTCAGCAGGCCGCAGGTCATATCATATTCACCCGGCTGCAGGTTGGCCGTCAGCTTTTGCGTAAAGCCGGGGGCGATATTCTCCCGCTCTTCCACCACCATCACCCCTTTCAGAATCTCCCACTCCAGCGCTTTCTGGCTGTGGTTCTGAATGATGAACTGGGTTTTACCCGCCTTCACGGTGACGTTCATCGGCTCGCACTGTTTGTCGGTGACGGTCACTTTGACCTGCGGAATATCGGCCGCCTGGGCGTAAAAAGCCGAGCTGAACAGCGCAGCAAGCGTAAGCTGCAGCGCATTACGACGAAAATGATTCATCATGACCATCCCTTTCGATAAGTATGTTGTCACTATTGCAATCCGCGATGCCCGACTACGCTGCCCGGGATGCGGTGGTTTTTTTACCCGGCGGCGAGACGTACAGCACCAGCGCCGGGATCAAATAGATAAAGTAGACCGCCACTTCGCTGACGGTCGGCGTTTCCTGATAGCCGAAGATCCCTTCCAGCAGCGTGCCGAATAGGGTGTGCGTCGAAATGACGTTGCTCAGGTCGAAGGCGACCGCCTGGAAATGGTTCCACAGTCCGGCCTCATGGAAGGCGCGGATAGCCCCCGCGGCGAGGCCTGCGGCCACCAGTAAAATAAACAGGCTGGTCCATTTGAAAAAGACGGCGAGATTCATGCGGATGCCGCCCCAGTAGATCAGGAACCCTAAAACGATGGCCGTCGCCAGGCCGAGCATCGCGCCGATGGGCGGCCAGATTCCGACATCCTGCTGGAAAGCGGCGAGCAGGAAGAAGACCGATTCCAGGCCTTCACGCGCGACGGCGAAAAAAACCATCATCACCAGCGCCCAGCCGTGGTTATTTCCACGCTGGAGGGCATTATCAACCGCCTGCTCAAGCTGCTGTTTGACGTTGCGCGACACCTTACGCATCCAGAACACCATCCAGGTCAGAATGCACACCGCCACCACCGCCACGATGCCTTCGAACAGCTCCTGCTCGCGCTGCGGAAACTCGCCGGTGGTTTCGTTGATAAAAATTCCGAGGCCCAGGCACAGCGCCGCCGCAAGCAGCACCCCAATCCACATGACGCCAATCCAGCTACCGCGCTGGGTGCGTTTCAGATAGCTGGCAATCAGGCTGACAATCAGCGCAGCTTCCAGGCCTTCACGTAACATGATGAGAAATGGGACAAACATGCCAACACCCTTAAATGTGAACCGCAGTCAACTGATGCAAAGATAGGTAAATATTTATGATAGTGATTATCATTACAATAATCAGAAACACAAGTGAAATGTGGAGTGAATGATGACGATTTGTAAATCAGTCGCGAACAAATAATGACTTGCGCGATTATCTCGCAACCCAGGCCCCTCGGGCAGGAGGACGGGATTTTTTGCGCCAGATATTTACCCGGCTGCCCGGCTGTGGCTAAATGGCGGCCTTATTGACCTGCGAAATAAACGACATGACTCAATTCTTGCACTTCCTGCTGGCGCTGGTGGTTATCCTCGCCCTTGCCTGGCTTGCCAGCTACGACCGTAAAAAAATCCGCATTCGCTATATTATCCAGTTAATTATTATTGAAGTTGCCCTGGCTTTCTTTTTTCTCCACGCCGAAAGCGGCCTGTGGCTAGTGAAAAATATCGCATCCTTTTTTGAATCACTGCTCGGCTTTGCCGCCGAAGGCACCAACTTTGTATTTGGCGGCATGAGTGAAAAAGGGCTGGCGTTTATTTTCCTTGGCGTGCTGTGCCCCATTGTCTTTATCTCCGCGCTCATCGGTATTCTTCAGCACTGGCGTATTCTGCCAATTTTTATTCGCCTGATTGGCACCCTGCTGTCAAAGGTTAACGGTATGGGTAAGCTGGAGTCCTTCAACGCGGTCAGTTCGCTGATTCTCGGTCAATCAGAGAACTTTATTGCCTATAAAGGCGTGCTCGGCGATCTCTCTTCCCGCCGCCTGTTCACCATGTCGGCCACCGCGATGTCGACGGTGTCGCTCTCCATCGTCGGCGCTTATATGAGTATGCTCGACGCGAAATACGTCGTCGCCGCGCTGATCCTGAATATGTTCAGCACCTTTATTGTGCTGTCGATCATTAACCCGACGCGTCCGGGCAGCGAGGAGGAGATCAAGCTTGAAAAACTGCATGAATCCCAGAGCTTCTTTGAAATGCTCGGTGAATATATTCTGGCCGGTTTTAAAGTCGCGATGATTATTCTGGCGATGCTGATTGGTTTTATCGCCTTAATTAGCGCCATAAATGCCCTGTTCGCCACGATATTTGGCCTGAGCTTCCAGCAGATCCTCGGCTACGTCTTTTATCCCCTGGCGTGGCTGATTGGCATTCCGCTTAGCGATGCGCTGAACGCCGGGAGTATTATGGCGACGAAACTGGTGGCCAATGAATTTGTCGCTATGATTGAGCTGCAAAAAATAGCCGCCAGCATGACGCCGCGCGGGCTGGGAATTTTATCCGTGTTCCTGGTTTCCTTCGCCAACTTTGCCTCTATCGGCATTATCGCCGGGGCGATTAAAGGCCTGAACGAGCAGCAGGGGAATATCGTTTCCCGCTTCGGCCTGCGCCTGGTGTATGGCGCAACGCTGGTCAGCCTGCTCTCCGCCAGCTTTGCGGGGCTGGTACTGTAACCGAAGCGCGTTTGGCCTGTTACCCCGGGGTAACAGGCCCGCGTAGCTATGTAGCCCGGGTAAGGCGTTAGCCGCAACCCGGGAATATCACCTGATTCAAATTAAAAATGTACGCAGACCGGCTGGTCAACGCGCATCACCGACTCCTGCGCAAAGCGTGATTTATAGGTCGTGCGCAGCGCCTCAATCCCCTCTTCGCTCTTCGCATCTTTGCCATGAATCAGCATCAGCGCTTTGCTCTGCTCGCGCGCCACGGTACCGTCATTGCCCAGCCACTGCCCGCGCGCGTCAAAGACCGTCAGGCCATCGCGAAAGCGCGGCGTCACGTCGCGGTCAACGAACTGCTGCCACTCCTGCGCGGTAATATCCTTCCCGGCCGGACGGCTTAAGCCGAAATAAAGCGTGGTTTGCACCATGGCGTTATCCGCCGGGCAGGCGTTAGCGTCCGCCGCCGGAGCCGTCTTCGCGGCGGGCGCTACGCAGCCGCTTAATATCCCTGCCAGTACCAGCGCCACTGCACCCTGTTTGAAACTCATTTTGCTACCCTCATTGTTATTTGTGCTGAGATATCAGCGTATTTTCAAGCCATTAGCAAGAGGCATAAATAACAAAGCCCGCATTACGCGGGCTTGATGGGGTTGCAGAGGATTACTCGGCGGTCGCGCGCACCGGCGGCGCGGAGTGATAATGGGCGTCCGCTTCGGCGAAGCGTCGCTGCATCTCGGCGGAGGGCGCTTTACCCAGCAGGCTGAAGACCACAATCCCCAGGCTACCAAAGATAAAGCCTGGGATGATTTCATACAGGCCCAGCCAGCCGAACTGCTTCCAGATAATGACCGTTAAGGCGCCGATGATCATCCCGGCCAGCGCACCGTTACGGGTCATTCGTGACCACATCACCGAGAACAGCACCACCGGGCCAAACGCCGCGCCAAAGCCAGCCCATGCGTAGCTCACCAGACCCAGCACGCGGTTTTCCGGGTTGGCCGCCAGGGCGATCGCAATTAACGCGACGAGCAGCACCATAAAGCGTCCTACCCATACCAGCTCTTTCTGCCCGGCATTTTTACGCAAAAACGCTTTATACAGATCTTCAGTAATGGCGCTTGAGCACACCAGCAGCTGGCAGCTCAGGGTGGACATCACCGCCGCCAGAATCGCCGACAGCAGGATCCCGGCAATCCACGGGTTGAACAGAATCTGCGCCAGTTCGATAAAGACGCGTTCGGCGTTCTGATTAACCGCACCGGCAACGGCCGGGTTGTTATTGAAGTAGGCAATACCGAAGAAGCCGACGGAACAGGCACCCGCCAGGCAGAGGATCATCCAGGTCATGCTGATGCGACGGGCGTGAACGATGCTGTGATGCGAATCCGCCGCCATAAAGCGCGCCAGAATATGCGGCTGACCAAAATAGCCCAGGCCCCAGCCCATCAGCGAAATAATCGCCACGAAGTTCAGGCCCTTGAGCATATCAACGTTCTCAATGCTCTTTTGCTTAATCACTTCCAGGGAATCGCCAAACCCGCCGACGGAAATCACCACCATCACCGGCGTCAGGATCAGGGCGAATATCATCAGGCTGGCCTGAACGGTATCGGTCCAGCTTACCGCGAGGAAGCCGCCGACAAAGGTATAAATAATGGTTGCCGCCGCCCCGGCCCACAGCGCGGTTTCGTAGCTCATGCCAAAGGTGCTTTCAAACAGACGCGCGCCGGCCACAATACCGGAAGCGCAATAGATGGTGAAAAATAACAAAATGACCAGCGCCGAGATAATTCGCAGCACGCGGCTTTTGTCTTCAAAACGGCCGGTGAAATAATCCGGCAGCGTCAGGGCGTTATTATTCGCCTCGGTATGGACCCGCAAACGCCCCGCCACCAGCTTCCAGTTAATCCATGCGCCTAACGTCAGGCCAATGGCAATCCAGCTTTCGGAAATACCGGAAATAAATATCGCCCCCGGCAGCCCCATCAGCAGCCAGCCGCTCATATCGGAGGCTCCGGCGGAGAGCGCGGTGACAAATGGGCCAAGGCTGCGGCCGCCGAGAATATAATCATCAAAGTTCTTTGTCGAGCGCCAGGCAATAAAGCCGATGAGTACCATGCCAAAAATATAAACAATAAAAGTCACCAACATGGGTGTGCTAATAGCCATGTAAAAATCTCCAGAATTTTTGTCGACAGCATCCAAATTTGTCGTTTTATCCACTACCGGAACGGGGCAATGGCCTATTGGTTGTATTGGGCGACCGTATCCTGACGGAAGCTTTGTTTTTTCACAAACGATTTAACACAGCATTTACACGAAATGCTTCCGGGACCAAACTTCATTTTGTTATAGGTTGCACTCTCTCACGTTTTTAGCGGTTGCACCACGCAAAAGTGTTAAGTGACGCATAGAAATACCTTATTAGACAGGGGATAAATACCTGCTATTTTCATCATCATTTTTAACATTCACGGCGTTTTTCTACCTGCCACACAATTCTCAATTAACAAGGTTGCACAAAGTTGCAACATGGTAGATATTTCTACGCAACCTCATCTTGGCACGAAGACGTTCTATTACAGGAGTTCCTGACATGGGCACCACCACCATGGGTGTAAAACTTGACGACGCGACGCGTGAACGCATTAAATCCGCGGCGAGCCGTATTGACCGCACGCCGCACTGGCTGATTAAACAGGCCATTTTCAACTATCTGGAAAAGCTGGAAAACGACGAGACGCTGCCGGAGCTGCCGGCGCTGCTGTCCGGCGCGGCGAACGAAAGCGATGAGGCCGGTCATCCGGCTGACGAACCTTATCAGCCCTTCCTCGATTTCGCCGAGCAGATCCTGCCGCAGTCCGTTTCCCGCGCGTCGATCACCGCCGCCTGGCGCTGGGCCGAAACCGACGCCGTGCCGATGCTGCTGGAGCAGGCTCGCCTGCCGCAGACTCTCGGCGAACAGGCGCACAAGCTCGCCTATCAGCTGGCGGAGAAGCTGCGCAATCAGAAAACCGCCAGCGGCCGCGCCGGAATGGTGCAGAGCCTGCTGCAGGAGTTCTCGCTCTCCTCGCAGGAAGGCGTGGCCCTGATGTGCCTGGCGGAAGCGCTGCTGCGCATTCCCGACAAAGCCACCCGCGATGCCCTGATCCGCGACAAAATCAGCAACGGCAACTGGCAGTCGCATATCGGCCGCAGCCCGTCGCTGTTCGTCAACGCCGCCACCTGGGGGCTGCTGTTTACCGGCAAGCTGGTCTCCACCCACAACGAAACCAGCCTGTCGCGCTCGCTGAACCGTATTATCGGCAAAAGCGGCGAACCGCTGATTCGTAAAGGCGTCGATATGGCGATGCGCCTGATGGGCGAGCAGTTCGTCACCGGCGAAACCATCGTCGAAGCGCTGGCCAACGCCCGCAAGCTGGAAGACAAAGGCTTCCGCTACTCCTACGATATGCTGGGCGAAGCGGCGCTGACCGCCGACGATGCCCAGGCCTATATGGTCTCCTACCAGCAGGCGATCCACGCCATCGGCAAAGCCTCCAACGGACGGGGCATTTATGAAGGGCCGGGCATTTCGATTAAGCTCTCCGCGCTGCACCCGCGCTACAGCCGCGCCCAGTACGACCGCGCGATGGAAGAGCTTTACCCGCGCCTGAAATCGCTGACCCTGCTGGCGCGCCAGTACGATATCGGTATCAACATTGACGCCGAAGAGGCCGATCGCCTGGAGATCTCTCTCGATCTGCTGGAAAAACTCTGCTTTGAACCGGAGCTGGCGGGCTGGAACGGGATTGGCTTTGTGATCCAGGCCTATCAGAAACGCTGCCCGTTCATGATTGACTACCTAATCGACCTCGCGACCCGCAGCCGTCGCCGCCTGATGATTCGTCTGGTCAAAGGCGCCTACTGGGACAGCGAAATCAAACGCGCGCAGATGGACGGTCTCGAAGGCTATCCGGTCTATACCCGCAAGGTCTACACCGACGTCTCCTATCTGGCCTGTGCGAAAAAGCTGCTGGCGGTGCCGAGCCTGATCTATCCGCAGTTCGCGACCCATAACGCCCACACCCTGGCGGCAATTTATCAGCTGGCCGGACAGAACTACTACCCGGGACAGTACGAATTCCAGTGCCTGCACGGCATGGGCGAGCCGCTGTACGAGCAGGTGACCGGTAAAGTCGCCGATGGCAAACTCAACCGCCCGTGCCGTATCTACGCGCCGGTCGGCACCCACGAAACGCTGCTGGCCTACCTTGTGCGTCGTCTGCTGGAAAACGGCGCCAACACCTCGTTCGTGAACCGTATCGCTGACAGCACCCTGCCGCTGGATGAGCTGGTTGCCGACCCGGTCGCCGCGGTGGAAAAACTGGCCCAGCAGGAGGGCCAGGTGGGTCTTCCGCACCCGAAAATCCCGCTGCCGCGCGACCTTTACGGCAAAGACCGCAGCAATTCAGCCGGTCTGGATCTCGCCAACGAGCATCGTCTGGCCTCCCTCTCCTCCTCGTTATTAAACAGCGCGCTGCATAAATGGCAGGCGCTGCCGATGCTGGAGCACCCGGTGGCCGAAGGCGAAATGCAGGCGGTCGTGAACCCGGCGGAGCCAAAAGATATCGTCGGCTACGTGCGCGAAGCCAGCGAGGACGAAGTTCAGCAGGCGCTGACCAGCGCGGTTAACAACGCGCCAATCTGGTTCGCCACCCCGCCGCAGGAGCGCGCGGCGATCCTCGAACGCGCCGCGGTGCTGATGGAAGGCCAGATGCCGACCCTGATGGGCATCCTGGTGCGCGAAGCGGGGAAAACCTTCAGCAACGCGATTGCCGAAGTGCGCGAAGCGGTGGACTTCCTCCACTACTACGCCGGTCAGGTGCGCAACGATTTTGACAATGAAACCCATCGCCCGCTGGGCCCGGTCGTCTGTATCAGCCCGTGGAACTTCCCGCTGGCGATCTTTAGCGGACAAATTGCCGCCGCGCTGGCGGCAGGCAATACCGTGCTGGCAAAACCGGCCGAGCAGACGCCGCTCATCGCCGCTCAGGGCGTGGCGATCCTGCTGGAAGCGGGCGTACCGCCGGGCGTTATTCAGCTGCTGCCGGGCCGCGGAGAAACCGTCGGCGCCGCGCTGACTTCCGACGAGCGCGTACGCGGCGTGATGTTTACCGGCTCAACCGAAGTCGCCACCCTGCTGCAGCGCAATATCGCCAGCCGGCTGGATGCTCAGGGTCGTCCGACGCCGCTGATCGCCGAAACCGGCGGCATGAACGCGATGATCGTCGACTCTTCAGCATTAACCGAGCAGGTGGTTGTCGACGTGCTCGCCTCGGCGTTCGACAGCGCGGGGCAGCGCTGCTCCGCCCTGCGCGTACTCTGCCTGCAGGATGATATCGCCGATCATACGCTGACCATGCTGCGCGGCGCGATGGCCGAGTGCCGGATGGGCAATCCGGGCCGTCTGACCACCGATATCGGGCCGGTGATTGACGCCGAAGCCAAAGAGAATATCGAGCGCCACATCCAGACGCTGCGCGCAAAAGGGCGCAAAGTCTTCCAGGCGGTGCGCGAAAACAGCGAAGATTCCCGCGAGTGGACCTGCGGTACTTTCGTTCCGCCGACGCTGATTGAGCTCGACAGCTTCGATGAACTGAAAAAAGAGGTCTTCGGCCCGGTGCTGCACGTAGTGCGCTATAACCGCAACGAACTGGACGGGCTGGTCAAACAGATTAACGCCTCCGGCTACGGTCTGACCCTCGGCGTGCATACCCGTATTGACGAAACCATCGCTCAGGTCACCGGCAGCGCCAATGTCGGCAACCTGTACGTCAACCGTAATATGGTCGGCGCCGTGGTCGGCGTGCAGCCGTTCGGCGGCGAGGGCCTGTCGGGTACGGGTCCAAAAGCCGGCGGCCCGCTGTATCTGTATCGGCTGCTCTCCAGCCGCCCGCAGAACGCCGTCGGGATTACCCTCGCCCGCCAGGACGCGGAGTATCCGCTGGACGCGCAGCTGAAGACGCTGCTGGAAAAACCGCTGGTCGCTTTACAGCAGTGGGCGGCGGATCGCCCGGAGCTGCAGGCTTTGTGCCAGCAGTTCAGCGAGCAGGCGCAGGCCGGAACCCAGCGTCTGCTGCCGGGGCCAACCGGCGAGCGCAACACCCTGACCTTTATGCCGCGCGACCGCGTGCTGTGCGTGGCCGATAATGAGCAGGATGCGCTCACCCAGCTGGCGGGCGTGACCGCCGTTGGCTGCGAAGTGCTGTGGCCGGACGCCCCTCTGCAGCGCGAGCTGGCGAAAAAGCTGCCGCGTGAGGTCAGCGCGCGGATCCACTTCGCCAAAGCGGAAACCCTGACGACCGAGCCTTTCGATGCGGTTATCTACCACGGCGATTCCGATCAGCTGCGGGAACTGTGCGAACAGGTGGCGGCGCGCGATGGCGCGATCGTGTCGGTGCAGGGCTTCGCCCGCGGCGAGAGCAATCTGCTGCTGGAGCGCCTCTATATTGAACGTTCGCTCAGCGTCAATACCGCCGCGGCCGGCGGCAACGCCAGCCTGATGACGATTGGCTAAGCCTGCTTCCCGGGTTGCGGCTGATGCCTTACCCGGGCTACCCAACCACAGCCCGCACTATCAGTAGCCCGGGCAAGGCGCTTTGCGCCGCCCCCGGGAAAGCAGACGGCACAACGTCAGCTAATGACACCAGACGCAGGCTGTGGTTAATTAAGGCTCCCGGACGGGAGCTTTTTTTATGGGAGTTGACCAATGAAACGCACTTTACTCGCTTTTGCCGCGCTGCTGGCAAGCACCCATGCGCTGGCGGACGAATGCAGCAACGCCAGCAATCAAACGGAAATGAACCAGTGCACCGCCGAGCGGTACCAGGCTGACGACAAAAAACTAAATGAAACGTACCAGGAAGCGCTGAAGCGCGCCTCCGGCAAGCAGCAGGAGTTGCTGAAAAAAGCGCAGCTGTCGTGGATTGCCCTGCGCGACGCCGACTGTCAATTCCTCGCCTCCGGCGCTGAAGGCGGCAGCGTACAGCCGATGCTGATCAACCAGTGCATGTCCGATAAAACCGTCGAGCGCGAATCGTTCCTCGCCTCGCTGCTGCAGTGCGAGGATGGCGATCAGAGCTGCCCGCTGCCGCCCGCCAATTAACGTACGCGAATCCCTTCGATAATCATCCGCTGGACGTTATCGACGGTTTGCTGAAAAAACGCCTCATCGCGCAGCGTCGCGCCGGTTACCGCCTCAACCTGAGTGGCGAAATCGGCGTAGTGCTGTGTGGTCGCCCAGATCATAAAGATCAGATGCTGCGGGTCAACCGGCGCCAGCCTGCCGCTCTCGACCCAGCCGGAAATAATCGCCGACTTTTCATCCACCAGCGCTTTCAGATCGCCGGTCAGCTCGCCCATCAGCAGCGGCGCGCCCTGCAGCATCTCCAGGCAGAACAACCTTGACGCCTGCGGGTGATCGCGGGAAACCTCCAGCTTAAGGCGGATATATTCGCCGATGGCCACCAGCGGGCTGATATCTTCGCGAAAGGCCTTTAGCGGCGCCAGCCAGATAGCCAGAATCTGCTGCAGCACGGCAATATACAGCGCCTCTTTCGACGGGTAGTAGTAGAGCAGGTTCGTTTTCGATACCCCGGCCAGTTCGGCGACCTGCTCAAGCCGGGTACCGTGGATACCAAACTGCGAGAACGCGTCCAGCGCGGCGGCCAGGATAGCCTCTTTTTTCGCGCTCACCGCCTGTGAGCGTTTGCCGATCTTTTTCACGCCGCCCTGTGCCATTCGTTATCTCCTTCTTTTCACGCCATCAGCATAGCAAAAGCCCAGCGCCGACACGACTCTCTGCACCCTGATTGCGCACGACTGCGGTTTTTTCGTGCACCGATTTTGACCATTCAGTCCACTTTTATTGCTGCTATTTTCAGCAACCATCCAGCAACACCTTAATAACATTAGCCTTTGCAAAACTGGCATCGCCTTTGCTTTATCTTTCAGGCGAGGTGATTGAGGGAGATGCAGGATGCAGCGCCGCGCCTTCTTGTTCAACGACATGCAGAGAGGTAGGTATGAAAATTGGTGTCTTCGTTCCGATTGGTAATAACGGCTGGCTGATTTCCACCCATGCTCCCCAGTACATGCCGACGTTTGAGCTCAATAAGGCCATCGTGCAAAAAGCCGAACACTACGGCTTCGATTTCGCGCTGTCGATGATTAAACTGCGCGGCTTCGGCGGCAAGACCGAATTCTGGGATCATAATCTGGAGTCCTTCACCCTGATGGCCGGACTGGCGGCCGTCACTTCGCGCATTCAGATCTACGCCACCGCCGCCACGCTGACGCTACCCCCGGCGATCGTCGCGCGCATGGCCTCGACTATCGACTCTATCTCCGGCGGCCGCTTTGGCGTCAATCTGGTCACCGGCTGGCAAAAGCCGGAATACGAGCAGATGGGCATCTGGCCGGGCGACGACTACTTCGCCAGCCGCTACGACTATCTCACCGAATATGTCCAGGTCCTGCGCGACCTGTGGGGAACCGGGCGCAGCGACTTTAAAGGCGACTACTTCACCATGAACGACTGCCGCGTCAGCCCGCAGCCGTCGCAGCCGATGAAAGTGATCTGCGCCGGGCAAAGCGACGCCGGTATGGCGTTCTCCGCCCGGCACGCTGACTACAACTTCTGCTTCGGCAAAGGGGTCAACACCCCTGCCGCCTTCGCCCCCACCGCCGCGCGGATGATGGAGGCGGCGGAAAAAACCGGCCGCGACGTCGGTTCCTACGTCCTGTTCATGGTGATTGCCGACGAAACCGACGAGGCGGCCCGCGCCAAATGGGAGCATTACAAAGCCGGCGCCGATGACGAAGCGCTGGCGTGGCTCACCGAACAGAGCCAGAAAGACACCCGCTCCGGCAGCGACACCAACGTGCGCCAGATGGCCGATCCCACCTCGGCGGTCAACATCAATATGGGCACCCTTGTCGGCTCTTACGCCAGCGTCGCCCGCATGCTCGACGAAGTGGCGGCGGTCCCCGGCACCGACGGCGTGCTGCTGACGTTTGATGATTTCCTTATCGGTATCGAAGCCTTTGGTCAGCGCATTCAGCCGCTGATGCGCTGCCGCGACCATATCGCCACCATGACTCAAGAGGTTGCCTGATGATTACCCTGCCCGCTCGCCCGGAATCCCTGACCTTTGCGCCGCAGCAGAGCGCGCTGATCGTTGTCGATATGCAGAACGCCTACGCCAGCCAGGGCGGCTATCTCGACCTCGCCGGATTTGACGTTTCCGCCACCCGCCCGGTTATCGACAATATCAACGTCGCCGTGGCCGCCGCGCGCGCCGCCGGGATGCTGATTATCTGGTTCCAGAACGGCTGGGACGACCAGTACGTGGAGGCCGGCGGCCCCGGTTCGCCGAATTTTCATAAATCCAACGCGCTGAAAACCATGCGAAAGAACCCGGAGCTGCAGGGCAAGCTGCTGGCGAAAGGCGGCTGGGACTATCAGCTGGTCGATCAGCTTAAGCCGCAGCCCGGCGATATCGTGCTGCCGAAACCGCGCTACAGCGGCTTCTTTAACACCGCGCTCGACAGCATTCTACGCAGCCGCGGCATCCGCCATCTGATCTTTACCGGTATTGCCACCAACGTCTGCGTGGAATCGACCCTGCGCGACGGCTTCTTCCTCGAGTATTTCGGTATCGTGCTGGAAGACGCTACCCATCAGGCCGGTCCGGCGTTCGCCCAGCAGGCGGCGCTGTTCAATATCGAAACCTTCTTTGGCTGGGTCAGCGATGTCGCCAGCTTCTGTACCGCCCTTGAGCCCGCCGCGCCGCGCGCCTTTTCCGAGGAGAAACGTTATGCCTAAACAGGTGATTATTCCGCCAGGCACCACCACGCCTATCGCCCCGTTTGTCCCGGGCACGCTGGCCGACGGCGTGGTTTACGTCTCCGGCACCCTGCCGTTTGATAAGCAAAACAACGTGGTTTATATCGGCGACCCAAAGGCGCAAACCCGCCACGTGCTGGAAACCATCAAGAGCGTTATCGAGACGGCGGGGGGCAGTATGACGGATGTGACCTTCAACAGCATCTTTATCACCGACTGGAAAAACTACGCCGCGATTAATGAGGTCTACGCGGAGTTCTTCCCCGGCGACAAACCGGCGCGTTTCTGCATTCAGTGCGGGCTGGTGAAGCCCGATGCGCTGGTGGAAATAGCCACCGTCGCGCATATCGGGAAGCCGGCATGATGAAGCTAAATGTCTCCCCGGCACCTTATCCGGGCGCGCCGGTGGTGGTTCTGAGCGCCGGGCTCGGCGGCGCGGGCGGCTACTGGCTACCGCAGCGGGCGGCGCTCGAACCGCACTATCAGCTGGTGAGCTATGACCATAAAGGCACCGGTGAAAACGGCGGCCCGCTGCCCGTCGGCTACAGCATGGCGGCCATGGCGCAGGAGCTTAACGCGGCGCTGCAGGAGGCGGGGATTGTGCGTTTTGCGCTGGTCGGTCACGCCCTGGGCGCGCTGATCGGTCTGCAGCTGGCGCTGGACCATCCCGAAGCGATAAGCGCCCTGGTGCTGGTGAACGGCTGGCTGACGCTCTCCCCGCATACCCGCCGCTGCTTTCTGGTGCGCGAACGCCTGCTGCACGCGGGCGGCGCGCAGGCGTGGGTAGAAGCGCAGCCGCTGTTCCTCTATCCGGCGGAGTGGATGGCCTCTCGCCTGCCGCGGCTGGAGGCCGAAGACGCGCTCGCCATCAGCCATTTCCAGGGCAAAGAGAATTTACTGAAAAGGCTGAACGCCCTCAAGCAGGCCGACTTTTCGCGGCGGGCGGCAGCGATAACCTGCCCGACGCTGATTATCAGCGCCGCTGACGATCTGCTGGTCCCGGCCTCCTGCTCCCGCGTGCTGCAGGCGGCAATCCCCGGCAGCCAGCTGGCGGAAATGGCCTGGGGCGGCCACGCCTGCAACGTCACCGATACCGCCACCTTTAACCCTATTTTATGCGACGGGCTGGCCGCGATGCTGCCCGTCCCCCAGGAGAATCTATGAGCGAAGCCATTAGCCCGGCCGCCTGCGCCGCGCTGTTTACCGAGGCCCGAACCCACAACGGCTGGCTGGACAGGCCGGTCAGCGACGAGCAGCTGCGTGAAATCTACGCCTTGCTGAAAATGGGACCGACCTCCGCTAACTGCTCCCCGGCGCGCTTCGTTTTCATCCGCACACCGGAAGGCAAAGAGAAGCTGCGCCCGGCCCTGTCGAGCGGCAACGTTGCGAAGACCCTGCAGGCGCCGGTCACCGCTATCGTCGCCTGGGACAGCGCGTTCTATGACCGGCTGCCGGAGCTGTTCCCTCACGGCGACGCCCGCAGCTGGTTTACCTCCAGCCCGCAGATGGTGGAAGAGACCGCCTTTCGCAACGGTTCATTGCAGGCGGCGTACCTGATTTTCGCCTGCCGCGCGCTGGGTCTGGACACCGGCCCCATGTCGGGCTTTGACCGCGAAAAAGTCGATGCGGCGTTTTTTGCCGACGGCGCCTGGAAAAGCAACCTGCTGATTAATATCGGCTACGGCGATCCCGGCAAGCTGTACGCTCGCCTGCCGCGTCTGCCTTTTGATGATGCCTGCCAGCTGGCATAAGGAGCCCGTATGTCTACTGCCGATAAACAAAGCTTTCGCGACGCCATGGCCCACGTCGGGGCGGCGGTCAACATCATCACCACCGATGGTCCCGCAGGCCGCGCCGGCTTTACCGCCAGCGCCGTCTGCAGCGTTACCGACGCGCCGCCCACGCTGCTGGTGTGCCTGAATCGTTCCGCCTCGGTATGGCCGATCTTCAGCCAGCACCAGGCGCTGTGCGTTAATACCCTGGCGGCCGGTCAGGAAGGACTCTCGAACCTTTTCGGCGGTAAAACGCCGATGGCGGAGCGCTTCGCCGCCGCCGACTGGCAAACCGGCGCGACCGGCTGTCCGCGTCTGGAAGCGGCGCTGGTCAGCTTCGACTGCCGCATCAGCCAGATCGTCAGCGTCGGAACTCACGACATCCTGTTTTGCGAAGTGGCGGCGATTGTACGCCATCCGGAACCGCGCGGACTGATGTGGTTCGACCGCGGCTACCACACGCTGATGCGTCCAGCCTGTTAACCCTAAACCCAGGATCTCATCATGGCTCTCTTCGATTTTCCTCGCTGGCAGTTAACCTCCCCCTCCGCCGCGTCCGGCGTCGTGGCCCCCGATGAACGTCTGTCGGTCGGGCAAACCGTGGTGATGGGCGTTCAGCACGCGGTGGCGATGTTTGGCGCGACCGTCCTGATGCCAATCCTGATGGGGCTGGATCCCAATCTGTCGATCCTGATGTCCGGCATCGGCACCCTGCTGTTCTTTTTGGTTACCGGCGGGCGCGTGCCGAGCTACCTTGGCTCCAGCGCTGCCTTTGTCGGCGTGGTCATCGCCGTTACCGGCTTCAACGGCCAGGGGCTTAACCCGCATCTTAGCGTCGCGCTGGGCGGCATTATCCTCTGCGGGCTGGTTTATACCCTGATTGGCCTGGTGGTGATGAAAATCGGTACCCGCTGGATTGAGCGGCTGATGCCGCCGGTAGTCACCGGCGCGGTGGTCATGGCGATAGGCCTTAACCTCGCGCCCATCGCGGTACGCAGCGTATCAGCAACGCCGTTCGACGGCTGGATGGCGGTGCTGACGGTGCTGTGCATCGGCCTGGTCGCGGTGTTTACCCGCGGGATGCTGCAGCGGCTGCTGATCCTCGTCGGGCTGATTATCGCCTGCGCGCTGTACGCATTGCTGGCCAACGGCCTCGGGCTGGGCAAGCCGCTGGATTTTAGCCTGCTTGAGCAGGCGGCGTGGTTCGGTTTGCCGCAGATGACCGCCCCGACCTTTAACGGCCAGGCAATGATGCTGATCGCTCCCGTGGCGGTGATTCTGGTGGCGGAAAACCTCGGCCACCTGAAGGCGGTTGCCGGGATGACCGGGCGCAATATGGACCCGTATATGGGCCGCGCGTTCGTCGGCGACGGACTGGCAACGATGCTCTCCGGCTCGGTTGGCGGCAGCGGCGTGACCACCTACGCGGAGAATATCGGCGTGATGGCGGTCACCAAAGTATACTCGACGCTGGTGTTCGTCGCGGCGGCGCTGATTGCGATGCTGCTTGGGTTTTCACCGAAATTTGGCGCGCTGATCCATACCATTCCGGGACCGGTGATCGGCGGCGCATCGATTGTGGTGTTCGGCCTGATTGCCGTCGCGGGCGCGCGAATTTGGGTGCAGAACCGCGTGGATTTGAGCCAGAACGCAAATCTGATTATGGTAGCGGTGACGCTGGTGCTGGGGGCGGGCGACTTCGCGCTTTCGCTCGGCGGCTTTACCCTCGGCGGCATCGGGACGGCCACCTTCGGCGCGATCCTGCTCCACGCTCTGCTTAACCGCCGTCCGCGTGAGGCCGGGCAAACCAACGTCACCCCGGTATGAAAGCGTGCAACGCCAGCAGACCCGTACCGGGAAATCCCCGGTCGCGCTGCGCTTACCGGGGCTACAAAACAGCGTCACCCCGTAGCCCGGCTAAGGCGTTTACGCCGCGAGCCGGGCGTTCCTCCCGCTTAGCGGAACCTGCAAAGCGGAAAAAAAACCGCCGACGTGACGTCGGCGGCGAGGGTGATGGGGTCGGGCCCGGGAGATTAACCCCCATCAGCAACAATCCGGCGCGCTAGCTTTCGCGGCTACCATGACTGTTTTTGCCCCCTTTCTTGCCCGCTTCGGAAGCGCGTTGAGGATCGTTTTTAAAGTTCCCCCCGCTATGCTGGCCACCTTTACGACCTGCTTCTGATGCTCTTTCACGGTCTTCGGCAAAGTTGCCAGCACCGCCACGATGGTTTGCCATTACTGACCTCCATTTAGGTTAGACATCATGCTGCATTAGGTGAAACACGAGGCTCTGGCCTCCGCGATACGGGTTGCGTATCACGTGCTTTTAAGGTTAGCGAAGGAAAGCCGTGCCGGGTGGATATCGTCACATTCTGAAATAGATTTTGTATAAAAACTGCCGCTATTGCGCCGGACGCGCGCTAAGCGACTCTTATGACAGCCTAAAATAGCGCCGCTGAAGATGTATCTTTTTGCAACAGCCCTGAATGTTAGCAATGTTGTTATAAATCAAATAAATGATTGTTGCATTTGCACTCTTCGCCAGAGGTCTTATCTTTAAAGGTAGCCAGTCGACTGGCTGGCTCATAACGCAACCGAGGAGTGATGCAAATGGCTAAGATTCTGGTGCTTTATTATTCCATGTACGGACACATTGAGACCATGGCGCATGCCGTCGCCGAAGGAGCAAACAAGGTAGATGGCGTTGAAGTGGTCGTGAAGCGCGTGCCGGAAACCATGCAGGCAGAGGTTTTTGCCAAAGCAGGCGGGAAAACGCAAAACGCGCCCGTCGCCACGCCGCAGGAGCTGGCTGAGTACGACGCCATCATCTTTGGTACCCCAACCCGTTTCGGCAATATGTCCGGACAGATGCGCACCTTTCTCGATCAGACCGGCGGCCTGTGGGCGTCCGGAGCGCTGTACGGCAAACTGGCCAGCGTATTCAGCTCAACCGGTACCGGCGGCGGTCAGGAGCAAACCATCACCTCAACCTGGACCACGCTTGCCCACCACGGGATGATTATTGTACCGATTGGCTACGGCGCCCAGGAGCTGTTTGATGTCTCGCAGGTTCGCGGCGGCACGCCTTACGGCGCCACCACCATTGCCGGCGGCGACGGCTCACGCCAGCCAAGTGAAGAAGAATTAGCCATTGCCCGCTATCAGGGGCAACACGTTGCGGGTCTGGCAGTGAAATTACACGGTTAATCTTCAGCAGGAGGACAAGCATGCCGAATCAAGAAACAAAGGCCCACCGCGTGGGTGAATGGGCCAGTCTGCGCAATACGTCTCCCGAAATTGCCGAGGCGATTTTTGAATTAGCCAATTACGATGAAAAGCTGGCGGAGAAAATCTGGGAAGAAGGCAGCGATGAAGTCCTGCCCCTCGCCTTCGCCAAAACCGACAAAGACTCCCTGTTCTGGGGCGAACAAACTATCGAACGCAAGAACGTGTAGCCGGGACAGGTACGCAGTACCGCCTCCGGGAGTTCTTGCATGAGCTTCCCGGAGGCGGGGCGTTGCGCCTGTTCGGGCTACAAGACCAGGCTAAACATCGGCAGCAAGACCCGGATTGCTCCGGGTTTTTTATACTCTGCTACTTCGTGGCCTCGGCCATCGCTTTTTTAAAGGTGTCCATCGGACAGAAGCCGTTGTCATCGACCGGACAACCGTTTAGCGCCAGCGTCACCCGCTGCGGCGGCGATTGCAGGGTCAGCGCATCGGCATTGCGCAGCTGTTCGGTACTTTGATACACGTACTCAATCTTCATCAAGTCGCGATGGCCGCTCTTATCATGCCAGCGCTGGAACACCAGCTTGCCGCCGATGGGCGTACGTTCGTACTGGTTGTGCAGCTGATAAGGTTTAAAATCCAGCGCCGTCAGCAGCGAGGCGATATTGGAATCGTGCCCCACCAGCAGCGTGACTTTCGCCGCTTTCGCCGCGTCGCCCACCAGCGCGTTATCGATATATTTCACCAGCGGTTTAGCCACGTTGCGCGCCACTTCCGGCGAGGTGAAGAGACTGTCCTGATAGCCGTTTTTCAGCTTCGACAGCACCTGCCACTGCTTATCGCTGGCGATTTCGCCCCACGCCACCTGGTCTTTCGGGAAACCTTCGTAATATTGCAGCGTAAAGGCGTCAACCAGCGAGTTGCCGACTTTAAGCGGCCCGGAAACGCCCGGCTCCTGCTGATATTTGGCGCTAAAGGTGTCTTTCGCGTCGCTCAGCGAGCACTGCTGCTTCTCTTTGCAGGACGGGGAGTTACGGTAGTCGGTCATCTCCTCCAGCAGCTTATAGCTTTCGCTCAGCTGCATCCCCTGCCGCTCTTTCTCCATCGCCTGCACCGCCTTTTCGCTAAACGCGGCGGAATCGTCGACGATCACCGGATTAAACGTCGGGTCCATGGTGCCCATTTTTTCCTGATGGTGCACGGTCACGCCGCAGCCGGGAAACGCGCCGGTGATAAAGAACTGCGCGGTGGCGACGGTGCGCTGCAGGCTATTGGCATAGGCGTAGACCGCGTTCTCCGGCGGGCATTCGCCGCTGGTCACCAGCCCCTGCTGCGCCAGCCATTCGCGCATATAGTGCCCCATATACACTTCCAGCACCCCGCCCTTGGTGGTCAGCTGGCCGCCGGGGACATCCCACTCAGGCCAGGACTTCGGCGTTGATTGCTCCAGCACGCTGCCGTTGTTCGCCAGCGGCGCGCGCAGGTTATGGCGGCTCATGATCAGCACCTGCTGAAGCTGGTACCCTTCCGGTGCCGCCTGTTCCTGCGCCTGGACGCCGGCGGAGAGTAAAATAACGCCGGTCACGGCGGCAGCGAGTAGACTTTTTCTCATCCCTTAATCCTCAGTCAGTGATTATCATCGCCTTAATTGTGACAAATTTATGACATTTTTCCGGGCAATGGCTCGCAAAGTGCGGAAAGAAATACGCTTTCCGCCAGAACGAAGGGAGGCTGAAATCAGAGGGAGGGCGTTACTCCGGTAGCGGTACCGCCGCCAGCGTGCAGATAGCCGCATGCTTGCCGCCGCGATGGTCGACGATCTGCACTTTATCGCCGGCTTTTTTTCCTTCGCAGGGTTTTAACACCTGCTCGACAATACGTTCACGAATTGACGGATGCCCGGCGTCAGCCAGGCTATGCAATGAAGTCAGAATCAACAACGGCCCAATAAGACCGATGATATGCTTGTTAAACATTTATTACTCTCAACCCTATTTAAGCGGGCCAAGGGTAGCAGCCTGTGGGACTCTCGTCTGTAAATTCGCTTAAACGAGTGTAACCCGTTCATTTTTTCACCACGCCTTTGCTTTACTCTTCACATTTATTCATGTAAATAATAATTTCAGTGTATTGCTGGCAGTCTATTTTCGTCTGATTCATCGGGTCATCTTTAAGAAATATCCCGATGCTATTATCTCGATATCACGGTATTTTTTCTTCATGTTAAACATAACATTAGGTTAATCTATGTCAGGTATCCTGCTCTTTATCGTCGCGGTGGTTTTGCTGGGAGTAGCCATCTTCAGCCTGGTCTCCTATGTGAAGGATCGGCGCTCTGCACAGCTGCCAACTCATAAGAAAAAGAAATAATACGTCCTCACTATTCTTACCTTCTGCCCCTGCTATCTCCTCCCGAGCGCCTGATTTCAAACGAGAATGACAAAAAAGAAGGCAGGCTCAATCGCCTGCCTTTGTGTCGGCGTAAAAAATCGTTACGATTCCCAGGCCTGTTCCGCTTTGGCGCCGTCAAACTGCGGCGGCGGCTTGCGGAAGCGGCGGGTCAGATACGTCAGATACAGCAGCCCGAGGCCCGCCCATATCAGACCCAGCGTCAGCGAGGTCGCCTCCAGGTTAATCCACAGTACGCCCACCGTTAGCGCGCCCACCATCGGCAAAAGCAGATAGTGAAAGCGATCTTTCCAGGTTTTGTTAAAACCTTTACGCCGCCAGAAGTGGTTAAATACCGACAGGTTAACGAAGGTAAACGCCACCAGCGCGCCAAAGTTAATCAGCGCCGTGGCGGTGACCAGGTCAAAGAACAGCGCCGACAGCGCGACAATCCCCACCATGATCACGTTCAGCGCCGGGGTACGCCATTTCGGATGGACGTAGCCGAAAATGCGCTCCGGGAAAACGTTATCGCGGCCCATGACGTACAGCAGCCGTGACACGCTGGCGTGCGAAGCCAGGCCTGAGGCCAGGGTATTCACAAACGTCGTGCACAGGAAAATCGACTGGAACAGCTTGCCGCCAACGTAGAGGGCGATCTCCGGTAGCGCCGCGTCCGGGTCTTTAAAACGGCTAATATCGGGGAAAAAGAGCTGCATAAAAAACGAGGCGGCGATAAAAATCACCCCACCGTAGACCGCAGTAAGGAAGATGGCCTTCGGGATCACCCGCGCGGCGTCCGGCGTCTCTTCGGAAAGAGTGGTCACCGCATCGAAACCGAGGAACGAAAAGCAGACTATCGTCGCCCCGGTAATGATCGGGATCAGGTGCGCATTCTGGCTAATAAACGGCTGGAGCGACCAGACGGTGCCCACCCCTTCCCCTTTATGCAACCCCTGCACCACCAGCACGATAAAGACCACCATAATCGAGATCTGCACCAGCACGAACAGGGTGTTGAAGTTCGCCACCAGGTTGACGCTTTTCAGGTTCGCCGCGGTGAGAATAGCCACAAACGTCACCACCCACACCCAGGGCGGCACGTCCGGAAACAGCGCGGAAAGATAAATCTTCGCCAGCAGCACGTTGATCATCGGCAGGAATAGATAATCCAGCAGCGATGACCAGCCCACCATAAAACCGACGTGCGGGCTGATCGACTTCTGCGCATAGGTATAGGCCGAACCCGCCTGCGGAAACTGGCGCACCAGCTTGCCGTAGCTGATGGCGGTAAACAGCACCCCGGCCAGCGCCAGCAGATAGGACGCCGGGACGTGGCCGTTGCTGATGCCGGAGACGATGCCGAAAGTATCGAAAACCGTCATCGGCGTCAGATAGGCGAGGCCCATCATCACCACCTGCCACAGCTTGAGAGACTTGCGCAGGCGCGGTTTTTCCGCCCCGGAGGCGTTATCGAGAGAGGGATTAATAGACATAGCCATTTCCCCCGCTGCACACCTGGGTTTGCGGTCGTAGAGACCGGGAAACCAACCTGCTTCGCAACGGGGTTAATGGCAAATCAAAAGGTAAAAAGAACCGACGAGCGGCGGTGGCGACGCATTCCATGCGGCCATGACGGCCCCCTTCTCCCTGCGGATATTTAAACATCTGCATCATTTCCTACCTCGTTACACACTGTGTCGTTAACTGAAGCCCCGTTGCCGCCTGCGCTCCTTAACGCGACATCCGGGAATGGCTGGGCTCCCAGCAAAAACGTCCGACCAGGCTCCGCTCAGGCCGCATGATGCTACTCGTGATAATGCTAAAGCGCCCCTCGCGGGGCGAAAATCAGGCGTTTTTCAACATCCACTCGATTTCAGTTTCTGTGATCAGACGCTCAAACTGCAGTAATTCGTCATTTTTACAGGCGTGATAAACGTGGCAGAAGCGTTCGCCAAGCCGCTCGCGCAGATGATCGTTTTGCATAAACTCCCACAGCGCATCGCTCTGGCGAATCGGGAACGGCAGCCCCTCCTGCTCGAGGCCGTTGCCCTCCACCTCTTCCTGTAACGGCAGCGGATTATCCAGACCGTGGAGGATGCCGGCAAAAATCGCCGCCATCACCAGATACGGGTTGGCGTCCGCCCCGGCCACGCGATACTCGACGCGGTGATTGTGCCGATCGCCGCACGGAATGCGCAGCGCCACCGTCCGGTTGTTGTGCCCCCACGACGCCTGGGTCGGCACGTACATTCCCGGCTGGAAACGACGATACGAGTTCACGTTCGGCGCCAGCAGCGCCATCGACGCCGGCATCAGGTCAATCATCCCGGCGAGCGCGCGTTTTAACATCGCGGAATCTTCGCCGTCCGCGTCCGCCAGCACGTTCTCGCCTTTGTTGTTCTGCATGCTGATATGGATATGCATCCCGCTACCGGCGTGCTCTTCATAGGGTTTCGCCATAAAAGTGGCGTGCATCTTATGCTTCTCCGCCATCAAACGCACGAGACGTTTTAACGCCAGCGCATCATCGCAGGCGTCGAGCACGTTATCGGTATGGTGGAGGTTGATTTCAAACTGGCCGGGAGAGGCTTCCGCCACCGCGCCGTCGGCGGGGATCAGCTGGAGCTGGGCGATCTCATCGATTTCGTTAAGCACGTCGGCAAAGTGGTTGAGGTTGTCGACGGAGTAAACCTGGCTTTGGGTATTGCGATCGCCGGTTCCCGGCGCGCACGGCGGCTGCAGGTAACCTTCCGCGTCGCGCTTGCGGTCAAGTAAATAGAACTCCAGCTCTACCGCTACCACGGGGAACAGCCCGCGCTGGCGCAGCTGCTGCCAGAGCCGGTTCAGCACGTTCCGCGGCTCAACGTCAAAGGGAGCGCCATCTTCATCAACCATGGTCAGCAGAACCTGACCAATGTATTCCGGGTCCGCCGCCGACGGGGTTAAGGTTCCCAGCACCGGCACGCAGGTGCGGTCCGGTTCGCCCATCTCCTGGCCGAGCCCCGCCTCTTCCACCACGTTGCCGAGAATATCCATCGCAAACACCGAAGCCGGGAAATAGCACCCCTTCTCCAGCTTGCTCAGGCTGGACACCGGGATCCGCTTACCGCGGAAGCAGCCGTTCAGGTCGGTTAGCAGCACATCAACGTATTGCGTATTGGGGTAACGCTCGAGGTAGCGCTTCACTTCCCAGGTGAATGCGCTGACCCGTCTCTCTTCCGACTGCTGAACAAAATTCTCAACTTCTACGATATTGGTTTCCATGATTCACCGCCGTTGTTTTAGTTTCGGACCCTGAATGGCACTGTTAAATATAATGTCCACCCTTCGAATGTGTATGCAAACAAATTGTTTGTCAAATGTTAAATTAAGTTTGCAAAGGGCTATATCCGCTGCTAGATTGAGAAAATATTGAACGAAATGGCCGTTTTACCCGCTAATCCGGTCATAATTTAGTCCACTTTGTGAGGGCGATCATGGAAAATATAATGTACAAGCCAGTTATTGGCGTGGTGATGTGTCGAAACAGGCTTAAGGGTCACCAGACCCAGACTCTGCAAGAGAAGTACCTGAACGCGATTGTTCACGCCGGCGGCGTGCCGATTGCCCTGCCGCACGCGCTGGCCGAGCCGGAACTGCTTTCTGCGCTACTGCCGAAACTGGACGGCATTTATCTGCCCGGCAGCCCGAGCAACGTACAGCCGCACCTCTATGGTGAAAACGGCGATGAGCCTGACGCCGATCCCGGGCGTGATCTTCTGAGCATGGCGCTGATCGACGCCGCGCTCGAAAGGCGCATCCCCATTTTCGCCATCTGCCGTGGACTACAGGAACTGGTTGTCGCCACCGGCGGGACTCTGTATCGTCGTCTGTTCGAGCAGCCTGAGCTTCTTGAACACCGCGAAGACCCCGAACTTCCCGTCGAGCAGCAATATGCGCCCTCGCATGAAGTTCAGGTTCAGCAAGGAGGATTACTTTCTCAGTTAATACCGGGCTGCAACACGTTTTGGGTAAACTCGTTACACGGGCAGGGAGCAAAAACGACGGGTCCACGGCTGCGCGTGGAGGCGCGTTCTCCGGACGGGCTGGTGGAAGCGGTCAGCGTTAACGACCACCCTTTCGCCCTCGGCGTGCAGTGGCATCCTGAATGGAACAGTAGCGAATACGCCCTGTCGCGAATGTTGTTTGAAGGTTTTATCACCGCCTGTCAGAGCTATATTGCTGAAAAACAGCGACTNTTAAATATAATGTCCACCCCATCGACTGTGTATGCAAATAAATTGTTTGTCAAATGTTAAATTAAGTTTGCAAAGGGCTATTTCCACTGCTAGATTGAGAAAATATTGAACGATATGGCCGTTAAACCCGCTATAGCGGTCATAATTTAGTCCACTTTGTGAGGGCGATCATGGAAAATATAATGTACAAGCCAGTTATTGGCGTCGTGATGTGTAGAAACAGGCTTAAGGGTCACCAGACCCAGACCTTGCAAGAAAAGTACCTGAATGCAATTGTGAACGCCGGCGGACTGCCGATTGCCCTGCCGCATGCGCTGGCGGAGCCGGAGCTACTGAACGCGGTCGTTGATAAACTGGACGGGATCTACCTGCCAGGCAGCCCCAGCAATGTGCAGCCGCACCTTTATGGTGAAAACGGCGATGAGCCTGACGCCGACCCCGGGCGTGATCTTCTGAGCATGGCGCTGATTAACGCCGCGCTCGAAAGGCGCATCCCCATTTTCGCCATCTGTCGTGGACTGCAGGAACTGGTTGTCGCCACCGGCGGGACTCTGTATCGTCGTCTGTTCGAGCAGCCTGAGCTCCTTGAACATCGCGAAGATCCTGAACTGCCCGTCGAGCAGCAGTATGCGCCGTCCCATCAGGTTGAGGTTCAGGAAGGAGGATTGCTGTCGCAATTGATACCGGGCTGCAACACGTTTTGGGTAAACTCGCTACATGGGCAAGGGGCAAAAACCCTCAGTCCGCAGCTGCGCGTGGAGGCGCGAGCGCCGGATGGACTGGTGGAAGCGGTCAGCGTGAACGATCATCCTTTCGCGCTGGGCGTACAGTGGCATCCAGAATGGAACAGTAGCGAATACGCCCTGTCGCGTATGTTGTTTGATGGTTTTATCACCGCCTGTCAGGGCCATCATGCTGAAAAGCGGCGGCGCTGACCACTACCGTTAAGGAAATGCAAATATGAGCGATGACGGACTGGCGCCAGGGAAACGTCTGTCAGAGATCCGCCAACAGCTGGGTCTCTCACAGCGTCGTGCCGCCGAACTGTCTGGGTTAACACATAGTGCCATCAGCACCATAGAGCAGGACAAAGTCAGTCCTGCAATCAGTACGCTGCAAAAGCTGCTGAAAGTCTACGGGCTGTCGCTCTCGGAATTCTTTTCTGAACCAGAAAAACCGGCTGAACCGCAGGTGGTTATCAATCAGGACGATCTGATTGAAATCGGCAGTCAGGGGGTGTCGATGAAGCTGGTTCATAATGGCAATCCGAACCGCACGCTGGCGATGATTTTTGAAACGTACCAGCCTGGAACCACAACCGGGGAGAGGATCAAGCATCAGGGTGAGGAGATAGGCACCATACTGGAAGGTGAAGTCGTGCTGACCATCAACGGTCAGGCGTATCATCTGGTGGCTGGGCAAAGCTATGCCATTAACACCGGCATACCGCATAGCTTCAGCAACACCTCGGCGGGTATCTGCCGAATTATCAGCGCCCATACCCCCACCACATTCTGATTTTTTCGCCTGAGGTTTTCTCAGGCTTTCTTCAGGCCTGCGCCGCCGGAGGCGAACTCCGGCGGCGCGAAGATAACGCAGTTCACCTTGCGCAATGCGGAAAGACTTATTCCGCTGGCCCCGGATAATTCACGCCTGTTAATGGGCAATTTAAACGGTACTCAACCCCGGGGACGCCCTGCGCCCTGAGGATCTGAAATCACCACTTTTTTATTTTTCCGATTATGTCATTAAGGAGTCATGATGGATTTTCACAACCTGGCTTACTGGCAAGAAAAAGCAAACAATATCGCGATTGAAACGCGGCTATTTATTAACGGCGAATACAGCGCCGCCGCCGATAATAGCGTGTTCGCCACCGTCGACCCTACCGCCCAGCAGACGCTCGCCGAGGTCGCGCGCGGCAAAAAGGCCGACGTCGATCGCGCGGTCCAGGCCGCCCGCGGCGTCTTCGATCGCGGCGACTGGTCGCAGGCCTCCCCTGCCCAGCGCAAAGCGGTGCTGCATAAATTCGCCGACCTGATGGAAGCCCACCGCGAAGAGCTGGCGCTGCTGGAAACCCTCGACACCGGTAAACCGATTCGCCACAGCCTGCGCGACGATGTCCCCGGCGCCGCCCGCGCGATCCGCTGGTACGCCGAAGCCATCGATAAAGTGTACGGCGAAGTCGCCCCCACCGGCGGCAACGAGCTGGCCATGATCGTCCGCGAACCGATTGGCGTGATTGCGGCGGTTGTGCCGTGGAATTTTCCGCTGCTGCTGGCCTGCTGGAAGCTTGGCCCGGCGCTGGCGTCCGGCAACAGCGTGGTGCTTAAGCCGTCGGAAAAATCCCCGCTTACCGCTCTGCGCCTGGCGGGCCTGGCGAAACAGGCCGGGCTGCCGGACGGCGTATTCAACGTGGTGAGCGGTTTCGGCCATGAGGCCGGTCAGGCGCTGGCGCAGCATCATGACGTTGAAGTCATCACCTTTACCGGCTCCACCCGCACCGGTAAACAGCTGCTGAAAGACGCGGGCGACAGTAATATGAAGCGCGTCTGGCTGGAGGCGGGCGGTAAAAGCGCCAATATCGTCTTTGCCGACTGCCCGGACCTGCAAAAAGCGGTTAACGCCACCGCCGGCGGTATTTTCTACAATCAGGGCCAGGTCTGTATCGCCGGTACCCGTCTGCTGCTTGAGGAGAGCATCGCCGACCGCTTTCTCGACCTGCTAAAAGAGCAGGCAAAGGGCTGGCAGCCTGGCAATCCGCTCGACCCGAATACCACCATGGGCATGCTGATCGACAACAGCCACGCCGATAGCGTCCACAGCTTTATTCGCGCCGGCGAAGCGCACAGCACGCTGCTGCTGGATGGACGTAAAAATCCGTGGCCCGCGGCGGTCGGCCCGACCATCTTCGTCGACGTCGACCCCGCCTCCGCCCTCAGCCAGGAGGAGATCTTCGGCCCGGTGCTGGTGGTGACCCGCTTTAAAACCGAAGAGCAGGCGCTGGCGCTGGCCAACGACAGCCGCTACGGCCTCGGCGCGGCGGTCTGGACCCGCGATCTCTCCCGCGCTCACCGCGTCAGCCGCCGTCTGAAAGCCGGCTCCGTCTTTGTGAACAACTACAACGATGGCGATATGACCGTGCCCTTCGGCGGCTATAAGCAGAGCGGCAACGGACGCGATAAGTCCCTGCACGCGCTGGAAAAATTCACTGAACTGAAAACTATCTGGATTGCCCTGGAGTCTTAATCATGAGCGAACATACCACCAGCTATTACGCCGCCAGCGCCAACCGCTATGAGCCGTTCCCGACGCTGGACGAATCGATCGGCTGCGACGTCTGCGTCGTCGGCGGCGGCTATACCGGCCTCTCTTCGGCGCTGCATCTGGCCGAAATGGGCTACGATGTGGTGCTGCTGGAAGGCGCGCGCATCGGCTTCGGCGCCAGCGGACGCAACGGCGGCCAGCTAGTCAACTCCTATAGCCGCGATATCGACGTTATCGAAAAAACCTACGGCCCGGATGCCGCGAAAATGCTCGGCAGCATGATGTTTGAAGGCGGCGACATTATTCGCGAACGTATCCAGCGCTATCAGATTGCCTGCGACTATCGCCCCGGCGGGCTGTTTGTCGCGCTGAATCATAAACAGCTGGAGACCCTGGAAGAGCAGAAAGCGAACTGGGAGCGCTACGGCAATACCCAGCTGGAGCTGCTGGATGCCAGCGCCATTCGTCGCGAAGTGGACAGCGACCGCTACGCCGGCGCGCTGCTGGACCACAGCGGCGGTCATATCCATCCGCTCAATCTGGCGATTGGCGAAGCGGACGCCATTCGGCTCAACGGCGGCCGGGTTTACGAACAATCACCGGTCACCGGCATTCAGCACAGCAGCCCGGCGGTAGTGACCACCGCACGCGGACAGGTCACCGCCCGCTACGTGATCGTCGCCGGTAACGCCTATCTCGGCGATAAGCTCGAGCCGGAGCTGGCGAAACGCAGCATGCCGTGCGGCACCCAGGTGGTCACCACCGCGCCGCTGTCTGAGGATCTGGCGCGCTCGCTGATCCCGAAAAACTACTGCGTAGAAGATTGTAACTATCTGCTGGATTACTACCGCCTGACCGCCGACAACCGTCTGCTGTACGGCGGCGGCGTGGTGTACGGCGCGCGGGATCCGGACGACGTTGAGCGGCTGATTATGCCGAAGCTGCTGAAAACCTTCCCGCAGCTGCAGGGGGTGAAAATCGACTACCGCTGGACCGGCAACTTCCTGCTGACCCTCTCGCGAATGCCGCAGTTTGGCCGCCTCGATAACAATATCTATTATATGCAGGGCTACAGCGGCCACGGGGTCACCTGTACCCACCTCGCCGGACGGCTGATTTCGGAGCTGCTGCGCGGGGACGCCGAACGTTTCGACGCCTTCGCCAGGCTGCCGCACTATCCGTTCCCCGGCGGGCGCAGCCTGCGTATTCCGTTTACCGCCATGGGCGCGGCTTACTACAGCCTGCGCGATCGGCTCGGCGTGTAATCCCCTCGGCCGACGGCGCCGGCCGTCGGCTATTTTTTCTCGCCGTTGCGCGGCGGAAATCGCTGCTGGAAGTAGTGGCGCAAAAACTCCACGGTGGTACGAATTTTGGCCGAGGTCGCCAGCCGCGACACGTATACCGCCCAGATATTGGCGGGCTGATAGTACTCCGGCAGCAGCTGCACCAGATTGCCGCTGGCGATATTTTCCCTGACGTCCCACCACGAGCGCAGCGCAATCCCCTGCCCCTCCAGGCACCACTGATGGACGATTTCACCGTGGTTAGACGACAGCGGTCCGGTCACCTTGATGGCGTGCTCCCCCTCTTTATCATCGCGCAGCTGCCAGACGCCAAAGGGCCGGTCGCGCTCTTTGATCACCAGACAGGGCAGCGCGGCGAGATCGCTGAGCTGTTTCGGCCGGGGATAGCGGGCGACAAACGCCGGCGAGGCGCAGAGGATGCGGTGATTGCTGGCAAGCTGGCGGGCTATCAGATTGGGCGCGATATCGTCGCCGACGCGAATATCCAGATCGACCCCTTCATTGGCCAAATCCACCAGCCGGTCGGCGACGTCAAAACGGATCTCCAGCTGCGGGTAGCGACGGGCCAGCTCGGAGAGCGCCGGCGCGACTACCCGCCGGCCAAAGCCAAAGCTGCTGATAATCCGCAGCGTCCCCTGCGGCACCTGCCGCACATCGGAGAGCTCATCCATCATCTGGTCGACATCCTGCAAAATGCGTAGTCCCCATTCGTAGATGCGCTCGCCCTCTTCGGTGATAGCCACGCGCCGGGTGGTACGGTGCAGCAGCTGGACGTTGAGCGTTTGCTCCAGCAGCGACACGCGCTTGCTGACGAAAGCCGGCGAGACGCCGAGCTCTTCCGCGGCGGCGGCAAAACCGGCGCGGCGGGCAACCAGCATAAAGACGCGTAAATCGTTCAGCAGCGGCAAATTATTCATGATTCGTGTTTTATGTTTCACCAGTTAACGGGATTAATTATGAATCAGTCAATTATAGGATAGCGGTGAAGTCAATTTTCCTTACCTCAAACTGAGAATAACGATGAATAAAACCTTACGTATTGCCGCCATCCCCGGCGATGGCATCGGTAAAGAAGTGCTGCCGGAAGGCGTCCGCGTGCTGCAGGCCGCCGCCGAACGCTGGGGGCTGGCGTTAAGCTTCGAGCACTTTGAGTGGGCCAGCTGCGACTATTACGCGCAGCACGGCGCCATGATGCCCGACGACTGGCGCGCGCAGCTGCAAACGTTTGATGCGATCTACTTCGGCGCGGTCGGCTGGCCGGATATCGTGCCGGACCACATTTCACTGTGGGGCTCGCTGCTGAAGTTCCGCCGCGAGTTCGACCAGTACGTCAACCTGCGTCCGGTGCGCCTGTTCCCCGGCGTCCCCTGCCCGCTGGCGGGTAAACAGCCCGGCGATATCGATTTCTACGTGGTGCGTGAAAACACCGAAGGGGAATATTCCGCCCTCGGCGGCCATGTGAATCCGGGGACCGAACATGAAGTGGTGATTCAGGAGTCGGTATTTACCCGTCGCGGCGTTGACCGGATCCTGCGCTACGCCTTTGAATTAGCGCAGAGCCGCCCGCGCAAAACCCTGACCTCGGCGACCAAATCCAACGGTCTGGCCATCAGCATGCCCTTCTGGGACCAGCGCGTCGAAGCGATGGCGCAGCACTACCCGGAGGTGAAATGGGATAAGCAGCACATTGATATTCTGTGCGCCCGCTTCGTGCTGCAGCCGGAACGTTTTGACGTGGTGGTCGGCTCCAATCTGTTCGGCGATATCCTCTCCGATCTCGGCCCGGCCTGTACCGGCACCATCGGCATTGCCCCGTCGGCAAACCTCAATCCGGATCGCACCTTTCCGTCGCTGTTTGAAGCGGTACACGGTTCGGCGCCGGATATTTACGGCAAAAATATCGCCAACCCGATTGCCACCATCTGGGCCGGCGCGATGATGCTCGACTTCCTCGGCAACGGGGACGCACGCTACCAGGCCGCCCACGACGGCATTCTGGCGGCGATTGAGCAGACCATCGCCAGCGGACCGAAGACGCCGGATATGCAAGGCAGCGCCTCCACCCAGCAGGTGGGCGAAGCGATTTGTCGGGCGATTGCCGGGCAGTAGATCGCCCAGACGGGCGCGGCAGCGCCGCCTCCGGGACGATGTTCGTGCAGCTACGATATGCCTCTGAAACAACGTGATATGCAGCGATGCCCTGGTGCCCGCTGAAATCGGCGAACCGGAGGTCGGAAGACAAGGGCTGGCCGCCAGGGATGGCGGCCAGAGGCGAATCGAGACACGACAAAATTGCCTGGAGCAATTTTGAACAGCGCTTGCGCTGGCCCCGTAGGGGCGAGTCCCAGGGATGGGACGAGTAATATCGAGTTGAGCCGACCGCGGGCTGAGGACCGGGAGGTGAGCGCAGTGCGCAGCACCGATTTCTTTGCGGGACCGCGGGGATTGTAAAGGGGGAGACGGTTTTCTCCCCCTTTACCCGTTCACCTACCACGGTGAGACATTTTCTGCGGGATAGCGGTGAACGGAACCCCTGCACGCTTTCCCGGAGGCGGCGCTTACGCGCCTGTCCGGGCTACCCAATCTGCCTCCCTCAGGCTCCGGGCCCGGAAATCCCGGGTCGCGGCGTAAACGCCTTATCCGGGCTACTGCCCCGCAGACGGCTGGAAACCCGTAGCCCCGGTAAGCGCAGCGCCACCGGGGAGATTCTCCGGACCGAATTACAGCTCCAGCTCGCGCTGCAGCAGCGCCGCAATCGCCTCGCTGCTCTGCGCCGTCACCAGCGATTGCCGGAACTCCGCATGCATAATGCGCCGCGCCAGCCGCGAGAAAATACGCATATGCTGATCCCCCGCCGAATGCTTATTGAGCGTCAGCATAATCACAAACTGCGCCTCGTCGTCGCCCCACGCCACCGGCTGCGCCAGACGGGCGACGCTGATGGTCGACTGCTCAATATGCTCCGATTTACTGTGCGGAATGGCGAAGCTAAACCCTAACCCGGTGGAGAACACCGCTTCACGGGCCCACAGATCCGCTTCCAGCTTACGCGGATAGCGGCAGCGCCCGGCCAGCAGCAGATTGTCGGTCATGCCCTTAATCACCTCCTCTTTACTGCGCCAGTCGCTGTTCAGCGTAATGCACTGAGGGGTAATCAGCGGCGCGTCCTGCTGGGTCATACGGAACTGGGCCAGCAGGTGCTCGACCTCCAGCGAAGTACGGCACTGCATCGCCTGATTCAGCAGCTGACGGCAGGCGCGGCTGTCAAGCTGCGCCAGACGCGCCTTGGTCGCCGGGATCGATGGCGCGCTCATGCTCAGCTCATCCAGCCCCAGCCCCACCAGCAGCGGCAGCACGGAACCTTTGGCCCCCAGCTCGCCGCACAGGCCGATCCATTTACCCTGGCGATGCACCGCCTGAACCGCGTAATCCAGCGCGCGCAAAAAAGCCGGATTGAGGCTGTTGTAGTGGCGCGTCACCCTGGCGTTATCGCGATCCACCGCCAGCAGATACTGGGTCAGGTCGTTGCTGCCGATACTAAAGAAATCAATCTCTTCGCAGCACTGGTCGATGATAAACATCACCGACGGCACCTCGAGCATGATGCCCAGCGGGATCTTTTCATCAAACGGAATCTGTTCGCCGCGCAGCGACTGTTTGGCATCCGCCAGCTGCTCTTTCACCCACAGAATCTCCTCCATCGAGGAGATCATCGGGATCATGATTTTCAGCGCGCCGTGCGCGGAAGCGCGCAGAATCGCCCGCAGCTGAGTGCGGAACAGTGCCTGATACTCCTCATAAATACGCACCGCCCGGTAGCCGAGGAACGGGTTGTTCTCCGCCGGAATGTTGAGGTAGGCCACCGGCTTGTCGCCGCCGATATCCATGGTGCGGATGATAATGCTGCGCCCGTTGGCCGGCTCCAGCGCCTGGCAAAATAGGTTATACAGCTCGTTTTCCGACGGCGCGCTGGGCCTGTCCATATAGAGCATTTCGGTGCGGAACAAGCCTACCGACTGCGCGCCGTTGTTGAAGGCCGCCGTCGCCTCTACCGAATGGGCGATGTTGGCCGCCACCTCCAGGCGAATACCGTCTTCCGTACGCCCCGCTTTATCCAGCCAGGCCTGCTGCTGGCGGCGGATCTGCGCCTGCACCCAGGCCTCCTGCTGATAGTAGCGCGCCACCGCTTCATCGGGATTCACCACCACCAGCCCGGCGTTACCGTCAATCTGCACTCGCCGATCGACCCACGGCAGCAGCGCCTCCATATCGACGCCCACCAGGGTGGGAATATTGAACGAACGCGCGAGGATCACCGTATGTGACGTGGTGCCGCCGCTGCGCAGCAGCAGACCTTTAAGCAGGGTTTTATCCAGTTCAAGAAACTGACTGGGGGTGAGTTCATCGGCGAGGCAGATAGCCTCTTCCGTCAGCTTACCCGGTGCCGGAAAACGATCCTCACCGTAGATATGCTGCAGAAGCTGGAAGCAGACATCGCGCACGTCCAGCACCCGCTCCTGCAAATAACTATTGCCGGAAGCGCTGAACTGGGCGCAAAAGTGTTCGCCGGTCGCGACCACCGCCTCAGCGCAGCTCAGGCCGCTCAACAGCCCGCCCAGCAGATGCTGGCGCAGCGAGGCGTCGGTGGCCAGAGAGCGATGCGCCTCAAGGATCGCGCTGGCGGTCCCGTCGTTATCCAGCAGGCGGAACTCAATATTTTTCACCAGCAGGGTCAGGCCCCTGTCCAGCGCCGCCTGTTCCTGTTCAATTGCGCCCGCTGCGGGCAGCGCGCCTGAATCGCGCAGGTCGAGGGATTTAAGATGGGTGAGCCTGCCGCCCGCGCTGCCGGCGCAGACCGGCTGGGCGTGAAACAGCGTGGGATTGAGGCGCGAGAGGGATTCAGGAACCGGCTGAACGTCCATGGATTCCGCCGTCGGCAGCGGCGCATCGCAGTGCGGGAACTCCTCGCTGATAAATGCCGACAGCGCATCAAACGCCTGCTGTTCATCTTCACCGCTGACGACCAGCTGGCAGCGGTCCCCCTTCAAGGTATTGGTGCCGATAATCGCCAGCGCGCTTTTCGCGTTTCCGCGTCCTTCCGTGCGGGTATTTAACCATTCGACCGAAGACGAAAAAGTATTGCACAGGGTTTCTACCAGGCTTGCCGGACGCGCATGCACGCCGTTGGGCAAATCACATATGAATTCAATTACCAGAGCCATCGCCTTCCTCCTGAATAATGCGTATTTAGCCAAAAGGTAAAGAAAGAACCGGCCCGCCACTACACGATAAAAGTGGCAATTACTGGATAATTGTATGCCCGACTCTTTTTTATGCTCGCGGTCACAAATCGCCTGACTAACGGCGCCAAAAACCCACCAGCGCTAAGATTTGAGGTGGATCGCAATTTTCCTCTGGCCTTACAAATATCCAGTAAATGCACTTTTTCTCTACTATTTTATGCGCCGCCCTTTTTCTAAGGTTGAAGCATCAACTCAGTCACGGGCCACGCAGCGCTCAGGAGAATAACAATGAATGAACTGGTGCAAATATTAAAAAATACCCGCCAGCACCTCATGACCGGGGTTTCACATATGATCCCGTTTGTCGTGTCCGGAGGGATCTTGCTGGCAGTCTCCGTCATGTTGTACGGCAAGGGCGCGGTGCCCGATGCCGCCACCGACCCTAACCTGAAAAAACTGTTTGATATCGGCGTGGCCGGCCTGACGCTTATGGTGCCGTTTCTGGCGGCCTATATCGGCTACTCCATCTCCGACCGCGCGGCGCTGGCTCCCTGCGCCATCGGCGCCTGGGTCGGCAACAGCTTCGGCGCCGGTTTCTTCGGCGCGCTAATTGCCGGGATTATTGGCGGGCTGGTGGTCTACTACCTGAAGAAAATCCCGGTGCACAAGGTGCTGCGCTCGGTGATGCCCATCTTCGTTATCCCGATTATCGGCACCTTTATTACCGCCGGGATCATGATGTGGGGCCTCGGCGAGCCGATTGGCGCGCTCACCGCCAGCCTGACCGGCTGGCTGCAGGGCATGCGCGAAGGCAGCATCGTGATTCTCGCCATCATCATGGGCCTGATGCTGGCCTTCGACATGGGCGGTCCGGTGAATAAGGTCGCCTACGCCTTCATGCTGATTTGCGTTTCCCAGGGCGTTTACAGCGTGGTGGCCATCGCCGCCGTCGGTATCGCCGTGCCGCCGCTGGGCATGGGCCTGGCAACGCTGATTGGACGTAAATACTTCTCCGCGGAAGAGCGCGAAACCGGTAAGGCCGCGCTGGTGATGGGCTGCGTTGGCGTGACCGAAGGCGCGATCCCCTTCGCCGCCGCCGACCCGCTGCGCGTTATCCCGGCCAATATGATCGGCGCCGCCGCCGGCTGCGTTACCGCCGCGCTGCTCGGCGCCCAGTGCTATGCCGGCTGGGGCGGGCTTATCGTTCTGCCGGTCGTTGAGGGTAAAGGCGGATTTATTGCCGGCCTCGCGGTTGGCGCCATCGTCAGCGCCGCCTGCGTCATCCTGCTTAAGGCCCTGGCGAAAAAGAAAACGTCTGACGCCAAAGCCGATGACGAGATGGATCTTGATTTCGAAATTAACTGAGACACGGGAAGGAATATTGTATGACCAAAATTATCGCCGTTACCGCTTGCCCGTCTGGCGTCGCCCACACCTATATGGCCGCCGAATCGCTGGAGAGCGCCGCTAAGGCCAAAGGCTGGCAGGTCAAAGTCGAGACCCAGGGCTCCATCGGCATTGAGAACGAGCTGACCGCAGAAGACGTCGCCAGCGCCGATATGGTGATTCTGACCAAAGATATCGGCATCAAGTTTGAAGAGCGTTTTGCCGGTAAAACCATCGTGCGCGTCAACATCAGCGACGCCGTGAAGCGCGCCGAAGCCATTATGAACAAAATCGACAGCCACCTTTCGCAGAATGCCTGACTGAATGCACGGGGCGCGGCCTGCGCCCCGCAAAATAACATGGAGCTTGTCATGACTAATCGCACTCAACGCTTAAAAGATCGTCTGTTCGCCAACCCGCGCGAAATCTCCCTCGAGCGAGCGCTGCTCTACACCGCCAGCCATAAACAGACCGAGGGGGAGCCGGTGATGATCCGCCGGGCGAAAGCGACCGCATGGGTCCTCGATCATGTGCAGATTTCGATTCGTGATGATGAACTGATTGCCGGCAACCGTACGATCAAGCCGCGCGCCGGGATCATGTCGCCGGAGATGGATCCCTACTGGCTGCTCAAGGAGCTGGACCAGTTCCCGACCCGCCCGCAGGACCGCTTCAACATCAGCGAAGAAGATAAACGCATCTACCGCGAAGTGCTGTTCCCCTACTGGGAAAATCGCTCGATGAAGGACTTCATCAACGCCCAGATGACCGATGAAGTGAAGGCCGCCGTTAGCACGCAGATTTTTAGCATCAACCAGACCGATAAAGGCCAGGGACATATCATCATCGACTACCCTCGTCTGCTGGAAAACGGCCTCGCCGCGCTGGTGGCGGAGATGAAAGCGGTGAGTCAGCGGCACCCGCAGAACAATTTTTATCAGGCGGTGCTGATCCTGCTGGAAGCCTCCCAGCGCCATATTCTGCGCTATGCGGCGCTTGCCGATGACATGGCCGCCGGCTGCAGCGACGGGCAGCGGCGCAAAGAGCTGGAGACCATCGCGGACATCTCCCGCCATAACGCGGTGCACCGCCCGGAAGATTTCTGGCAGGCCTGCCAGCTCTTCTGGTATATGAACATCATTTTGCAGTATGAATCCAACGCCAGCTCCATTTCGCTGGGCCGCTTTGACCAGTACATGCTGCCGTACTATCAGGTTTCGCTGAATCGCGGCCAGGATCCGCAGTTTCTTCAGGAGCTGCTGGAGTCGCTGTGGGTGAAGTGCAACGATATTGTCCTGCTGCGCTCCACCAGCAGCGCGCGCTACTTCGCGGGCTTCCCGACCGGCTATACCGCCCTGCTCGGCGGCCTGACCGAGACCGGACGCAGCGCGGTCAATATCCTGTCGTTTTTATCCCTCGACGCCTACCAGAACGTTCGCCTGCCGCAGCCGAACCTCGGCGTGCGGGTCAACGAGCTGGTCGATCGCCCTTTTCTGCGCAAAACCGCCGAGACCATTCGCCTCGGCACCGGCATTCCGCAAATCTTCAATGATGAAGTGGTGATCCCGGCGTTTCTTAACCGCGGCGTCTCGCTGGATGACGCGCGGGATTACTCGGTGGTTGGCTGCGTTGAGCTGTCGATCCCGGGGCGCACCTACGGCCTGCACGATATCGCCATGTTCAATCTGCTGAAGGTGATGGAAATCGTGATGCTGGAAAACGAAAGCAACCCTGACATCACCTGGGATGGGCTGATCGACCAGATCCGCGACAAGATTCGCTATTACATTAAGCTGATGGTCGAAGGCAGCAATATTTGCGATATCGGCCACCGCGACTGGGCGCCGGTTCCCCTGCTCTCTTCCTTTATTGAGGATTGCGTGCAGCACGGCCAGGATATCACCGAAGGCGGCGCGCGCTATAACTTCTCCGGGGTCCAGGGCATCGGCATCGCTAACCTCAGCGACTCGCTGCACGCGCTTAAAGGGATGGTGTTTGAGCAAAAACGACTCAGCTTCGCTGAACTGATCGCGGTGCTGAAAGCCAACTTCCAGACGCCGGAAGGGGAAAAAATCCGCGCGCGCCTGATCAACCGCTTCGAGAAATACGGCAACGATATTGACGAAGTGGACAACATCAGCGCCGATCTGCTGCGCTTCTACTGCAAAGAGGTAGAGCAGTACCGCAACCCGCGCGGCGGTCGCTTTACGCCGGGCTCCTATACCGTCTCTGCCCACGTGCCGCTCGGCTCGGTCGTCGGCGCCACTCCGGACGGACGCCTGGCCGGAGAGCAGCTGGCGGACGGCGGGCTGTCGCCGATGCTCGGCCAGGACGTGCAGGGGCCGACCGCGGTGCTTAAGTCGGTCAGCAAGCTGGATAACTTTCTGCTCTCCAACGGTACGCTGCTGAACGTCAAATTCACCCCGGCGACCCTTGCCGGCGACGGCGGCCTCAATAAGCTGGCCGACTTCCTGCAGGCATTCACCAGGCTGAAGCTGCAGCATATTCAGTTCAACGTGGTCAACGCCGATACGCTGCGCGAAGCCCAGCAGCGGCCGCAGGATTTTGCAGGTCTGGTGGTGCGCGTTGCGGGCTACAGCGCCTTTTTCGTCGAGCTGTCGCAGGAGATTCAGGATGACATTATCCGCCGCACCGCGCATCAGCTGTGAGGTCCTGGAAACGCGCGCCGATAAGGCGCGCATTTTTAATATCCAGCGCTACTCTTTGAATGACGGTCAGGGGATCCGCACCGTCGTGTTTTTTAAAGGCTGCCCGCATACCTGTCCCTGGTGCGCCAATCCGGAGTCGATCTCGCCGCAAATTCAGACCGTACGCCGGGAGAGCAAGTGCCTGCGCTGCTCCCGCTGCCAGCAGGACGTGGTCGAGTGCCCTTCCGGCGCGTGGCAGCAGATTGGCCGCGACGTCACCCTCGATAATCTGCTTAAAGAGGTGCTGAAGGATGAGGTCTTCTTCCGCGCCTCCGGCGGCGGCGTGACCCTGTCGGGCGGCGAAGTCCTGATGCAGGCCGAATTCGCCGCGCGCCTGCTGCGCCGCCTGCGCGAATGGGGGATCAGAACGGCGATTGAAACGGCGGGCGATACCGCCTACCGCCGCTTTTTTCCGCTGGCGCAGGCCTGCGATGAAGTGCTATTCGATCTAAAAATCATGGATGAAACGCTGGCCCGCGAGCAGCTGCGGATGAATATGCCGCGGGTGCTGGATAACTTTACCCGTCTGGTAGAAGCGCATATTCACGTGATCCCCCGGGTGCCGCTGATTCCGGGATTCACGCTTGATGAAGCGAATTTCCGCCGGATTCTGGCATTTTTGGCCCCCTTTAAGCTGCCGGAAATTCATCTTCTGCCGTTCCATCAGTACGGCGAAGCCAAATATCACTTACTGGGAAAAAAATGGTCGATGTCGATGATTAAAGCCCCTGCAGAATCTGAGATTCAGCCATTCAGGACGCTGGCCGAACGGGCCGGTTTTAGCGTGACCGTCGGCGGATAACGCCAGGAGGATGCTATGGATTTCACTATCGTTGCCGTCACGGCCTGCGTCAGCGGCGTCGCTCACACCTATATGGCGGCCGAGCGGCTGGAAAAAGTCGGCCACCAGGAGAAATGGAATATCAAAATTGAAACCCAGGGCGCGCTGGGGGTGGAGAACAAAATAATGGCCGACGACATCGCCCATGCCGATGTCGTTCTGCTGGTGACGGATATTGAAATTGACGATGCCGGACGCTTTAGCGGCATCCGCACCATTAAGACCAGCATCAAAACCTTTCTGCTGCAGCCGCAGCAGATTGTCGACGCGGTGAAATGCATTATGAAAAAGCCGGTGGTTTATCTTGAGATCCCGTGAGTACACCGGTGATTTTGCCGCCCGGGCAAGGCGCTTGCCCGCGGCCCGGGGAAATAGCACCGCGCCCGCTCAGACTTCCCCCGGTCGCGCTGCGCTTACCGGGGCTACAGGTTCACCGCCGTTTGCCGTTTTGTAGCCCGGGCAAGGCGCTTGCGCCGCGGCCCGGGGAAATAACACCGCGCCCGCTCAGACTTCCCCCGGTCGCGCTGCGCTTACCGGGGCTACCATTCCATGCGATTTTTACGCCACCCCCAGCAGCCATTTCTGCGCGGGCGTCAGGCGGCTGGCGGTTTCCGGCGTCAGCCAGCGCTGCTGATCCTGCTGCGCGGTATCCGCCCTGTCGATATATAAACCGTGCAGCACGCGCCTTCTGCTGCCGACGCGGTTGCGCGTCCCGCCGTGCCAGGCGTGGGCGTTATAAATCATCACGCTGCCCGCCGGCGCGGCGAACACCACCTCATCAGGATGCGCCAGCTCCGGGTCATCCAGCACCTCTTCCGGCAGCTCCGGACGCAAATGGGTGCCGGGAATAATGCGCGGCGCGCCGTTGTCAGCGCTCAGATCATCGATAGCCCAGATGGTATTCACCAGATGCACTTTCGGAAAATCGTGACGCGGCTTTTTCCAGTCCGCATGCAGCGGCTGATGGCCGCCGTTGAACAACGCTTCCCGCGCGTTCAGGCTGGAGACTTTAAAATCCCCCTGAAAAACATGCCGACAGGCGGAGAGAATCAGCGGATGGGACCAGACCTTTTCCCAAATCGCGCCTTTGTTAATCAGGTTGGCGATGCGGGTTGCCGTCGCTTCCTGGTGGTGCTCGATCGCCAGATTATCGCCCTCTCTCTCGACGATGGCGTCGATAAGCGCGCGCATCGCCGCCAGCCACTCCGCGTCCGCCACGTTATGCACAACGGTGTAGCCCAGGGTATCCAGCTCCTGTTTCATTGCCGGGCTCAGCGCAACGTTCGCCCCCAGCGCATCCAGATAAACCGCAGATTGTTGTTCCATATTTATATTCCTTAACTTATCGATAACACAAAACAAACTCTAATCGGCGGCGGGCGGGAATACATGAGGGCAAAACTACGAAAAACTGGACGAGCGTACGCGGCAGGGAAAAGTGTGATGGCCATCAAAATCCAGCTTTTTCCCCCTTCCTGCAGGGCAGGCATTAGCGAAGTCGCCTGATACAGAACAAACCTGTGCAGATAAAATAGATTATAATCAACAGGATAATTGCTCTCTTCTAAGGCATACGGAATGATTGACGATCTGGCGGATATTTTAAATCGTTTAGTAAATCAGAAAGATAATCTGCACGTCAGGTTCCCCGACCCGGATATCTCCGAGCCCGCGCTGGCGTTTAAGGTGCCCTTTCCACGGCTGGAAATTGTGCTTGAGGGTGAGCTTAAGGAGAGCGGGCTGCCGCTGTCGGAGACGATGCTCTCCGCCTCGCAGGTGCTCTACGTTCAGGCGGGTAAATGGACGCTGCCGGAATGGACCGCGCCGGCGTCGACGTTAAGCATTCTGTTTGGTCGCCAGAAGCTCGGGTTTTGCGTTCAGCACTGGGACGGCAAGCAGCTGCGCACGGAAAAGCAGAACGTCGCCCGCCTCGGACCGCGCGTGGGCTCCTACCTGCTGCTGTCGCTCAATGAAATCTGCCTGCAGCCGGACCCGGTAACCGCCAGGCTGGTGGTCGCGGCCCTGTTGAGCCACTGCCTTGAGCAGCTGGTCGGGCTGGAGATGCGCGTCAGCCGCAGCCGCGATCTGTTTCTGGCGGTACAGGATTATCTCGAAGAGCATCTCACCCAGCCGCTGACCCGCGAGTCGGTAGCGAAGCGTTTTCATATTACGCCCAACTACCTGTCGCATATATTCCAGAAATCCGGCTCCGTCGGTTTTAATGAGTTTCTCACCAGCGTCCGCCTGGAAAAGGCGAAAAAGCTGCTGCGCGGCTACGATCTTAAGGTCAAAGAGATCGCCCACAACTGCGGTTTTGTCGACAGCAACTATTTCTGCCGGGTGTTTAAACGCTACACCGAGCGCTCGCCTTCCGAATATCGTCGCCACTGCCGCAGCGCGCAGCAGGGATAGTTCACGCGGCCCATTCAACCCGTCCGCGGCCGTTATTTTTCGCCTTATAGAGCGCGTCATCGACCTTTTTAATAAACAGGTTCTGCGGCTCGTCTTTATGGCGCAGACCGACGCCAATGCTGATCGACAGCGGGTTATCGTGGTTGATCAGGATCGCGCGGGCGTTTTGCAAAATCGACTGCGCCAGTTCATCCACTTCCTGCGCCGACAGGCCATCGACAATAATGGCAAACTCTTCTCCGCCAATCCTCGAAGGCAACACCTTATCGCTGGTAAGCTTCGCCAGCTGTTTGCCAAGGGCAAACAGCACTTCGTCCCCCACCAGATGTCCCCAGGTGTCATTAATTTTCTTGAAGTAGTCGATATCCACAATCATCAGCGCCAGCCTGCGCCCCTCCTTCTCGCGGATGGTGTCGATAAAAAAGCGACGGTTGGGCAGCTGGGTCAGCTCATCCTTGAGCGATTGCGAACGCGCGTCGACGTACAGGAGATTGATGCGCTCAATAATTTTGTAGACCCCGACCGCGCTCAGCAGCATGCCGGACAGGCGCAGCAGATCTTCGCAGTAGTACCCCATCCAGCGCGGCTGGTGGAATATTTCGTCCATCAGATCGAAAGTGCCCCCGGCAATCCACAGCAGCAGGCCGTAGCGTACCCAGTTAACCGCCACGTGGTTCATCCGCACCTTGGTCGAACTCCAGAGCATAAACAGCAGAAATAGCAGCGCCAGCAGATCGATATACATCCCTGGATTGGTCAAAATTTCGCGCCACGGCCCCAGCGGCGGCGAGACGAACGCGCACAGGCTCGATACGGCGACAATCGCCAGCAGTGCCGGAAGAATATGCGTTCGAGAGATAGAAGAACAGGGTTGAATATGGATGTTTTTTTCGCGTTCGGGCATGGTCAGGTCTCATTACAGCGCGGCTTGCCGGGTTTTTAGCATAACAGCGCAGAGCGTTTGCGCGAACTGTAAAGGTGCGATGCCGGGCGACGGGCGCGGATTTCCTGGTCCGCCGCAGACTCAGCCTTAAGGTTATCTCGAACTATCTGCCTCGACGTTAACGCTGACGTTCAGTCTCTTCGCCTCCATGGTTATTATCTTCCGGGCAAGCGCCCTGTCGCTCCCGTGCACCCGATCTATCAGCGCCTGGACGATTGTCATCATGAGAAAGTGCTGATTAGCCGGACAGAAATCGGTCATATCAATCCCGCAATCCACCAGCTGCTGGTGCGCATCGCGCTCTGTCTGCTCAATGGTTTCAATCACTTTCTCTTTCATATGCTCGATACGCGCAAAAACCACGCGATTAATGATTTCGATTTGCTCAGGCGTAAAATTTTTTTCCATCATTATGCTCTCGTCAAAGTATAAGGTTCTTAATTAGCTGACCAGCCTCAGCTCTCTCGCCACAATCCTTTTAAACTCTTCACAATGCCTATGCTCCGGCTGCGTGCAGCGTACTTCAGCCCGCATTGGGCTTCGGCATTGCGGCATCGCAAACACCTCACCCGTGGCTGGCTCGCTTGCTAAGCGTGCTCACACATCTGGCCTGGGGATTCGGGCTCTATAGCGCGGCACTGGCTATCAGAGCGTGGGGATAATAGCTTAGCAGCCCGTCGGGGAGTCAGAATGAGGCTAACTGACCCTGCGCGCCAGGAGAATATCGTGTGGGTCACTCACCCAACACACCGTTACTTTTTTGCCGCTGTAGCTGATTATGTTGCTCAAGCTCATACTCAATAAAGGCGTCTATCATGGACCGATACACTTTCTCAATAATCACTTCGGGTAACCCTGCGGCAGCCGCCTTTTCGCGAACCCGATCAATAACCTGCTGCACGCGCGCGGGAGCACGAACGGCGGAGTGGTCAGTTTTGAATGCGGCAGCGGCTTTAACGCACTCAGCACGTTGAGCAATCAGGCTAACCAGTTCGCTATCAATCGAATCGATCTGGCTTCTGACATCGGCAAGGGTGGAAAACGTCATCACTTTGAACCTTTAAACTAGTACAATGGCTCAGAATAATATCTCAAATTTCGCCAGATTCCAGCCCTGCGTTTATTCAGAAAGCGCTGGTACGCATAGCCGCATAGAGGGAGCAGAGCTCCTGCAGGCTTTTGGTTCCCATGCGCTTCATCAGCCGGGTACGCTGGACGCTGACCGTGGACGGGCTGACCCCGCGGATACGGGCAATATCATCCAGAGAATGGCCGCGTAAACTGAGCCTCATGATCTGTTGCTCGGCATGGGTAAAATTAAACGTATCGGGCAGATAAGCAACGCTCTGGTTCTGGGCCGATAACAGGCCCATCACTTTTAACGCCTGACGCAGCTCTTCGACCGTCAACCTCTCTGACAAACAGAGCTTTAACAGGCCCGGAAACAGCCGGTTGATGGTCTCAAAATGGCGCTCAGAGGTGATGAAGATGGCGTAGTGCTCCGGCGGATGGCGAAAGAACAAAGCATATATCTCCTGGATATCCATCCCGCAGGTGACATACACGCAGTTGCTTAACCCGGCATCCGCGCCATCGCTCAGCTCCTGCACTATATTCTCAACGCCAGAAATAAATACACGATCCTTTCCATGAATAGTCATCTTGAAGTCCCGAGGTTACCGTCTTTTATTATCCTTCCATATGGATGCTTTTCTGAGAGTGTTATGTCGTCAGTCTGGCAGATCAATACCGCCCTCTTTTCCGTTTAGCTTTCGTTTAGCTTAAAGGGATTGGCAGTACTGGCTTCGGTTTAACCATTGAAACCATCGAACTATTTTTAACTTTTAACAAACTGAGCGCTTAAAAATATAGGAATAAGATTACCGTCAATTCACAAAAAATCCTTATATTCGCAAATAAAAACGCAAAATAAACCCAAAGAAACCACTCAACAAGCTGATTTAAAAGAATAATTAATTATTAGGATTATCTTTATAAATGACATAAAAAATATTTACCCTCTATTTTTAATATTCAGATCTCGATCTCAAAACACCATTTCATTTTGTGTAAAAGTAATTTTCAATAAAATTACAGACAGTACTAATTAGTCATCACCAGGGAATAAAGAATAATGTGTGGTGAATCCCCCTAAGCGGCGGGGTCATGCTGAATTGAGGAATGCCCTCATCGACGTTTCGTTTTTATAGACGAATCAGGAAGTCAGCGCCTGATTCACCGGGAGGCACCCGGCACCACACTACCATCTAATAATTTCATTTGTATCGTTCTGCCTGCTTTACGGCAGGTAATTTCTTGTACCTTTGGAAAATAAAAAAAGTAGAGGCACCCTATGTTTCGTTCCTTATTATTAGTCACGATCCCTTTTATCAGTATTGCTGCCCACGCGGTGACATTTGATTATCGTCATGAAACCAATGACAAAGCCGGCAATAATCATAAAGACAGACTGCTGATGTCTCACCGTTTTGCCAATGGCTTTGGCCTGTCGCTGGAAGGGAAATGGAAAGGTTCGCAGGATAAAAATAAAGCCTATGATGAAACCGTCAGTAACGGCACCGAAGTGGTGGCGAGCTATGTGCATAAAATAAATAAAACCTTCCAGATTGAGCCCGGCTTCTCTCTGGATACCAGTTCGTCCTCAAACAACTATCGTCCCTACCTGCGCGGTAAAGCGAATCTGACCGACGATGTCAGCGCCTCATTGCGCTACCGACCTTACTACAAGCGCAATTCAGGCAATATCGGCACGTCTAAAGACACCTCGGAGAACGGCTATAATCTGACCAGCGTTCTTTCCTGGAAATTCCTCAAAGATTATCAGCTCGATTATGAACTGGACTATAAAAAAGCCAACTCCGCGGGGGTTATTTTAGCGGATAACGAAAGCTATGACTGGACCCATGATTTTAAGCTAACCTATAAATTTGATAAAAACTGGTCTCCTTATATGGCCATCGGCAACGTTTCCGGCAGTAAAACCACCGATGAACGCCAAACGCGTTATCGCGTTGGTGTGAAATACTCCTTCTGATAACTTCCTGTCAGCCAGATAATAAATAAGGGTTTTATTAAACCCTTATTTTCATTAAGAGGATAATAATGAAGATTGCAAAAATCACCCTGGCATTGGGCGCTCTGAGTCTCTTCTCACTGAGTGCTGGCGCCCAGGAGAACGCGCGCCTGAGCAGCGTAAAGCAGTTCGCTGACGTCGTGCTGGATAAAGCGGGAGATCGGTACGGCCATCACTCTCCTCTGCTGGCCAATGGCGTGGATCCTCGCACCGGCAAGCAAATGGAATGGGTCTTTCCGGACGGTAAAGTGACCGTGCTGTCGAACTTCTCGGCCCAGCAAAACTTGATGCGGGTGCTGGTAGGGTTAAGCAACCTGACCGGCGAAGCAAAATATAAGCAGCGGGTCGCGGAGAATATTCGCTACTACTTTGACCACTATCAGGACGCCAGCGGGCTACTGCTGTGGGGAGGCCATCGCTTTGTTGATTTGAAAACGCTGCAGCCTCAAGGCCCGAGCGAAAAGGAGATGGTCCATGAACTTAAGAACGCGTATCCCTATTACGACATGATGTTTGCCGTCGATGACAAGGCCACCGCGCGCTTTATCAAGGCTTTCTGGAACGCTCATGTTTACGACTGGAAAACGCTGGAAACCAGCCGTCACGGGGAGTACGGCAAAGCGATGGGCGCGCTCTGGCAAAGTGATTTTGTCCAACAGCCGCCCTTTTTCGCCACCAAGGGCCTGAGCTTTCTCAATGCCGGCAACGACCTTATCTACTCCGCATCGCTGCTCTATCAATACGATGGTGACGCTGGCGCGCTGACGTGGGCGAAGCTTCTGGCCGAACAGTACGTTCTGCCGCGAGATAAGAAGACCGGACTGGGCGTCTACCAGTTTACCCAACCGCTAAAACGCGCTGACACCACCGATGACAGCGACACGCATTCGAAATACGGCGACCGCGCGCAGCGTCAGTTTGGCCCCGAACTGGGCCCGGACGCGCTGGAGGGCAATATGCTGCTGAAGGGCCGGACCAGCACGCTCTACTCAGAAAATGCGCTGATGCAGCTTGCCCTGGCAAAATCGCTCGGCAAAGACGGTGACGATCTCAAAAAATGGACCCTTGATGGCCTCAAGGCCTTCGCGACCTACGCTTACGATGAGCAGAACAATACCTTCCGCCCGATGCTGGCCAACGGTACGGATCTCTCCGGCTACGTGTTAAAACGCGATGGCTATTATGGGAAAAAAGGCACGGTGCTCAAAGCCTATCCGGCGGGAAATGAATTTCTTCTCTCCTACGCCCGCGCCTGGACGCTTGAACCGGATCGTGCCATCTGGAAAGTCGCCCGCGGCATCGCGAAAGGCCAGGGTTTAGGCGATATCGGTGAACCCGGCGGCGCAAACCGCAGGCTGAATAGCCAAACGGAGAACCATCAGCCGTATGCGATTTTCGCGCTTATCGACCTGTGGCAGGCCACCGGGCAGCAGGACTATTTGACGCTGGCGGATCGCATCGGCGCAAACATCATCAACAAGCAGCGCCTCAACGGCTTTTTTGTCGATGATCCTGAGGCCGAATATGCCAGTATCGATAGTATTGCCCCCTATGCGCTTCTCGCCCTGGAAGCCGCCTTCCGCAACACGCCGGACGCGGTGGCGCCGTTCCTGAACGGCGCGGGATTCACCGAGGGTGCTTATCGGCTGGCTGACGGGACGGTTCGCTACTCCACCCGAGATGACGAGCTGTTCAGGCTCAGACCCGGCGAACAGCTTAAACCGAACGGCAAAAGATAAAACAGCCCCCACCGTGGTGGGGGTTGCGCTATGCCCGGTTTACCAGAAGCGAAACGATAGCCGCTACTTCCCGGCATCCAACGCCGACACCGCGCGCGAATAGGCCGCTATCGCCAGCGCCACATCGTCGGCGGTGACCGACTCGGCGGGATGATGACTGATGCCGCCTTTGCAGCGCACAAATAGCATCGCTGACGGCCAGCGTTCGGCCATGGCGATGGCATCATGCCCGGCGCCGCTCGGCAGCGTCAACGAACGCCCCTGCACCGCCTGCACCGCCTCGCTCAGTACCTGCTGCAATCCGCTATCGCAGGCGGTGGCGGCAATACGGTAAAACTCTTCGGCGCTGAACCGCAGCTGGCGACGAGAAGCAATGGCCTGCGCCTCATTCAGCAGCGTATCCAGTAGCGCATCCAGCGGCTGGTCGTGCGGCCCGCGAATATCCAGGGTCAGCGTAACGTCGCCGGGTATCACGTTAACCGCGCCGGGCGCGCAGCGCAGCGTACCCACCGTGGCGACCCGGTTTCCGCCCTGCTCGCGGGTCAGGGTCTCTACCCGCACCATCCACTCGGCGGCGGCGACCAGCGCATCTTTGCGATGACTCATCGGCACGGTCCCGGCGTGTCCCGCCTCGCCGGTAAAGCGGCAGTTCAGGCGACGCGCGCCGTTGATCGCCTCGACCACCCCCAGCGCCAGCCCTTCCTGCTCGAGGCACGGCCCCTGCTCGATATGCAGTTCCAGGTAGGCGGCAATCTCCTCCGGGCGGCGGGCGGCAAGATGAATGCGCGCCGGATCCAGCCCCGCCAGCACCATCGCCTGCGCCACGCTGACGCCGTCGGCATCGGTCTGCGCCAGCCAGCTCTCGGGCCAGGTACCGGTTATCCCGCGGCTGCCGAGCAGCGTAATACCAAAGCGCGTCCCCTCTTCATCGCAAAAGCCGACAATCTCGATGGCCTGTTTCAGCCGCCGCCCCTGTTGATGCAGACCGTGCACCACTTCGATCGCCGTGAGTACGCCGAGCATCCCGTCGTAGCGCCCGGCGTTGCGCACCGTATCAAGGTGCGACCCGAGCAGGATGGCGGGCGCTCCCTCCTGCTCTCCCTCGTAGCGGCCGCAAATATTGCCGACGCTGTCCTGCCAGACGGTCATTCCGGCCTGGGTCATCCACCGCGCCGCCCGCTGGTTGGCCTCGAGATGCTGTGGGGAGAGATAAACCCGGGTCAGGGCATCCGGCGTTTCGCTGATCGCGGCCAGCTCATCGGCGCGGGCCATCACCCGCGCCGCGGCCTGCTGCATTTCCGCCTGCTGGCGTTGTGCTGGACTCATTGGGCGCTCTCGCTGCGATAGTGATCCCACGCGGCCTGCATCGCCGCGCCCTGAGTGGTGGGGAATTTGAGATAGTTCAGCACCGACTCCAGCGCGCTGAGCGTGGTCATCACGCAGTCTTTACGCGCGTTGTAGCCCATGGTGCCGATCCGCCACACTTTGCCGTGCAGCGGGCCGAACGAGGTACCGATTTCAATACCGAAATCTTCCAGCATCAGCTTGCGCGCCTGGTCGCCGTTGATACCCTGCGGGATAACGACGCCAAGCACGTTGTTCATCTTATGTTTCAGGTCGCCGAAGGTCTCCAGCCCCATCGCCTGAATGCCTTTGACCAGCGCGTCGCCGTGCAGCTTATGGCGGGCAATGCCGTTATCCAGCCCCTCCTGGAGGATCAGCCGTGCGCATTCGCGGGCGCCGAACAGCGCGGTGGTGGCCTCGGTATGATGGTTAAGGCGCTCCGGCCCCCAGTAGTCCATCACCATGCCGAGATCGAAATAGTTGGAGTAGATCATCTCCTCGTCGCCGTCGCGGTGGGCATCGGTGCGAATCCCCTCTTCCACGCATTTGCGGCGGCGAATCGCCTCTTCCATGCGCGCGCTGAGGGTAATCGGCGAGGTGCCGGACGGGCCGCCGAGGCACTTCTGCATCCCGGCCGAGACCGCATCCAGCCCCCAGGCGTCGGTTTCCAGCGGGTTGCCGCCCAGCGAAGCGGTGGCGTCGGTGTAAAACAGTACGTCATAGCGGCGGCAGATATCCCCCAGCTCCGCCAGCGGCTGCAGCATCGTGGTGGAGGTGTCGCCCTGCACCGTCAGCAGCAGGCGCGGACGAATACGTTTGATGGCATCCTCCACCTGGTCCGGGGTAAACACCTCACCCCAGGGTACTTCAATGGTGTGCACTTCCGCCCGGCAGCGGCGGGCGATTTCGCACAGCAGATGGCCGAAGCGGCCAAACACCGGCACCAGCACCTTGTCCCCCGGCCGAATAGCCGAAACCAGGATCGCCTCAATCCCGGCCCTTGAGGTTCCGTCCACCAGCATCGTCCAGCGGTTTTCGGTACGAAATACGCCGCGGTACAGCGCCATCACTTCGTTCATATAGTGGGTCATCGCCGGGTCGTACTGGCCGATCAGCTGGCTCGACATGGCGCGCAGCACGCGCGGGTCGGCGTTAATCGGGCCGGGCCCCATCAGCAGGCGCGACGGCGGGTTGAGTTGCGGAAACTGAGTGATATCCATCTTTAAGTCCTTATTGATTGAGGCCGCGCACGGAGGAAATAAACTGCTTCAGTTCGCTGGTCTGCGGGTTGGCGAACAGCGTTTTGCTGTCGCCCTGCTCCCAGACGCGTCCCTGATGCATAAACACGACGCGGTCGCCCACTTCGCGGGCAAAATTCATTTCATGGGTCACGAGAATCAGCGTCATGCCCTCCGCCGCCAGCTGCTCCAGCACCTTAAGCACTTCGCCAACCAGCTCCGGATCCAGCGCCGAGGTGATCTCGTCACAGAGTAAAACTTTTGGCGACATCGCCAGCGCGCGGGCAATCGCCACGCGCTGCTGCTGGCCGCCGGAGAGACTCGACGGGTAGTAATCGAGCCGGTCGCCCAATCCGACCTTTTCCAGCATCCGCTGGGCCAGTTCACGGCACTCGGCGGCGCTCTTCTTCAGCACCCGACGCGGCGCCAGCATCACGTTTTCCAGCGCCGTCATATGCGGAAACAGGTTAAAACTCTGGAACACCATGCCGATAGAGCGGCTGATCTCCCGCGCCTGCGAGTCGCGGTCGGTAATGGTCATCCCGCCGAGCTTAATGCTGCCTTCCTGATAGCCTTCCAGGCCGTTGATACAGCGCAGCAGCGTGCTTTTGCCCGACCCGCTGCGGCCGATAATCGAGATCACTTCGCCCATATCGATATCCAGATCGACGCCCTTGAGCACGTGGTTATCGCCGTAGTACTTCTGCATCTGATTAATGGTGATGAGAGGCATTGAATTTGTTCTCCAGATGACGGCTGTAGCGGGACAGCGGGTAACACAGAATGAAATAGCCCAGCGCCACCAGCGCAAAGACTTTAAACGGCTGATACGTCACGTTGGTCAGCATTGTTCCCGCTTTGGTCAGCTCGACGAAGCCGATAATCGACGCCAGCGCGGTACCCTTGATCACCTGCACGGCAAACCCCACCGTCGGGGCGATGGCGATCCGCAGCGCCTGCGGGGCGACGACCCGATACAGCGTCTGGCCAAAGCTCAGCCCCAGACAGCGCGAGGCTTCCCACTGCCCTTTTGGCAGGGCGCGGATGCTGCCAAACCAGATATCGAGCAAAAAGGCGCTGGTATACAGCGTCAGCGCCAGCGACGCCGCGGTCCACGCCGAAACGTCGATGCCGAACAGCGCCACGCCGAAAAAGGCGAGAAACAGCTGCATCAGCAGCGGCGTCCCCTGAAACAGTTCGACATAGCCGCGGATCAGGCGTTTTACCTGACGCCCGCCGGTCATGCGCAGCAGCAGGAGCGGCAGCGTGACCAGCGCGCCGCCGAGAAACGCCACCAGCGACAGCAGCACCGTCCAGCGCCCGGCCAGCAGCAGATTGCGGACAATGTCCCAATCGGTAAAGGTGGTCATCATGCCTGCACCCCCAGCCATTTACGTCCCGCCGCCATCAGCAGCTGACGCATCGTTATCGACAGCGCTAAATAAATCCCCGTCGTCACCAGATAGACCTCAAAACTGAGGAAGGTGCGCGACTGAATCAGGTTAGCGGCAAAGGTCAGCTCTTCATAAGAGACCTGCGACACCACCGACGAACCGAGCATGACGATGATGCACTGGCTCACCAGCGCCGGATAAATGCGCTGCAGCGCGGGCGGCAGAATGACCTGAATAAAGGTCTGCGTCCGGGTCAGCCCCAGTACGCGCCCCGCTTCCCACTGACCTTTCGGCGTCACCTGAATCCCGGCGCGTACGATCTCGGTACTGTAGGCCCCAAGATTGACCACCATCGCCAGCAGCGCGGCCTCGCCCGCCGTCATCTTCAGCCCCAGGTTCGGTAAGCCGAAGACGATAAAAAACAGCTGTACCACAAACGGCGTGTTGCGAATCAGTTCGACATACCCGCCCCAAATCCGGCTGAACCACGTGGGACGCCCGCTGCGGATGGCGGCGCCGAAGATGCCAATCGTCAGGCCACCTATCGTCGCCAGCACCGTCAGCTGAATGGTCACCCACAGCCCCGCCAGCAGCTCCGGCCAGTGCGGCCAGAGCGCAGAAAAATGAAGTTGCTCCGTCATGCCCGGACCTTACGCGCCGAGGCTGGCAGGCAGCGGCGCTTTCAGCCACTTCTCAGACAAACCGTTCAGGGTGCCGTCTTTTACGCCCTGCTCAATCAGCGCATCCACTTTCGCCTTCAGGGCCGGTTGATTCTTTTTCAGGCCGATAAAGCACGGCGAATCCTTCAGCATAAAGCTCGGCACCGGGGCCTTGTCAGCGTTCTGCCGGGAGATGGCCGCCACCACCAGGTTGCCGGTGGCCACATACTGCACCTGGCCAGATAAATAGGCCGACAGCATGGTGTTGTTATCTTCGTAGCGCTTAATCTGCGCCTCTTTCGGCGCCACGCTGGTCAGCACCATATCTTCCACCGCGCCGCGGGTCACGCCCACGCTTTTACCGCTCAGCGCCGCCGGGTCTTTCAGCTCCGCGCCTTTCGGGCCAAATACGCCGAGGAAGAACGGCGCATAGGCGCGGCTAAAGTCGATCACCTTTTCGCGCTCGGCGTTTTTACCGAGGCTGGAAATCACCAGGTCCACCTTATCGGTTTGCAGATAAGGCACGCGGTTGGCGCTGGTCACCGGCACCAGCTGCAGCTTGAGCTTCATCTCTTTGGCGAGATAGCGCGCCATATCGATGTCGTAGCCCTGCGGCTGAAGGTCGGTACCCACCGAGCCAAACGGCGGGAAATCCTGCGGCACCGCAATGCGGATCGTGCCGCGCTTTTCAATATCCTGGAGCTGGTCAGCTTTCGCCGCCGGGAGGTTGGTTAACAGACAAGCGGCCCCGGCCAGTGCGATCAACAGTTTCTTCATGATGTTTACCCGTTACGTTAGCATGAAACAAAAGATTCTTTGAAGTCACTTTTGCAACTAATGTGCCAGATAAAGCGCCGCGCATCGGGTTAGCCCGCCGCTTGGCTAAGCGAACGTAAAACAAGGGAAATTGAGGAATTAAGAGGGAACGACCGCGCGTTCCCCCATTATTTTATCGCACCAAAACCATGCAAAGCACCACGCTGGCGCCCCATTATCGTTGTTCCAGCTCGTCCAGCTGCTGATAAAGGGTGGCGATGTCGTGAATGCGCGGGCGGCCTTTATCGAGAATTTCGTGCAGAAAGGCGTTCGACAGCAGATTGATCAGGCTATTGACCGAGGCGTAGCTGTCGTAGGCCGATACGCTATCCAGCGGTGCGCAGAGCCGCCAGCGCGCCAGCGGAAACAGGCCGTGGGCCTGCGGCTCGCACATCAGCAGCGCCGGAATGCCGCTGCTCTGCAGCTGCAGCAGCAGCGGGCGAATAATTCGCGGGCGGCGGCGGAACGCCATCACCACCACCAGATCGTCGGCGCTGAGATCCACCAGTTCCTCGCTCAGGCTTTGTCCGGGCTGCGGCAGCACCAGTACCTGCCCGCGCGCCTGCAGTAGCTGCTGACGCAGATGCAGCGCCGCAGGATAAGCATTACGCATGCCGACAATCACAATACGCCGGGCGGCGACCAGCGCCTGAATCGCCTCGGCGAACTGCTGAACATCCAGCGCGTTAACCCATTGTGTCAGGTTGGCCATCTCTTGTTTATAGTGGCGCGCCAGCAGAGTATTGCCCTGTACCGCATCGCGATTATCGGTCAGCGGCATTCCGCTCTGGCGCAGGGTGCGCAGCTCATCGCGCATATCTTTATATTTTTCATAGCCCAGGCGCTTGAACAGCCGGCTGACCGTGGCTTTCGATACGCCGCTCAGCTGCGCCAGCTCGGCGCTGTTGTAGCTAATCAGGTCATCAAAATGATCGAAAATAAAATCCGCCACCCGCTGCTCCTGGGGTGATAATGACGGGTACTGCTCTTTCAGTCGTTCATCAAGCTGTTGCATAAGACCTCTGTAACTTTCGTTTCACCGCACTATACCGCTAACGCCTTTCATAATGCATGCCAGTTCGGCAAAAAACGCGCATCGTCGGCAACGATTGAAACTTTACGTTCAGACATGGAACAGCTTTTGCAACCCTCTGCGGACATTTCGCTTAATTGAGGACACCCCATGCAAAGTCATGTTGCCGCCCGCGGGATGGCGGTTGCGCCCCATCATCTGGCCAGCCAGAGCGCGCTGGCGATTCTGCGCGAAGGCGGAAGCGCCATAGAAGCGATGGTCGCCGCCGCTGCGACCATCGCCGTGGTTTACCCGCATATGAACGGCCTCGGCGGCGATGGCTTCTGGCTTATCGTGCCCACCGAGGGCGATCCCATCGCCATTGACGCCAGCGGCGCGGCGGGGTCGCTGGCGACGCCGCAGGCCTACGCCGGCCTCGCGCAGATCCCCCACCGCGGACCGCAGGCGGCCCTGACCGTGGCGGGCACCGTCAGCGGCTGGGACGAAGCGCTTAAGGTTTCGCGGGAGTTAACCGGGAAATCGCTGCCGCTGACGCGTCTGCTGGAAGATGCCATCGGCTACGCCGCCGGCGGTATCCCGGTGACCGCCTCGCAGGCCAGCGCGACCGCCGATAAATTCAGCGAACTGCGCGACCAGCCCGGCTTCGCCGAAACCTTTCTGGTGGACGGCCAGCCGCCGAAGGCCGGGAGCCGCTTTTTGCAGCCGGCGCTGGCGAACACCCTGCGCCGATTAACCGAAGACGGTTTAGACAGCTTCTATCGCGGGCCGCTGGCGGAGCAGCTGGCCCGCGGTATGGAAAAGTACGGGCTGCCCGTCACCCTTAGCGACCTGCAGCAGCATCGCGCTCGCCGCCCCCAGCCGCTCAGGCTGGCGCACCGGCACGGCGAACTGTGGAACCTCGCGCCGCCGACCCAGGGGCTGGTTTCGCTGGCGATCCTCGGCATCACCGACAGGCTGGCGATGGCCGATGCCGACGATGCGATGACCGTCCACCGAATTGTGGAGGCGACCAAGCTGGCCTTCGGCCTGCGCGACGCGCATATCACCGATCCCCGCCACCTTGATGTCGATATCCAGAGCCTGCTGACGCCGGCGGCGCTGCAGCCGCTGGCGGAGAATATCGACGACCAGCGGGCGGCCCCGTGGGGCGCGGGCAAAGGCCCGGGCGACACCGTGTGGATGGGGGTTATCGATAAAAGCGGGCTGGCGGTTTCCTTTATCCAAAGCCTGTACCACGAGTTCGGCAGCGGCGTGGTGCTGCCGGAAAGCGGCATTGTCTGGCAGAACCGCGGGGCATCGTTCAGCCTCGACCCGCGCCACCTGCTGGCGCTGGCGCCCGGCAAGCAGCCGTTTCACACCCTCAACCCCGCCGCCGCAAGGCTGAACGATGGCCGGGTGATGGTGTACGGATCCATGGGCGGCGACGGCCAGCCGCAAACTCAGGCCGCTATTTTCACCCGCTACGTCATGCAAAACGTGCCGCTACAGGAGAGCATCACCCGGCCGCGCTGGCTGCTGGGGCGCACCTGGGGGCAGACTTCCGACTCGCTCAAGCTGGAGGGCCGCTTCAGCGCCGAAAGCGTTGCCCGCCTGCGTCAGCTGGGGCACGACGTTGACGTGCTGGCCGATTTTAGCGAAGCCATGGGCCACGCCGGGGCGATTGTACGCCATCCCAACGGCCTGTTTGAGGGGGCCAGCGATCCGCGCAGCAACGGCTCCGCCGCCGGCTATTAGGAGCTGATGATGAACACACCGCACAACGAATGGGACGCTTACCTCACACAAATGGAACAGCTGCTGGCGCTGGAGCTGGACGATGCGCGGCGCGCAGAGCTCAGGGTGCAGTTTAGCCGCATCGCCGCCATGGCCGGGCCGCTGCTGGCCTTTCCCCTCGACGATCGCGTCGAAATCGCCGGAGTCTATAAAGCATGAAGCTACCTGAAATGACGATTCACGAAATCCAGCGCGCGCTGGCCGCCGGCGAGCTCAGCGCCAAAGAGATCGCCCGCCACACCCTGGAGAACATCGCCCGCGTTAACCCGCAGATCAACGCCTGGACCCACGTCAGCGAAAAGCGCATGCTCGCTGAGGCAGAGAATATCGATACCCTGCGGCGGGAAAAAAAGCCCCTGCCCGCGCTGGCAGGCGTTCCCTACGCGGTGAAAAATCTGTTCGATGTCGCCGGCCATACCACCCTTGCCGGGGCGCAGCTGCTGAGCGATCGCCCCGCCGCCGCCGCCGACAGCTGGGCGGTGCGCCAGCTACATAGCGCGGGCGCGCTGCTCTCCGGGATGCTGAATATGGATGCCTACGCCTACGGTTTTACCACCGAGAACAGCCACTACGGGGCGACGCGTAACCCGCACGATCTTTCGCGGATCGCAGGCGGCTCCTCGGGCGGGTCGGCGGCGGCGGTGGCCGCCGGGCTGGTGAATTTCTCGCTGGGCAGCGATACCAACGGCTCCATTCGCGTCCCGGCCTCGCTGTGCGGGATCTTCGGCCTCAAGCCGACCTTTGGCCGGTTATCGCGCTCCGGCAGCCATCCTTTCGTCGCCAGCCTCGACCATATCGGTCCGTTTGCCCGCTGCGTCAGCGACCTTTCCGCGGTTTACGATGCGCTGCAGGGTCGCGATCCGGGCGATGGTTTTCAGGCCGACAAGGCCAGCGAGCGCACGGCGAATCTGCTGTCGCGCGGGCTCGAAGGCCTGCGCTGCGCCACCCTCGGCGGTTATTTTACGACATGGTGCGATAACGACGCCCGTGCGGCCGTCGCTCGCGTCGCCGGGGCGCTGGCGGCGCATGAGGCTGTGATTTTCCCGGAGGCGGAGCTGGCCCGCTCGGCGGCGTTTATTATCAGCGCCGCCGAGGGCGGAAATCAGTACCTGCCCGCGCTGCGTAGCCAGCCCGAACGTTTTGAGCCGAACTCCCGCGAGCGCCTGCTGGCGGGCGCGATGATCCCGTCGGCCTGGTATCTTCAGGCCCAGCGCTTCCGCCGCCACGCGCAGCAGGCGTTTAAAGCCCTGTTCGCCCATGCGGATGTGCTGATCGCCCCGGCCACGCCGTGCAGCGCGACGCTCATCGGCGCGCAGACCATGGAGATTAACGGCCAGCCGCTGCCGATTCGCGCCAGCATGGGGATGCTGACCCAGCCCATCTCCTTCCTTGGCCTGCCGGTGGTCACCGTGCCGCTGCGTACGGCGAACGGTCAGCCGATTGGCCTGCAGCTGATTGCCGCGCCTTTTAATGAACAAGCCTGTCTGCGCGCGGCGCGGGCGCTGGAGGAAATGGGCATTACCGACGCCCGCCCGGTGGAGATAGCAGCATGATGACGCAAGAGCAGATTAATCGCCCGTTGGTTCTCGCCGAGGTGACGGCGGCGTTTTACCGCTATGAGGAAGCGCTGGTGAGCAACGATATCGCGGTGCTGGATGAGCTGTTCTGGCACGATAAGCGCACGGTGCGGCTGGGGGCCGGGGAAAATCTCTACGGTATCGACGAAATCCGCGCCTTTCGCGCCGCCCGCCCGGCCGCCGGCCTGCAGCGCGCGCTGCGGCACACCACCATCACCACCTTCGGCGAGGATTACGCGGTGTGCAGCACCGAATTCACCCGCCAGGGCAGCGAACGCATTGGCCGACAGCAGCAAACCTGGGTGCGCTTCCCCTGCGGCTGGCGCATCGTCGCCGCCCAGGTGAGTTTGATGAGTTAAGCCTCGCGCCTTTCCCGGTATCCCCCGGGTTGCGCTGCGCTTACCCGGGCTACGGATCCGCAGAGGGTGATGAACCCGTAGCCCGGGCGGGCGCCCGGCGCCGCCCCCGGGGACATAGCGCAGGATGGCGTCATTTCCCGGAGGCGATGCTGCGCATCTGTCCGGGCTACCGGATTGCGGCCGTTTGCAGAGCTGTAGCCCGGGTAAGCCGCTTGCGGCGCGACCCGGGGAACGCCTTTACCCCCGGAACGGATGAACGTCGCGCCAGTGGTCGGCAATCTGCTGACGAGTGCAGACCCAAACCTGGTCGTGCTGCTGCACATAATCAAGGAAACGCTGCAGCGCGCGGAAGCGGCCCGGGCGCCCCAGCAGGCGGCAGTGCATCCCGATGGACATCATCTTCGGCGCGCTGGCCCCCTCGGCGTACAGCACATCGAAGCTGTCTTTCAAATAGGTGTAAAACTGCTCGGCGGTATTGAACCCCTGGGCGGTGGCAAAGCGCATATCGTTGGCGTCGAGGGTATAAGGTACGATCAGGTGCGGCTTACGCGTCCCGTCGCCGCAGGCCACCTCGCTCCAGAACGGCAGATCGTCGCCATAATAGTCGCTGTCGTAATCAAAACCGCCGTGCTCCACCACCAACTGGCGGGTATGGGGACTATCGCGCCCGGTATACCAGCCGGTGGGCGGTTTGCCAAACAGATCGGTTAACACCTGCACGGCTTTATGAAGATGCTCCCGCTCCTGCTCGATAGGCATATTCTGGTAGTGGATCCAGCGCCAGCCGTGGCTGGCCACGTCATAGTTCGCCGACTTAATCGCCTCGACCACCTCGGGATGACGCGCCAGCGCCATGGCGACGCCAAACACGGTCAGCGGCAGTCCCCGCTGGCTGAACTCATTATGGATGCGCCAGAAACCGGCGCGGCTGCCGTACTCATACAGCGAATCCATCGACATATGCCGGTCAGGATAGCTGGCGGCGCCGATAATATCGGACAGAAACTGCTCAGAACCGGCATCGCCGTGCAGCACGTGGTTTTCCGAGCCCTCTTCGTAGTTCAGAACAAACTGCACGGCGATGCGCGCATTGTTCGGCCACCGCGCGTGCGGCGGCTGTCCGCCGTAGCCGCGCAGATCGCGCGGGTAATCGTCTGCCAAAAATGCCATCTGCTACCTCTTCATATTAAAAGGGATTTAATGCCTGAAATTTGCCGCTCAACGCCTTGGCTTCCGGAAACCCTAAATCGCCCTGCTTGCTGGTCGACAGGCCTAACGCCACCAGCGACTCAACCATTTTGACCGCCGCGCTGACGCCATCGATCACCGGCACGCGCAGTTCGCGGGTCAGCTCCTGGGCCAGCGTCGCCATCCCGCCGCAGCCCAGCACGATAGCCCCGCAGCCGTCCTCTTTTAGCGCCTGGATACAGCGCGCTCGTACTTTCTCCTGCGCCAGACCGCTGCCGTCCTCCAGCGCCAGCACCGGTAAATCAATGGCGTGCAGGGCGGCGCAGTGGTCATGAAAACCATACTGGTGCAGCAGATGACGGGCGATGATCAGGGTGCGCGGCAGCGTGGTCACGATGGAAAAACGGGTGGCCACCAGCGTCGCCATATGCATCGCCGCTTCGGCAATCCCCACCACCGGCCCCTGCGCCAGCTCGCGCGCCGCCAGCAGCCCGGGGTCGCCAAAACAGGCGATCACGTGCCCGTCTACCCCCTGTTGACGACCGGCTTTGATCTGCTCCAGCACGCCCACGGCGGCGATGGCTTCATCAAAGTGGCCCTCTATCGACGGCACGCCCTCGCGTGGGCAGACCGCCAGAATCTCGGTTCCCGGCGCGGCAGCCGCCCGCGCGGCGGCACCGATGGTTTCCGTCATAGCCAGGCTGGTGTTGGGGTTGATGACTTGTATACAAACAGCGGCCATTACGGCTCCTTATAGCCGGCAAACAGCCGGGCAAAATCGGGCAGAGTCACGCCAGAGCGCTCAAAACAGAGGCTGGCGACAATATGTTCAAAATGGTGGCTTAAGGCGTCGCTCAGGGGCTGGAGCGCCTTGTCGCGCAGCAGCTGGACAAGCTGTTCGTGATCGTCGCAGCGGCAGCCCTGACGCCACGGCGATCCCCACGCCGCGATAACCAAGGATGAACGCTGGCTCAGGCGGGTCACCATCTCGGTGAGCACCTGATTGCCGGAGATCGCCTGCAGCTGAATATGAAACTCGGCCGAATAGCGGATCGCCGCCGGGCCGTCATAGCGTTCATGCGCCTGCTGCTCCTGACGGATAATGGCCTCCAGCGCCGCCAGGTGCGGCGGCTGGCAGCGGGTCAGCACATCCGGCAGGTTGGCCACCTCCAGCAGCGCGCGGGTACGAAAGATCGCCTGCGCCTCTTCGACCGTTGGGCTGGCGACCTGTGCACCACGTTTGGGCGTCAGGGCGACCATTTGCACAGTCGCGAGTCGTTGCAGCACTTTTCTGATCCCGGTGCGGCTTACGCCAAACACCTCCGCCAGCGCCTCCTCCGGCAGTTTGCTCCCCGGCGGCAGCTGATGCTCGACGATCGCGGTCATCAGCGCCTGATAGATGGATTCGTCTTTATCCTGCAGCTCTGGCGCGGCCTGCAGACGATGTTGGTTGCTCATTAACCACTCCGACTTTCACTTTTTGATATCGAATCGTATACATAAAATTTAATTCTTGCATACAAAATTAACTGTTTTGGCCTGATTCCTGCAACAGCCTCGGCAATCCATTTAAACGGGTGTTCATTTACAGGAGCAGGTTTCATGCCAAATCAACAAAATACGCATCAGGTTAAGGCCGCTGATCCCCACGCTGGATACAGCCCACGGCTTTGCAATGAGGATCTGGCGCCGACGCGCGACCAGAACTGGAGCTGGTACAACATCTTTTCTTTCTGGATGTCGGACGTGCACAGCATGGGAGGCTACGTGGTGGCGGCGAGCTTCTTTACCCTTGGTCTTGCGAGCTGGCAGGTGCTGCTGTGCCTGCTGGTGGGGATTTGCATCGTTCAGCTGTGCGCCAACCTGGTGGCGAAGCCCAGCCAGATGGCGGGGGTGCCCTACGCGGTCATTTGTCGTCAGGCGTTTGGCGTCTTTGGGGCCAATATTCCGGCGGTGATCCGCGGGCTTATCGCCTTCGCGTGGTACGGCATTCAGACCTATCTCGCCGCCAACGCGCTGATGCTGGTGCTGCTGAAGTTCTGGCCCTCGCTGTCGACGCTCACCGCTTCCAGCTTCCTTGGCCTGTCGCATCTGGGCTGGCTCTGCTTCGCCACCATGTGGCTGCTGCAGGCGATGGTGTTCTGGCACGGGATGAACGCCATCAAGCGCTTTATCGATATCGCCGGCCCGGCGGTCTACGTGGTAATGCTGGCGCTGGCGGGATGGATTGTATACAAGACCGGTTTTGACGGGATCTCCTTTACCCTCGCCAGCAAATCGCTGAGCGCCGGGGAGCAGACCTGGCAGATGATCACCGCCACCGCGCTGGTGGTCTCCTACTTCTCCGGCCCGCTGCTCAACTTTGGCGATTTCTCGCGCTACGGCAAAAGCATGGGTGAGATCCGCCGCGGCAACCGCTGGGGCCTGCCGTTTAACTTCCTGCTGTTCTCCATCGTGACCGTGGTGATTGTCTCCGGCACGCAGTCGCTGTTTGGCCGCATGATCACCGACCCGATTGAGACCGTGAGCCGCGTGGGCAACGACCTGGCGGTCGCCATTGGCCTGCTGACCATGATCACCGCCACCATCGGGATTAATATCGTGGCCAACTTTGTCTCCCCGGCGTTCGATTTCTCTAACTGCTCGCCGCAGAAAATCAGCTTCCGCACCGGCGGGATGATTGCCGCCGTGGGATCGATTTTGCTGACGCCGTGGAACCTGTTTAACTCGCCGGAGCTGATCCACTACACCCTCGACGTGCTGGGGGCGTTTATCGGCCCGCTGTTCGGTATCCTGATCGTGGACTTTTACATCATTAAGCGCGGCAAGGTTTCCGTTAACGATCTGTTCGACGACACGCCAAAAGGCCAGTACTGGTACCGCAACGGCTTTAACCCGAAAGCGATCGCCGCCCTGGTGCCCTCCGTCGCGATTGGTCTGGTCATCAGCTTTATTCCGGCCCTGCACGAAGTGGCTAACTTTAGCTGGTTTATCGGCGTCTTCCTGAGCGGCGCGGCCTACCGCTGGATCGCCCGCGACGAGCGCGTCGGCGCCACCGCCGGCTTCAGCGCCCTCGCCCAGAAAGAGTAACCCGGCCTTCCCGCCGCGGCGTCACGTCGCGGCGGCTCTCCGCCTGCGCAAACTGGCATTAATCTTGCTCAATCAACCTATCCTTTCGCTAACCCACAGGGCAGCTATGATGATGGACTACCATGCCGCAGTTCGCGGCGCATTTTTCGATATCGCCGGGGTTGCCGAGAGCGCCGACGATATCGACCGCCAGGCGCGCTATCTCGAGGATGGCGTGCTGTTTCTTCGCGACGGACGCATTCAGGCGCTGCTGCCGTGGCAGGAGGGCGAACGCTTTCTGCACCCGCAGAAGGGCTATCGCGACCTGCACGGTAAGCTATTGCTGCCGGGGTTTGTCGATGCCCACGTCCACTATCCGCAAACCGAGATGATCGGCGCATTTGGCGAGCAGCTGCTGGAGTGGCTCACCACTTATACCTTTCCCGTGGAGAGCCAGTTTGCCGATGCCGACTACGCCGCGGAGATCGCGCAGTTTTTTGTCAACCAGCTGCTGAGCCACGGCACCACCACCGCGCTGGTTTTTTGTACGCTGCATCCGCAATCGGTGGATGCCCTGTTTAACGAAGCGCTGCGCCTGAATATGCGCCTGCTCGCCGGCAAAGTGATGATGGATCGCCACGCGCCGGACTACCTGAGCGAAAGCGCGGAGCAGAGCTACCGGCAAACTCGCGAACTGATTGAACGCTGGCACCGGCGCGGCCGCCTCGGCTATGCCATTACGCCGCGCTTCGCGCCGACCTCAACGCCGGAGCTGCTGGCCGCGGTGCGGCAGCTGCGGGAAGAGTTTCCCGATACCTGGCTGCATACCCATTTGAGCGAAAACCTCAACGAAGTGGCGTGGGTAAAAAGCCTGTGGCCGGAGCATGAGCACTATCTTGACGTCTACCATCACTATCGGCTGACCGGCGAGCGTAGCGTGTTTGCCCACGGCATTCACCTTGCGGACGCCGAATGGCAGTGCCTGCACGAGACCGGCTCAGCGCTGGCCTTCTGCCCGACGTCAAACCTGTTTCTCGGCAGCGGGCTGTTTCGTTTACCGACCTGCTGGCAGAACAAAGTGCGCATGGGCATCGGTAGCGATGTTGGCGCGGGCACCACGTTCAGTATGCTGCGCACCCTCGGCGAGGCGTATAAGGTCAGCCAGCTGCAAAGCTATCGCCTGCGCGCCAGCGAAGCCTTCTACCATGCGACCCTTGGCGGCGCGCGCGCGCTGCGCCTTGACGAGAAGATTGGCAATTTCCAGCCCGGCAAAGAGGCCGATTTCGTGGTTATCGACCCGGCGGTCACGCCGCTGCAAAAGTTACGCAGCGGGCGCTGCAAAGATATCTATGAACAGCTGTTCGTGCTGATGACCCTGGGCGATGAACGTAATATCAGCGAGACGTGGGTAAACGGCGAGCGCGTGTGGGGGGATGCGGCTGCGCAGTAGTCCCTTTCCCGGAGGCGGCACGCTGTGCCTGTCCGGGCTACCAGACCACAGACAGCGCCGAACTCATAGCCCGGACAGGCGCGCAGCGCCGCCTCCGGGGAAATTTAGCTGCCGCGATAGGTAGACCAGCCGCCGGGGGAAATTAAAAACGGTAAATGATAGTGCTCGCCAGCCGCTTCGCGGATGACGAAATCAATCTGCGCGCTCAGGTAGAGCGTCTCGCGCCCGCTGGCGGCAAACCACTCGCCGATTTCCGCGCACAACCGGTAACGCCCCGGTGCCAGCGTCCCGGCGCCGAGTTCGCCAATGCGGCCGTTATCATCGGTGACGCCGCGGGCAACCAGCGCGCCTTCGCGCTCCAGCGCAATCTTTACGCCCTGCGCCGGTCGGCCGGTGGAAATATCCAGAATATGGGTGCTTAAGGTACTCATTCGCCAATCGCTCCTTCCAGTCTTAATAGGGTGATTTCGCGCAGCTGCGCTAACGCGTCTTCGACTTCTGCGCGCTCGCTGTTTTGCAGGCGACGCGACAGCGCCGCCAGGATTTCATCCCCGCTGCGCCCTTTCGCGCGAATCAAAAAGACCCGGCCAAACCGCGCTTCGTAGCGGGCGTTGCCCTCTTTCAGCGCCTGCGCCAGCGCAGCATCGCGGTCATCAACGCTTCCCTGTTCCTGACGCGAGAGCGCCGCGTGCGCCTGAGACCCGGCGGGCTTTTCGCCGATACGCGGATGGGCGCTTAGCGCCTCGGTCAGCTCCGCTTCGCCCCACGCCGCCATCAGCCGCCGGGCGGCGCTGAGTAAATCAGCGCGGCTGCGCCAGGGCCGGCCGGCGGCCAGCGCCGCCGCCCAGCCGGAGACGGCCACGCAGGGTTCCAGCACGGCGACGGCATGTTCGCCGCTCAGCTGATTAAAGTGATTCAGCGCGATCATCGGTGCTCCTTGTGGCCGCCGCCGCGGCCGGTTTCTCTTCCGGAATAATCAGATTCAGGACAATCGCCACCAGCCCGCCGCTGGTCGCCGCGGAACCGAACAGGTTACCCACGATCGGCGGGAAGTGGGTCAGAAACGCCGGAACCGCTTCAATGCCGAGACCAAAACCGAAGGCCAGGCCAACGATCAGCATATCGCGGCGGGTCAGCGGTTTCTGGGTGATAATGCGGATCCCCGCCGCCACAACGCAGCCAAACATCACCATCGTCGCGCCGCCCAGCACCGGCGCCGGGATCTGGCGCAGTATCTCGCCGAACGGCGGAAACAGGCCCAGCAGAATCAAAATCACCCCGATGTAGCGGCCAACGTAGCGGCTGGCGACGCCGGTCATCTGAATCACGCCGTTGTTTTGCGCAAAGGTGGTATTGGGGAACGCGCACAGCATCGCCGCCACCATGCAGCTTATGCCATCGGCAAGAATGCCGCCTTTCAGCCGCGAACGAAAGGCCTCGTCATCTATCGACTGCTGAGAGATCAGGCAATTGGCCGTCAGATCCCCCACCGCCTCAAGAATGCAGACCAGCGACACCAGCGCAATCGGCAGAAAAATCGCGCTGTTAAACTGAAAACCAAACGGGAACAGCTGCGGTAAGCGGAACCAGACATCGCCGACGCCTTTAAGCTGGAACGATCCGCTCAGCGCCGCCGCCGCGCAGCCGACGGCAATCCCCACCACCACCGAAGAGAGACGCAGCCAGCGGTTTTTCGCACAGCTCAGCAGGACGATGGTCCCCAGCGTGCCCGCGCCGAGGGCGATATTGCTCATGCTGGCAAACGCTTTAGCCTGCTCGCCGCCGCACCAGTTAATGACGCTGACTTTAATCAGGCTAATGCCGATCAGCGCAATCACGCTGCCGGTAATCACCGGAGTAAAAATGCGCTTCAGCGGTTCAATAAAGCGGCTGACGAGACAAGGCACCAGCGCGGCGACAACGTTGACGCCAAACAGCATGGCCATAATATCCTGCGGCGTGCCGCCCTGCCCTTTTACCCACATACCGCCGGCAATGGCGACGCCGAGGAACGCAAAGCTGGTCCCCTGCATACAGATCATGCCCGCGCCGATCCCCCACAGGCGGTTGGATTGCAGGAAGGTCCCGATGCCGGAAGCCAGCAGGGACATGCTGATCAAATAGGGCAGCCACTCCCCCAGCCCCAGCGCCGCGCCGATAATCAGCGGCGGCGTAATAATGCCTACCAGCCCGGCGAGTACGTGCTGTAAGGCGCTAAAAAAAGCCGGGAGCGGCGGGATCCGCTGCTCAAGGCCGTACAGTAAGCCGCCGTTTTTTTCATCTGACATGGTCGTTTCATCCCGTTGCGAATAAGCGTGCGGGAACGGGTGCACAAAACAGGCCAAACTCGCTCACATTTGCGCAACATTTAATTTTATTCCGTTTTTTCAAGCAGATAAACCATCAGTTTTGCCAGCCCCCTGGCGTCTGACCTCGGCGCGACAATGAAACATTAGATTCTCCATTGCAAATTTAGAAATTATTGATTCATAAAAAGGCAATAAAACCCGCTCTGCGCACCAGCGTTGTGCAACCGCACGGTCGCGGGGAGCCCGAATCGGCGAAATCAGCGCCTGCGCCAAAGTGGTACGCAAATTGCTCAAGCCAATAACGACGTATGTAAAGGAGAAGCAAATGAAAGCATTAGTTATCGGCGGCGGAATCGGCGGCCTGAGCGCGGCGGTGGCATTAAAAAATGCCGGTATCCACTGCGAAGTCTTTGAAGCGGTGAAAGAAATCAAGCCGGTGGGCGCGGCCATCTCCATCTGGCCTAACGGCGTTAAGTGCATGAAGCATTTAGGCATGGGGGATATTATCGAGAGTTACGGCGGCCCCATGTATTTTCTGGCTTACAAGGATTATCTGCGCGGGGAGACTCTGACGCAGTTCAGCCTCGCGCCGCTGGTGGCGCGCACCGGCGGCCGTCCCTGTCCGGTTTCCCGCGCCGAGCTGCAGCGCGAGATGCTCGACTTCTGGGGGCGCGACGCCGTGCAGTTTGGTAAACGCGTCACCCGCTGCGAAGAAAATGCCGACGGGGTTCGCGTCTGGTTTACCGACGGGTCGATGGCTGAAGGCGATTTTCTGATTGCCGCCGACGGTAGCCATTCGGCGCTGCGCCCGTACGTGCTCGGCTATACCCCTGAGCGCCGCTACGCGGGCTACGTTAACTGGAACGGTCTGGTGGAAATTGATGAGGCGATTGCGCCGGGCAACCAGTGGACCACCTTCGTTGGCGAGGGGAAACGGGTGTCGCTGATGCCGGTCTCCGATGGACGGTTTTACTTTTTCTTTGATGTTCCGCTCCCGGCGGGGCTGGCCGAGGATCGCAGCACCCTGCGCGCGGATCTCAGCCGCTACTTCAGCGGCTGGTCGCCGCAGGTGCAGAAGCTGATTGCCGCCCTCGACCCGCAGACCACTAACCGCATTGAAATCCATGATATCGAGCCGTTTGAACGGCTGGTTCGCGGCAAGGTGGCGCTGCTGGGCGATGCCGGGCACAGCACCACGCCGGATATCGGCCAGGGCGGCTGCGCGGCGCTGGAGGATGCGGTGGTGCTGGGGGATCTGTTCCGCCAGAGCCGCGATATCACCGAGGTATTGCGCCAGTACGAAGCGCAGCGCTGCGACCGGGTGCGCGACCTGGTGCTGAAGGCGCGTAAGCGCTGCGATGTGACCCACGGTAAAGATATGGCGCTGACGGAAGCCTGGTATCAGGAGCTGAAATCCGAAACCGGAGAGCGGATTATCAACGGTCTGTGCGAAACCATTCAGGGCGGCCCGCTGGGGTAAAGATGCTGGCATCAGCCCCCTTCCCGGCTCGCGGCGTAAACGCCTTCGCCGGGCTACCGGATCGCAGATGCGAGGGAACCCGTAGCCCCGGTCAGCTCGTAGCCCGGCTAAGCGCAGCGCGAGCCGGGAAGAAGCCACGCCGATGCATCACCCC
>NZ_VOJB01000073.1:0-39669 GCF_007910085.1 Klebsiella sp. ME-303 | reverse complement strand
ACACCGTCCCGGAGGCGGCGCTGCGCGCCTGTCCGGGCTACCGGATCGCAGACGCAGAGGAACCCGTAGCCCGGTCAGCGCAGCGCCACCGGGGAAACAGGCCGCAGAGTATTTCAGGCCGGGCATATTACGCAGACGGGGGGGGAAGCCGCTGTCCCGGCCTGCATCTCCTCCATCACGGCGGTCAGCTTCTGGATCGCCATCTGCGCCGGGCGGGAGAGCTGGCGCGATGGCGCGGTGCACAGGGCCAGGGTGAGCGGGCGCAGCAGCTTGTTGCGCAGCGGGACAAACGCCAGCTGCCCGAGCTTCACCTCTTCCAGCACGTCCAGACGGCTGAGAATAGTCACGCCGCCGCCTTTAAGCACCAGCGATTTAATCAGCCGGATATCGTTGCAGCTGATACTGTTCGCCGGGAAAAAATCATAATGGCGATAGAGCATCGCGACCCGATCGTGGACGATCAGCGGCGCGCCGGGAACAATATGCCGCTCCTCGCTGAGCTCGCCTAGCGACAGCATCGCAGCCTGCGCCTGGGGGTGATCCGGACGCATCACCGCGCCCATCTCCAGTTCAGCAAAGGCCAGTACGCTCAGTCCGGCCTGGCCTTCAGGATCCAGAATCAGGCCGAAATCAAGATCCGCCTGCCGCACCTTCTGGCTGACGGTATGGCTATCCGCGACCTGCAAATTCAGCTCGAGCCACTGCCAGCTGCCGATAATATCCGCCAGCGCGGCGGCAAAGCTCCCTTCCGCCAGCGCCTGCACCATGCCAAGGCTAACGGTGCCGCGCTTTAGCCCCTGCAGCTCATCAAACTTTTGCCGCGTCAGATGAAACTCCTTTTGCCAGCGCAGCAGATTGTCGTACAGCAGCTCTCCGGCGGTGGTCATGCGCAGCCCTTCCGGCAGGCGTTCGAACAGCGGCGTGCCGAAGGCCTCTTCCGCCTGCAAGATTTGCCGGTTGATGGCCGAGGCGGAAATATGCAGCTTTTCTGCCGCCCGCCGCAGGCTACCGCTGCGGGCGACTTCGGCAAAATAGAGGGCGAAACGTGAAAATGGGCTCATCGGTGACCTGTTCTCTTTTTTGCAACGGCTGGATGAATTCTTGCTGATGGATGTCAACACCCTAATATGACAACAATAAACTCACAACAATTAAACAAATGTTTTTGTGAGCAGGAAGAGAAGCCATGAACAGACCACAGCCCACCCCACCCGCCCATTGCACCTTTGAGCCTGAGGACTGGCTGCGCCTGGCGAAATGCTGGCACCCGGTCGCCCGCGCCTGCGATATCGGCCCCGCGCCGGTAAAAGCCACCCTGCTTGATGAGCAGCTGGTGATCTATCGTATTAAGGGCCAGGTGGTGGTCGCTCGCGACGTCTGCCCCCACCGCGGCGTGCCGCTGACGCTCGGCTTTCACGATGAAGAAGGGATCGTCTGCCCGTACCACGGCCTGCGCTTCGGCGAAGATGGCCGCTGTAACCGTATCCCGTCCAGCCCCGACCAGCCGGTACCGGCGAAGCTCAACCTCACCAGCTTTGCGGTTGAGGAGCGCTATGGCCTGATCTGGACCTGCCTGGCCTTCGACCCGGAGAACCCGATGCCGCTGCCGGTGATGCCGCACTGGCACGACGACGGCTTTCAGCAAATCAACTGCCCGGCCTTTGAGGTCAACGGCTTTGCGGGGCGCCAGGTAGAGGGCTTTCTGGATGTCGCCCATTTCGCCTGGATCCATACCGATACTTTCGCCGACCCGGATAACCAGGTGGTGCCGAACTATAACCCGCAGGAGACGTCGTTTGGTTTTATCGCCGATTACTGGAGTTCGGTCGGCAACTATCCCGCCAGCTCCGAGTTTCGCGCGCCGGAGGGCTTCCAGTGGCTGCGCCATTTCGAGATGCATCTGCCGTTTACCGCCACCCTGACGATTCATTTTCCCGGTGAGGCCAGGCTGGTGATCATGAACGCCGCCTCGCCGGTTTCCTCGCGGATAACCCGGATGTTCGCGCCCATCGCGCGTAATTTCGATCTGCACGTACCGGTAGAGGATGTTCACGCCTTTAACCTGCGCGTCTTTGAGGAAGATCGCCTGATGGTGGAGACCCAGCGCCCGGAGAGACTGCCGCTGGATTTAACGCTCGAAGCGCATATCCCCGCCGATCGCAGCTCCATCGCCTATCGCCGCGGACTGAAAAAAATGGGCTTCGGCGACTTTTTCCTCGTTTAAGTGGAGAGCCATCATGAGCGATGTAGTAGAGGTTACCGTTGACGGCCTCTGGCGCCAGGGCAGCCAGAACCTCGCCGTCAGGCTGGTGGCGCGGGACGGGCGACCGCTCCCCGCCTGGCAGCCCGGCGCGCATATTGACCTTCATCTGCCGTGCGGCATTATCCGCCAGTATTCGCTGACCGGCCCGGAGGACGCAGACGACGGCTACCTGATCTGCGTGGCGCTGGAGAAAGCGTCACGCGGCGGTTCGCGCTATATCCATCAGCAGCTGCGTCCCGGCCAGACGCTGTTGATTTCTCCCCCGCGCAATCTGTTTCCCTTACGGGCGGCGGAGCGGGTGACGCTGCTGGCCGCCGGTATCGGCATTACGCCGCTGTACGCGATGGCGCTAAGGCTGGAGGCGGAGGGCGTGCCGTTTACGCTGCACTATTACCTGAAAAATCGCGCCCAGGGGGCGTTTGTCCGCGAACTGCAGCGGCGATTCCGCGCCGAAAGCGTGGTGATTCACAGCTCTTGCGAAGGAGACAGCGCCCGGCAGCATTTAGCCGCCGCGCTGAACAAGACGCATACCGGATATCCGATTTATCTCTGCGGGCCAGAGGGATTTATGGCCGCCGCGCGCCGGGTCGCCATGGAACAAGGCTGGGCGGAAACGCTGATCCATAGCGAAGCCTTTCAGCCTGTCGCGATGCCCGCCGGCGCTGAGGAGGGAGAAACGTTTAGCGTGACGCTTGCGTCCTCGGGAGAGCGGTGGCCGGTGCCCCCGCATAAGACCATCGCCCAGGTGCTCCAGGAGAACGGCGTCGCCGTCCCCCTCTCCTGCGAGATGGGGATTTGCGGCGCCTGCCTGACGCCGGTTATCGAGGGGGTTGTCGACCACCGCGACACCGTGCAGTCGGAGGCGGAGAAATCCGCCGGCGCGCAGCAGATCGCCCTGTGCTGCTCCCGCAGCCGGTCGGCGAATCTGTGCATTGATTTATAGCCCGTCGGCGCTAGCGGGCAAAGACCCGCGCCTCGCCCACCACCTCAATGCGTACCGCCGCCCCCGGCCGCCATAACTGCCGGCTGACGGTTTTGACGATCAGCGGCTCGCCCTGGCCGGGCATCGCCAGGGTTAACGTTGACAGGTGGCCGCTAAAGTCCACATCGCGTACGGTGAGCGACTGTCCATCCGCCGGAGAGGGAGAGATAACCAGCTGCTCGGGGCGCAGCATGACCCTTCCCTGGCCGACGGCATGCGGATCATCGGTTGAAATTTCGCCAATCGCACAGCGCGCCCGCCCGCCGCGAAGCTCGGCGGGCAGCACCAGCGCATCGCCGAGAAATAGCGCGGTCTCTTCATCGACGGGACGGCTGTAGACCTCATACGGCGTGCCGACCTGGGCAAAACGTCCCTGGCGCATCACCGCGACCTGGCTGGCAAAGGAGAGCGCTTCATTCTGATCGTGAGTCACCAGAATCGACGCGACCCCGGCCTGCGCCAGTAAATCGGCGGTGGCTTTGCGCGTGGCCGCGCGCAGCCCGGTATCGAGAGCGGAAAAAGGCTCATCCAGCAGCATCAGCGCGGGCCGCTGCGCCAGCGCGCGCGCCAGGGCTACGCGCTGCTGCTGACCGCCGGAGATTTCGTGCGGCCAGTGGTTCGCCAGTTGACGGTCCAGCGACACCCTCTCCATCAGCGCCGCCACCTGCTGATATTTCTCCTGCCGGCTGCCGTCGAGGCCCCAGGCGATATTGTCCGCGACGTTCAGATGGGGGAACAGCGCGCCCTCCTGCGGCACGTAGCCCACCCCGCGCAGGTGGGCGGGAATAAATGTCCCCTGCGCAAACAGCGTGCGCCCCTGCATAACAATGCGTCCGCTATCCGGCGTTTCGAAACCCGCGAGGATCCGCAGCAGCGTGGTTTTACCGGAGCCGGAGGGGCCAACGATCGCCGTCCGGCTGCCTGCGGCCACCGTCAGATTCAGGTTTTCGAGCACCCGCGTACCGGCAAAAGATTTTGAGATTGAGGAGAGTTCAAGCATTTACAGGCCTGCGATTTTTTTCGACTGGATATAGAGAATGCCGGTCAGCGGCAGCGAAAGCAGAATCATCAGCATCGCGTAAGGCGCGGCGGCGACGTAATCAATTTCGCTGGTTAGCGCCCAGAAGCCGGTCGACAGCGTGCGGGTGCCGAGCGGAGAGAGCAGCAGCGTGGCGGTCAACTCATTGGTGATGCCGAGAAACACCAGCGCCGCCGCTGCCGCCGCGCCCGGCGCCGCCAGCCGCATGGTCACGCTCCACAGCGCCCGGCCGGGGCTGCGGCCCAAACTGCGGGCGACGTTTTCCAGCTCCACGGGGGCCTGCGCGATGCCGGCGCGCAGGTTGACCAGCGCCCGGGGCATAAACATCAGCAGCCAGGCGAGCAGCAGCGTGAACTCGGTCTGATAGATGGGGCGCGCGTAGTGAATGGTGACCGTCACCAGCGCCAGAGCCGTCACGATGCCGGGCAGAGAGCTGGTCATGTAGTTACACCCCTCCAGCAGTCGAATAAGGCGCTGCGGATAGCGAACGCCCAGCCAGGCAATGGGAATAGCGCAGGCGGTGGTGAGGAGAGCGCCCACCGCGCCGAGCAGCAGCGTTTGCCGCAGGGAGAGCCAGAGGTCGGCGTTTAACCAGTTCTCCACGCCGCCCAGCCATAGCCAGCGGCAGAGCACCATCAGCGGAACGCCCAGCGCCAGCATCACCAGCGTCAGCAGCGCGAGCTGGAGAGGGATCGCCGCCAGCCGGCCCAGCGGCTGCCGCTGCTGTTCGCGCGCGGCGCCCGAACCGATGCGGGCATAGCGCGCTTTCCCCCGCGACGCCCCTTCCAGCAGCAAAATAGCCAGACAGCAGAGCGCCAGCACCCCGGCCAGCATGTTCGCCGCCGGGCCGCTGAAGGTTGACTGGAACTGGTCATAGATGGCGGTGGTAAAGGTATCAAAACGCACCATCGCGAACAGGCCAAACTCCGCCAGCAGATGCAGCGCCACCAGCAGCGCGCCGCCGCATATCGCCAGCCTGAGCTGGGGCAAAACCACGCGGAAAAAGATCCGCCACGGCGGCGTACCTAATGAGGCGGCAACATCTTCCAGCGTCGGGTCCAGCCGCCGCAGAACGGCGGCAACCGGCATATAGATAAACGGGTAGTAGGCCAGCAGCGAAAGAAACACCCCGGCAGAGAGGCCGTGCATTGCCGGCACCGCGCTGACCCAGGCGTAGCTTTGCACAAAGGCCGGGATCGCCAGCGGCGCAACCGCCAGCACCGACCAGAGCCGCCGCCCCGCCAGCAGCGTGCGCTCCGTCAGCCAGGCCAGGCCAACGCCCAGCGCAATGCACAGGGGTACCGTCAGCGCGATAAGCCACAGGGTATTGCTCAACAGCTCAGCGACGCGCGGGCGAAAGACCAGCGCCTGGATTGTCTCCCAGCCGGTATCGACCCCTACGGCAATAACAAAACCCGGCGGCAAAAGCGCCAGCAGAGAAAACAGAACGGCTAACGCGATCATCGGAAAAGCAGGACGCCTGCGCTCGGGCAGGCGTTGGGCTTTTTTTCCGAGCGCGAAACTCAGAGAAGACATAGCGTGTTCACTTTAACGGACGATTACAGCAGGCCAGCCTGGGTCATCAAATCAACCACTTTTTTGCTGTTCAGCGAAGACGGCTCAACCTTCGGGGCCTCTAACGCTTTCAGCGGCGTAAGCTTCGGGTTGGACGCGGCGTTGACGCCAACGGCGTATTCAAAGGCGTTATTGGTGCGCAGTTCATCCTGTCCCTGCTTGCCGGTGATCCACTTGATAAAGGCCTGAGCCTGTTCCTGATGTTTGCTGGAGGCCAGCACGCCGCCGCCGGAAATGCTGACAAAGGCGCCCGGATCCTGGTTTTTAAAGTAGTGGAGACGGGTATTTTTGCTGTTCTCGCCGGTTTTCGCCTGATCGACAAAGCGGTAGTAATGATAGATAACGCCGCCATCAATCTGACCGGCATTCACCGCTTTCATCACCGTGCTGTTGCCCTTGTAGGCCACAAAATTGGTTTTCATCGCTTTAAGCCATGCCAGGGTTTCCTGCTCGCCTTTCAGCGCCAGCATGGCGCTGACGATGGCCTGAAAATCCGCGCCGGATGGCGAAGCGGCCCAGCGCCCTTTCCACTGCGGCTGCGCCAGATCCATCAGGGATGTCGGCAGCTGCGCTTCGCTGATTTTCGCCGGGTTATAGACGAATACGGTGCTGCGGGCGGCAATGCCTATCCAGCGGCCGTGCTCAGGGCGGTACTGCGGGGCGACCTGCTGAAGGGTCTCAGCCGCCAGCGGCGCAAACAGCTTCGCGTTATCCACCAGCACCATCGCCGGGGAGTTTTCGGTCAGAAAGACATCCGCCGGGGATGCCGTCCCCTCCTGCACCAGCTGATTACCCAGCTCGCTGTCGCCGCCGTTACGCAGCGTCACTTTAATTCCCGTCTCTTTGGTAAAGCCGTCAACCCAGGACTTCACCAGATTTTCATGCTGCGCGTTGTAGACCACAATCCCGTCGCTGCTGGCCGCCGCCAGCGCCTGCGGGACAATAAACGCGGAAGAAGCCATTAATGCAGCGGAGCAATAAGACACCAGACGAAAACGCATAAACTAATCCTTAATAGAGGTGGGCGAAGAGTCACTGGCCGCCGGCCGGCAAGGATTAAATCACAGAGGAATGTGAATGATAATGCAAACAATTACCATCTAATGAAAAAAGTGAAATGTACTGAGCGCGGGCGGATAAGGGCGAGAAAAATGCTATAAAAAAATAACCGCCGCGGTGAAGATTAAAATAACCTTAAGATAGCTTCATTTTTTATTACGGTTCTTTCAAAGCCCCACAGCGGGCGGGTTTTCGCCACTGTATTAGCGGAAACTCCACTGTATGCTCACCACAAAGACGGCGGGAAGAATAATTCCGCTTTCAACGCCGAAATAATCGGTAAAGTTGTATTGGAAACCATGATAAATATAGGGAGAAAAGCCGATGCCGGTGGCGTCTTTAAAATCCTTATAAGAACCATGATCGCCGCAGTGCTCGAAGGCCGAGAAAAAAAACTCGCCAACGTAGCCATAAATTCCCTTAAACACCCAGCCGTTGCCCAACGAGACCCAGTCGCGGCGAACCCCCAGCGCAATGCAGCGATCGTCAAAGCTGTTTTTCATCGTTCCGGCCAGCAGGCTGTACGGCGAATCTTTGGAGAATCTGCGCTCAACGGAGGCAAACTGGTTGTCAAAACCTTCGGTGTACTGGCCGTGGTTGTTCGACAGATGGTAAATCCAGGAGCCGGTATTAACCGAATACAGGTTAATTTCATCCGCCTGTAGGGCCGTCGATGACATCATCAGGGTGGCGACGGCCACCGCAGGCTTCATCATTTTTCTGCGCATCAACATCATCCCCTGGTTCAGGCGTCGGCCCGGCTGGATAATAAGAGTATATACCCGTCGTCTTTCAAGTTGCTTTTTTGTTGGCTACGTTCGTTCACCCCAGTCACTTACTTGAGTAAATTCCTGGGGATTAATGAGAGGCTCCTGCCTCTCACCGGCGGCCAGCCTTCGGCTGGTCAAATTCGTTCCCGACGAATTTGTCTCTCTCTTGCCGCCTCAAAGCAACTCGAAATCCATTGGGTACAGAAACCGCCGGTTGGCTCTGCCGGAGAAATGCGCGATTTTAGGTAAATAGATTTTTTAATGAAATTCTGGCGGGTTAAATTTATTAATACAGCGTATTTTATCTGGTCATCAGTGCCTGATGAACAAGAATAAAGCGGGGATCTTAATTAATGTTCAGGGCGAGAGTTGAGCGTGAATAATAAAATACCTGGCGTCTTACCAGGCATTTCTTCAGGTCTATTTAGCGCTGGCAAATTTTTATTAGCAGCTCCGCCATCCAGCGATGGCTTCTCTCCTGGCCCGCCGTTTCATGCCACGAAAGATAGCAGGTACGGCTGTCCATTTCTAAAGGCAGCGGCAGCAGCTGTAGCGCAAACTGCTCTTCAAACTCTTTCGCCAGCCATTCCGGCGCGATAGCCACCATATTGGTTTGCGACACCACGCTCAACACGCTGACCATCGCGTTACCGTGAAAAGCGACGCAGGCCTGCTGCTCTTCAGAGCTATACCAGGGATAGCTGAAGGAGGCGTAGCGATCCAGCGCGACGGTAGCATGCTGCTCGCGATAAATATCCTCCTCGCTCAGCGGCGATGCGATACGCGGATGGTTGCGCCTGGCCACCAGCACCATTCGGTCATGGAATAGCGGGATGCTGGTAAATTCCGGATGATTGAATTTGTTGTAATCGAGTACAAATTCCACCTCCTGATAGCGCAGCTGATTTGTCACCTGCTGACTTAGCGAAGATTTAAAGGAAAGAGTGACCCTGGGAGCAATCTCGCTGATTTTGTTAAAAATAAGCGGAGTCAGGTAGTTATCCAACGGGCTACAGACGCAAAGGTTGTAATTACGTTCGCAGTCCAGCGGGTCGAAAAGCGTATCCGGTAGCTCATTTTGCACCAGCGACAGCGCGCGACGAACGGAGCTAAACAGCTGAAAGGCGCGCTCCGTCGGTTTTATCCCGCGGCCGTTGCGGACGAACAGTTCATCCTTAAACAGCACCTTCAGGCGAGAGACCGCGCTGCTGACCGCCGGCTGCGACATGCCCAGCGTGTGCGCCGCTTTGGTTAAGCTTTGCTCCTGCATAACGGTATCAAAAATGGTTAACAGGTTAAGATCGACTTTCCGCAAGACGGGCTGCCGGACTTTCGGTTCAGAGGTTGCTTTAGATGTTGTATTTTCACTCATGTAGGGAACTCCACCAGCACATTAATCAGCGATTCTGCTTCGTAACACTGAGACCTTTCGCCAAAGGAAAAAAATGGGCAGATAAATCACCATCGGCCCCAGCAGCCATGTGTTATCGGTTTCCAGCAGCACGCTCAAATGTATGAAACTTATTATCAAAATGGTAAACAGTAAAAGAATATGAAACGTATTATGTTTTCTGGAGAAAACGGCATAGCGGTAAAGCATTCTTTTTTCCTTCGTTCACTCCTTGAACAAGGGAGAATACCATATAAAAAGTGATGAAATTTCTGAAAAATACGCGACTAAATCCTAATAAGTAGATTCACATTAAAATTATTCAGATTTGCTTAGGTAAATCTTAAACACTCCAAATTCAGATATTCCTTTGCCAGGGCAGTCGCGATAAAACCAGGCAATCACATTCCGTTGCGAGTAATAGCGAGAGAAGAGAAATTATTTCACAGGCAATAATAACGGCTATGTAGCAATAGCAGGAAAGAGATCTAAAAGGAGTGATTAAAGATGTTCAGAGGCGTATTCAACAGAAGCGAGAGGCTTTATTACCGATACCGTGCGGATTCGCTAAGCAAGTGTTGGGCCGCCATCGAGGCCTCGAACCCCGTTCCCTACAACGTACGTCGTTCGCTCTTCCAGATGAGCTAATGGCGGTCAGGCGCTAAGCAGTCACGTCCGGCAGCGGCGTGCCGGTACCGCTTAGCGACGCGAATAGTAGCCGGATGCATCAACGCTGTAAATAATATAAATGTACTAAATACCTGAACGCCCGCCTTTCCGCCGCATACGCCGGCAACGTTATCCATCCAGACAAAACCTTACACGCCAGCCTCTTGTACATTGATAAGGATTGTTTATGATCCTCGGGTTCTGTCTTGTCCTGGTACCCTATGCACAATCGTCGGCTTCCTGGTAAATGGTTTTTGATACTGACCTGCCTGGTCATGGCATTCTGCCTTGTTCAGCGGGCGGCCTATCTGCACCATTTTTTGGCCGATGTCGGCGCCGGCACGCAGGCGATACCCTTCAGCGCGCAGGCCCAGCAGCCGTCTTCTGAGGAGGCTGAGCCAGGACCCTCGCCCTGTCAGCTGAGCGCTAAATCCCTGCTCTGCGCGCAGCCGCTATTCTTTGATGGCGCCTTACCTGCCGTCATACTCTTCCTCGCCCTGCTTCAGCTGCTCACCGCAGGGCGTCCGGTGGTTTTCCGGGACGATCCCGTCCGGCCGCCCACGCTGCGAATACACCTTAAAAACTGCGTTTTCCGTGAATGAAAAATCGTTCTTAGACGATTAATTTTTAAATTCACGGAGAAAAAAATGCTGAATATCTTCAGGGGCGTCGTCTTCCTGTTGCTGGCCTGCGCGGGCGTTGCCCACGGGGCGGACACCGGATGGCTGACATCCCCGCAAAACGACCATGCCCGGATCCGCTTTCAGGCGGAAAAAGGAAACGATCGGATCGACGGACTGCTCTCTATTGAGCTGGCTTCCGGCTGGAAAACCTACTGGCGCTCGCCGGGCGAAGGCGGCGTCGCCCCGCAAATCATCTGGAACAACGGGGAACAGGCGCGGTGGTACTGGCCTGCCCCGTCAAGATTCAAGATTTCCGGCCTGACGACCCAGGGCTACCATGACCGGGTCGCGATCCCGATGACGATCGCCGCCGCCCCCGGCGACGTGCTGGAAGGCACGCTTACGCTATCGACCTGCAGCAACGTCTGTCTGCTGACCGACTACCGTCTGCGTCTCGATTTCAATCAGCCCGCGGACGGCGATTTCCGGCACGCCTTTGCCCGGGCCATGCGCACTGTCCCGGCAGATACCGGCGTAACCAACGATCTCGCCGCGCATCGGGTCGGGAGCCAGCTGGTCATCACCGCCACCGCGACCGGCGAATGGAAAAACCCCGGGATCTATTTTGACCCTATGGACGGGGGAATTGTGGCCGGCGATCCGGACATTCGCGCCGAGGGCAGCCACCTCAAGGTGACGGTACCGGTCACCGACGAATGGGGAGAAATACCCGCCACGCTGGCAGGAAAAGCGCTGTCGTTGGTGCTGACAAATGGTGAAAAAGCGCAGCAGATAAACCTTACGGCTGGCGCGGATATCGCCCCGGCGGCAACGGTTAGTTTCGGGAAAATAGTGCTTTTCGCGCTGCTCGGCGGCTTAATCCTTAACCTGATGCCGTGCGTATTGCCGGTGATGGGCATGAAGCTCAGCGCGGTGCTGCAGGCCGGTTCAGACCGGGGCATGGTCAGGCTGCGTTTTCTGGCCACCAGCGCGGGTATTCTGACCTCGTTTGCTCTGCTGGCGCTGATGGTGACGATACTGAAGCTCACCGGCGCATCGCTGGGCTGGGGGATCCAGTTTCAGAATCCCTGGTTTATCGGCTTAATGGTTGCCGTCACCTTTCTCTTTTCGCTGAACCTCTTCGGGGTAGTCGAGATGCTGCTTCCCTCGGCAGCCGTGAGCCGGCTGGCGACCGCCGGCGGCGCCGGGATGGCGGGCAGCTTCTGCGAGGGCGTTTTTGCCACCCTGCTGGCAACGCCCTGCTCGGCTCCCTTCCTGGGTACGGCCGTCGCTTTCGCGCTTGCCGCTCCGCTTCAGGAGCTGTGGCTGATTTTTCTGGTGCTCGGGCTGGGGATGGCTGCGCCGTGGCTGTTCGTCGCCCTGTTCCCGCAAACCGCCGCCCTGCTCCCCCGCCCCGGCCGCTGGATGAACACCCTGAAAATGGCGCTTGGCGTCATGATGCTGGCCTCCAGCCTCTGGCTGACGACGCTGCTCGGCCTGCACCTGGGCGAAACGGCGGGCGGCATGCTGACGCTGGCCCTCACCGTGGCGGCCCCGATCGCCTTGTTAGTCGCCCGTCCGCGAGCGACGCCAGCCTTCTGGCTGGTGATTATCGCGCTGGCGGCGTTTGCCGGCTTTCAGGTTCGCGGCCTGCTCGCCGAGGGTGCTATCGTCTCGTCGCCGGAGGCTAACGCTCAGCAAATTCGCTGGCAGCCTCTCAGCGAGGCGGCCATCCAGAGCGCGCTGGCGGATGGCAAACGGGTGTTTATCGATATCTCAGCCGACTGGTGCGTCACGTGCAAAGTCAATGAACACCGGGTGTTAAATCAGCCCGCCATCATCAGCGCGTTGGCTGAGCCGGATGTCGTCGCGCTGCGCGGCGACTGGAGCAAGCCCTCTGAGCCGATAGCCCGTTTCCTGCAAAGCCGAAACCGTTACGCCATTCCCTTCAATCAGGTCTACGGTCCAGGCGTGCCGCAAGGAGAGACGCTCCCGCCGCTGCTCGATCAACAAAGCGTCCTGAACGCGCTCACTCATGCCAGAGGTTAATTAACGATGAAAAATACGCTGCTCACTTTTCTTCTTCTCTCGGCGTCGTTGACGGCGTCAGCCTCGTCGCCGCTCACGCCGGCGCAGGAGGCCCGCGTGCAGGCACTGGTCCAGGAGACGCTGCTCAGCCATCCTGAAATTTTGATCGCCGCGGCCGATAAGCTCGATCGGCAGAATGCCCGGGCGGAACAGGAATCGCTCAACCAGGTGCTGTCGCAGTACGGCGATTTTCTCTTTCACGACCCCCACTCACCGCGAATCGGCGCGCAAAAGCCGAAGCTGACGCTGGTGGTCTTTACGGATCATAACTGTCCGTATTGTAAAAAGTTTGACCCCTATCTGGAGAAGATTGTGGAAAAATACCCGGATGTTGCGGTGATCTTTAAGTTTCTGCCCTGGCGCTCCGAAAGCTCAATGACCGCGGCCAGGGATGCGCTCACCCTGTGGCGCACGCATCCTGAACAGTTCGCCAAATTTAATGCGATCCTGATGGCAAAAAAGGGGTATCACGACGGCGCCAGCCTTGAGCAGGCGAAAAAAAAGGCGGGCGTCATCGTGGCTAAGCCGGATGCGCAAAGCCTGGAGACGATTCAGAAAAGCTTCTCTGTCGCCGAAAAGCTCGGCATTCAGGGAACGCCGGCCACGCTAATTGGTGATGAGATGCTGTCGGGCTGGATCCCCTGGGAGCAATTTGATGCCACAATCGGCGATGCGCTGAAAAAACAGTAACCCACGTCAGGGGGAGCGTTCCCCCTGCATTGAGAGGCGATATGATGAAATATATTTTCCTGCTGGCGGCCTGGATGATACCGGGCCTGGCGCTTGCGGAGGGGGCGATTCCCCAGATAGTTAAAAACTTTGGTGAACAGCAAGGGATCAAAATTATCAAGGAGATAGATTCCCCCGGCGGCGTAAAAGGCTGGGTCGGTCAGTATCAGGATATGGGGGTGACCCTGTTTTTAACCCCGGACGGAAAGCACGTCATTTCCGGGTATCTTTATGATGATAAAGGGCAAAACCTCAGCGAGGGGTATTTTAAAGAAGCGATCTATACCCCATTAGGCCGCGAAATGTGGAAGAAGCTGAACGATGCCGGGCCGCTCAAGGAGGGCGCGGATTCGGCGGCCCGAAAAGTCATCGTCTTCGCCGATCCGTTCTGCCCTTACTGCAAGACGTTCTGGTCGGCGGCGCAGCCGTGGGTAAAAGCCGGTAAGGTCCAGTTGAATACCCTGCTGGTTGCCTTTCTCAATCCGAAAAGCGGCCGATACGCCACGGCAATCCTGAATGCCAAAGATCCGGTAGCCGCCTGGCAAGAGTATGAACTCTCCGGCGGCAAAAAAGTGCCGCGCTTTGACGGCGTGACGCCGCGCGAAACCTTTAATCTTCTTCAGCATAACCAAAAGCTGATGGATGATTTGGGCGCCAGCGCGACGCCGGCCATCTATTACATGAACGAACAGAACGAACTCCAGCAGGTGGTCGGCATGCCCGACAAGAAACAGCTGCTGGAGATGTTCGGACCTGAGCCCTGATGAAGAGCGGGCGTCCCGCGGGGCGCCTTGCCAACCCCGGCCAGAGCTCGTATTTTAAGACCTGCTCTGCCCGTCCGGGCCTTCAACGCTTGAGTGATTGAGGAATAATGGAACGTTTATTTGTCTACGGCACGCTGCGTCCGGGCCACTCCAATGCCCATATTATGGACAACATTGGCGGCGAGTGGCTGCCCGGCTATGTACAGGGTCTGTTTTATGAACGCGGCTGGGGAGCGGCGGCGGATTTTCCGGGGATCGTGCTCGACAACAACGGGCCTCGGGTCGACGGCTATCTGTTCCTGTCCGCGAATCTTAGCGCCCACTGGCCAATGCTGGATGCGTTTGAAGAGGGCTACGACCGCGTTGCCGTTGACGTTACCATGGAAGACGGCCAGCGCGTGACCGCCTGGATCTATCAGCTACAGCCAAAGGTCGCAGCGTAAAACCCTTTCGCCCCGCGCCTGCGGGGCGTCGCTCAGCGCGGGTTTATGCGTCGCGCCAGCCCATTGCCGGCGCAACGTGCTTCAGTATGGACTCAATCACGTGGGCGTTATACTCCACGCCCAGCTGGTTCGGCACCGTCAGCAACAGCGTATCCGCTTCGGCAATCGCCTCGTCCTGCTTCAGCTGTTCGACCAGCTTATCCGGCTCTGCGGCGTAGCTGCGGCCAAAAATGGCGCGGGTCTTCTCGTCGAGGAAACCTATCGAATCGCTCTCGTCACGGCCTGAACCGAAATACATCCGGTCGCGATCGTTCATCAGAGCGAAAATGCTGCGGCTGACCGAAACCCGCGGCGTGCGCGTATGGCCCGCTTCTGCCCAGGCCTCGCGATAGGCGCGGATCTGCTTCGCCTGCTGGATATGGAACGGCTCGCCGGTTTCATCGTCTTTCAGCGTCGAACTTTGCAGGTTCATCCCCAGCGTTGCCGCCCATCTTGCCGTCGCATTCGAACCGGCGCCCCACCAGATTCGCTCGCGCAGCCCTTCAGAATATGGCTCAAGCCGCAGCAGTCCCGGCGGATTGGGGAACATGGGCTGCGGGTTAGGTTTCGCAAACCCCTCTCCGCGCAGCGCGTCCAGCAGCACTTCGGTGTGGCGGCGCGCCATGTCGGACTCGTTTTCGCCCTCGCCGGGAACATAACCAAAATAGCGCCAGCCATCGATCACCTGCTCCGGCGAGCCGCGGCTGATACCCAGCTGTAAACGGCCGCCGGAGATTAAATCCGCCGCGCCCGCATCCTCGGCCATATACAGCGGGTTTTCATAACGCATATCGATAACGCCGGTGCCGATTTCAATACGTTTGGTTTTCGCCCCGACCGCTGCCAGCAGGGGAAACGGCGAGCTAAGCTGGCGGGCGAAATGATGCACCCTGAAATAGGCGCCATCCGCGCCCAGCTCTTCGGCGGCAACGGCGAGATCGATGGATTGCAGCAGCGCATCAGCGGCCGAACGCGTCCCGGACTGCGGCGACGGCGTCCAGTGACCAAATGACAAAAAGCCAATCTTTTTCATGACGTGGGTGTCCTGGGTTGCAGGGAGGTCGTTGGCAGGTGGCGCATAATGAAAAACGTGTCTGCCGCGTTATGCCTCTACTCTACGCATAACCCGGTGAGAATAAATATCGTTTGTTTAACCGAATGCTTCAAATAAATTGATTGAGTCTGCCCGGCGGCGCAGACCGCGGCCCGGGCAATAAACACTGGCTCACAGGCCGAATATTGCCTCAATTTCAATTTTGAGATCCGCAGAAAACAGGCGGCTGACTTCTACGAGCGAGCTGGCGGGTAGATGATCGCCGTAGTTCCGGTAAAGCACTTTGCGCAACTCGTCGATCTCATCAAAAGAAGTGATAAAGATCGTGACTTTGATAAGAGAGGAAAAATCGATGCCTTCGGCGCGGGCAACGGTTCGTATCTGCGTAAAAACCTCCTCCGCCTGTGCGCCAATACCGGCCTGCTGCGCACGGGTGCCAAACGCGGTGAGCCCTGAAATATAGAGCGTGTTCCCGTGCTTAACCGAATGAACGTAGGGTGCCTTGACCTCGCCCAGTTCAGGGTAATTTTTCCGTACCATCTGACTCATACCGATATCCTTATTTAAGTTAAAACTGACAACCCTTCTGACATGCTGTTGTTACCGCCCAGCGTAGCCGTATCAAAGGTATTTTTACCGATTCGCTAAAAGCCCGTTCTTACTGGCGCCAGCCGCGGACGCGTTGTTATTTCACGCCACAGCCAGTCTGCTCCATCTCCACTCCATAATCTGAACAATATCACTCAATCCTCCTTCGTCAGAATATTCATTACGCTCAGGAGGAACCATGAACAAGCTGAACTACTCTCTTAAATACGTCGAATACTTATTCAGAAAATGCCGGGGAATGATGACTTCGGATCTTTACTTTCATACTGCCAAACTCAACAAAGCGTCGCAAACCTTTGCCAATCTCAAAAAACCTATCACGCTGAGTGAGAAGATATGCCACCGCCTCGTCTTCGATCATAACGCCCTTTATACTCTGCTGGCCGACAAACTGGCGGTCAGAGAATATGTCCGTACACGAACGCAGCTTGTGCAGGTGATACCGTTAATTGGCGTTTACCACCGCGCAGAGGATATTGATTTTAGCAGACTCCCGGCAAAATTCGTGTTGAAGTGCAATCATGACTGCGGCAGCACCGTTATATGCACCGACAGAGACAATTTTAATCCGGCCAATACCTTAAACCGACTCAAGCTGGCGCTCAAAAAGAATATGTATTACACAACCCGAGAGTGGCAATATAAGCATATTGCCCCGGTTATTCTCTGTGAGATGTTTATCGACTTATTTTCTGACCGAGATAAGAACGTTACGCCTGAAATGTTAAGAATACACTGTTTTCATGGGGTAGCCTGCTTTGTGGAGGCTGATTTCACCGATAAACAGGGGCGCGAATATATTAATGTCTATGACAGATCGTGGCGGCTGCAGCCTTTTCAGATGGAATATCCAAACACGCCGGGGCCGGTACCTGAACCCGAATCCTTTCATCGCGCCGTCACTGCCGCGCAGGAATTGGCAAAAGAGATTGACTACTGCCGTGTCGATCTGATGCTAAAAGAAAATGAAATCTATTTCAGTGAAATAACATTAAGTCCGAAGCGAGGTAAACTTAATATCACACCGGCGATATGGGATGCTAAGCTCGGGGACATGTGGCACTGATGTCTCCAGAAACAGGCTCAATTGAGCCTGTTTTGTCAGGGCAGGTTGACGGGCCATGATAATTTAAAAATCGAGTGATTTTCTCGTGACAACCGATAGCTCACGCTGCCGCCGTGAGCGAGCATAATCGCTTTGACGACCGATAATCCCAATCCGCAGCCTTGAGGATTAATATGTCTGGCATATTCTCCGCGCTGAAAAGGTTCAAATAACAGCCGCTGGAGTTCTTCAGGAATTCCGGGACCGCGATCCTGAACCAGAATATAATTTTCTTTGCCAGAGGTTCCATTCTTTACCAGCAAAGTTCGGGAGGTGGAATATTTTAACGCATTATCGAACAGTACCGTCAGGCACTGCGTCATACGCAAAGGATCGCAAACGCACAACTGCTGCTTGAGTTCAGTGATAAGGGTGAACCGCTTGCTACGAAACTCCGGTAAAAAAGTGTCAAGCGCGCTGGTAATCGTCGCTTCGAGATCGACCTCGCTGAGCGTCAGCGTATAGCCGGCGCCGCCGGAGGAACTTACGACCCGCAGATCCTCGATTAAATTAGTCAGGCCTTCCGTTTGTCTCAGCAGGTTTCTGAATAGCGCGGGCTCTGGCTCAAACACCCCTTCGACCAGCCCCTGAAGCCTTCCGCGCAGAATAGTGACGGGAGTTCTGAGTTCGTGAGCGATGGCCGCGTTCCACAGATTTCGCTGAACGTCGAGGGTCTGCAGCTTTTCCGCCATTTCATTGAAATCATTAACAAGATTATTAATCTCGCCCAGCTGAGAGCTGGTTCCGGACGCTCTTGCGCCAAGATTGCCCTGCGAAATTTGTTTCAGGCTCTGGGCAACGGCATTTAGCGGCGTCAATATTCTGGCAGAGAGTTTCACGGTAAAAAACAGCGATACCACCAGACTGGTGACTGAAGCTATCATGATCCACAGCCAGTCCAGCAAGGTCATATCATCTTCGCTCCCGGAGACGGCGCCTCCCGGCAGGTAGTCAATCAAGAAGCTATAAAATAGATAAGAGCCCACCACGGCGATAGCGATAATAATGAAGGTTAACGACAGCATATAGGTCAATATCTGACGGCTCAGAATCGTTTCTTTGTTCATTTTTTCTCACCTAACCGATAGCCCACTCCTCTGATGCTCTCCGGGATGCCTTTGAGCCCCGCGTGTTCAAGCTTTTTCCGCAGTTTACTCATATGGCTATCAACGGTTCGATCAAGTGAATCCCCCTCGGGCAGGCAGGCATCGAGTAACTCTTCGCGTGAGCACACCTTTCGCGGACTGCGCGCCAGGTAGGTCAAAAGCTTAAATTCGGTGGTGGTCAACACCGGGGTGACAATCTTATTCTCGACGGTAATTTCCACATAAAATTCATCGGGATAAATGGTCAGAAACGGCAATCTTAATGGCCTTGAATTGGCGACTTCGGCATTCGGCCGGGTTCTGCGGAGTACCGCTTCCACTCTGGCGATCACCTCGGAGGGATTAAACGGTTTTATCACGTAGTCATCTGCGCCGAGCCTCAGTCCCATCAGTTTATCGACGTCCTGATCAAGCGCGGTCACCATGATAACCGGCACGTTAGTCTCTTTGCGTAAGGTCGTCAGCACGTTCCAGCCATCATAAACGGGTAGATGGATATCCAGTAACACGAGGTCCGGTTTATGCAGACGGGTAAGATTTATCGCCTGCTCGCCGTCCTCCGCCCGACAGGTTTTCATTCCCGCCCGATGTAAATAGCCTGTCAGAATAGCGGCAATTTCATCGTCATCCTCGGCGATAATTATCAGATTGCTTTTGTTCATTTTAGTTTCCACATTACCGATAATAGATTTTATTTTATCTTAAAAAGATTTTATGCCGTACTTGTTTAAACATTCTACAACCTAATCTCAGGCACCAGCCGCGAGTGGATATTTTCCCTGTTAAAAGCAATGTGACAAGCCAGGAGTTAAAAAGTTGCACACGCCGCATTTTTTCCTGCCGATATAAAGCACGCGGAACGCGTCTCCATACTGGCTACACAATCACGAAATAAACAATCAACATACCGCTGCGACAATCCTTCATCGAGGAAGAAAAGTGAAAGCGTGAGTGTGACACGCACGCCTGAGAATTCAGCTCGCCAGGCAACTGATGTGGGCCCCTGTCAGAGAAAACATTATGGAAAGCTTAAGTAATATTCGTCGTGAAAAAGTTCTCGCTGCCTTTATATTTTCCCTGACAGCATGGGCGTTACTTTATTTATGGTTATACCTGGTACATGCCATTGATGAAAAGGTAGCTTCCACGACGCTGTCATCGCCATTGGTCCATGCCAGCATCACCTTCTCAGTCCTGGCGTTTATATTCCAAAAGAAACCTGGCGCGTTAAGAGAATTAGCGATTATCGTCTTCTGGCTGGTATTAATATTTATTTATAGCATTGTTGTATTTAATATACTTTTGAATATCATACCCGACATATATGATATTATCTTTTATTATGAGTGCTTTTTGCTGATCGTTTTCTGCGGTTCTCCGGCGTATTTATTGATGCGGATAATTTGATTTTAGGCCATGAGAAAGATAGCCCTCTTTAGCCGAGTGCGGCAGCCGCGTTCATAAGATTAACCGGGAATATGCATACACACTCCCTCCATAAATCGGCCATTGGCGGTCAACATCGCGCATTTAGACTTAGCCTCTTCCTCCTCGGCCTCGTTCTGGCCGGATGGCGATATATGCCATTCGCGCAGGAGACAATTGCTCGAACGTTGCCGCCTGGATGACGCTATCGCACGAGTTTACCGGAGGATAGGCCCCGGGAAACCGAGCGGTCATCCTGAATTTACTGACCTTTTTGTTTGTTGACTGGATGTCTATCTGATGCCGCACTTTTTTATTGAACGTCCTATTTTCGCCTGGGTGGTCGCGCTGTTTATCGTGCTGACGGGAATATTGTCCATTCCGCGCCTGCCGGTTGCGCAATATCCTGCCGTCGCACCGCCGGGCATTATTATTTCGCTCAGCTATCCGGGGGCCAGCCCGGATGTGATGAATACGTCTGTTGTTTCACTTATCGAGCGCGAGATTTCTGGCGTGGATAATTTGCTTTATTTTGAATCCACCAGCGATACCACCGGCATGGCTTCCATTACGGTAACCTTCAGACCGGGAACGGACGTTAAGCTCGCGCAGATGGATCTGCAAAACCAGATTAAAATCGTCGAGCCGCGTTTACCACAGGCGGTAAGGCAAAATGGCATAACGGTTGAGGCGGCCAATTCCGGCTTTCTGATGATGGTGGGGTTAAAATCCCCGACGGGAGAGTATCAGGAGGCTGATTTAAGCGACTATTTTGCTCGCAATGTGATCGATGAGCTGCGCCGCGTCCCTGGCGTTGGCAAAGTCCAGCTCTTCGGCGGGGAAAAAGCGCTGCGTATCTGGCTGGATCCTATAAAGCTCCACGGTTACGGGCTTTCCGTCACGGACGTGGTGAGCGCTGTCGGCCAACAAAACGTGATTGTTTCTCCCGGCAGAACGGGAGATGAACCAACGACGCCGCAGCAGGCCGTTACTTATCCGATAACCGTTAAAGGTCAGCTCTCATCGGTTGAGGCGTTTCGCAACATTACCTTAAAATCTGAGGTGACTGGCGCACGGCTAAAGTTGGCTGATATTGCGCGCGTGGAGTCCGGGTTACAAAGCTATGCTTTTGGCATACGAGAAAACGGCGTTCCCGCCACGGCTGCCGCTATTCAGCTCTCTCCCGGCGCAAATGCGATCGGCACGGCATCGGGGGTCCGCGCGCGGCTGGCGGAGCTTTCAGGCGTGCTTCCTGAAGCAATGGCGTTCACGGTTCCGTTTGATACCGCCCCCTTTGTGAAGCTTTCTATTTTGAAGGTGGTGGAAACCTTTGCCGAAGCAATGGTGCTGGTGTTTCTCGTTATGCTGCTGTTTCTGCACAAAATCCGCTGCACGTTTATCCCCGCAATCGTAGCCCCGGTGGCGCTGCTGGGCACCTTAACGGTGATGCTGTTTAGCGGCTATTCCATCAATATCCTGACCATGTTCGGCATGGTGCTGGCAATCGGCATCATTGTTGATGACGCTATTGTTGTTGTGGAGAACGTTGAGCGCCTCATGGAAGAAAAGGGGCTCTCCCCGAAGCAGGCCACGCGGGAAGCGATGAGTGAAATCACCCCGGCCATTATGGGTATTACGCTGGTGCTGACCGCGGTATTTATTCCCATGGGTTTTGCCGACGGGTCGGTAGGGATTATTTACCGGCAATTCTGCATTTCTATGGCAGTATCCATTTTATTATCGGCATTCCTGGCGCTGACGCTCACCCCTGCCCTTTGCGCTACGTTACTTCGGCCGCATCAGCCTGACCGGAGCAAAGGCGGCTGTTTTTCCGCGTGGTTTAACGCCCGTTTTCACCGCCTCGCCTCATTTTACGCCTCCGGGCTCGGGTTTGTTCTGAAACGGACCGGACGCATGATGCTGCTGTATACCGCGCTCTGTCTCGCGCTGTATGCCGGTCTATCCTCATTACCTTCGTCATTTTTACCGGATGAAGATCAGGGTTACTTTATGTCGTCGATCCAGCTCCCTTCCGACGCCACGATGCAGCGTACGCTTAAGGTGGTACAACGATTTGAAGATGAAATTGCCGCGCGGCAGGCCGTTGAAAGCAACATCATGATCCTGGGATTTGGGTTTTCAGGCTCAGGGCAAAACTCTGCCATGGCTTTCACCACCTTGAAGGACTGGAAAAATCGCGAGGGCGCGACCGCCCAGGGTGAAGCAGAGTATATTCAAAGCAGTATGGAAAGCGTTCCCGATGCCGTCACGATGAGCCTGCTCCCTCCGGCTATCTCCGACATGGGGACCTCATCCGGGTTTACCTGGTATTTGCAGGACCGTGGCGGCAAGGGCTATCCGGCCCTGAAAAAGGCAGCGGATGAGCTGGTAAAGCGTGCGAACCAGAGTCACCTGTTGAACGATGTCTATATCGATGGGCTCCCTGAAGGGAGTAGCCTGATGCTTAACGTCGACAGGGAAAAAGCGGAAGCGATGGGCGTATCGTTTGATGAGATTAACCAAACGATTACCGTCGCAACGGGCTCCAGTTACGTCAATGACTATACCAATAATGGCCGGGTTCAACAGGTGATCGTTCAGGCGGATGCGCCCTACCGTATGCAACCGGAGCAGTTATTGACCCTGTCGGTGAAGAACCGCTCGGGGCGGATGCTTCCTTTGGCGGCGTTTGTGACGCTCTCCTGGAACGTTGCCCCGCAGCAGCTCAATCGCTATCAGGGATATCCGGCCATCCGCATTAGCGGAAGCGCCGCCGCGGGCGAGTCCACGGGTAGCGCAATAATGGCGATGGAGAAGCTGGCGGACCAGTTGCCGGCGGGTTTCGCCGGAGAATGGGCGGGGAGTTCGTTACAGGAAAAGCAGTCCGCGTCACAGCTGCCGGGGCTGATAATACTCTCGGTGCTGGTCGTATTCATGGTGCTGGCCGCACTCTATGAAAGCTGGTCGATTCCCTTCGCGGTAATGCTTGTGGTTCCTCTCGGCCTGCTCGGCGCGGTTGTGGCCGTGACGGTGGCGAATATGACCAACGATGTCTTTTTTAAAGTGGGCCTGATAACCCTGATTGGCCTTTCCGCTAAAAATGCGATTCTGATTGTGGAATTTGCCAGACAACTGATGAGCCAGGGAATGAACGTGGTGGATGCAACATTACTCGCCTCAACGCAGCGCTTACGCCCAATACTCATGACCTCGCTGGCATTTACATTAGGCGTCGTACCGCTGATGCTGGCCAGCGGGGCGAGCGACACGACCCAGCATGCCCTGGGAACGGGCGTCTTCGGGGGTATGATAAGCGCAACGGTGCTGGCTATCTTCTTTGTCCCCGTCTTTTTCGTCATGATTACGCGGTGCATTAAACAACGTCGGAAAGGGGAAAACACCCCGCGCCATATTAAATAGCACGAGGTTGGTACGAGCGCAGCTGGAACGACAAGACGAGTTTTACGCTGCGTTAAGGGAAAGGATGTCGCCGCGCTTTAGACTCGCTTGCCTCACTCGTTCGGCGGTCTTGTCGTCAGCCGCTAAACAGCGGCTGTTAAGGCTAATGGCGCGCGCTTTTCATGGCATCCTGCCTGCCCGGATTGCACGGCTCTTTTGTGCCTGGAAGATAAAATTTTCCGGACGAGTCAGGCTGCGTTCCGCCGGGACAACCATCGCGTCCAGACGCGGTCGCGCTGCCATCAGAGCCATTGCCCCCATCCGAGTTATTCCCATTCCCGCCGTCGCCGCCATTCCCGCCGTTAGCGGCATAGGCTGAGCATGCGCACAGCATGAAGAAACACACCAAAAAGCGTCTGATCATCACCATCCCCTGTCATCGGATTTAAATACTGACTGAAAGCCGATGAATTGTACGCGCTTCCAGAATCCGTTGAACGCATTTCTGCCGCATCGCCGGATAAGAAAAACCGTACGCAACGCGGCTGTCGTTGCGCTCAGGGACAGGACATGGAATAAGGGAGGAATAATCCTGGGACAGGCCGTCGTGATATCGCCAGCACGGCTTTCGCTATCGCGGGCGTAACGCTATAAATCGTTATTTATCGCACAGTATGACATGGGTGGCGGCAGGGCCTTTGTCATCTCTATGGAGGATGGCATATTCAACTTTCTGGCCTTCAAACAGGGTATTAAAATTATCACCACGCAGCGCCGAGCAATGGACCGAGATATCTTTACCGCCATCGAGAGGTGAAATGAAACCAAATCCCTTCGACTCATTATACCACTTGACCAGACCTTTAATTCTTGAGGACATACTGACTCCTTGCGCATCAGGTAATTGACAGAAAACGTGTCGGATTAAACGTATGGACTCAAAAGAAAGGGGTATCAGCGATAGCGCCTGGTAATGAGAACGGGCCGGTAAAATTTTTAAGTGCATGCGTTTTTTCGGATTAATAATTTCATTAAGGCATGAATACCATTAATAAGCAAATGAAATTTTAGCCGTCCAGATACCCCGATGGGGATAAATAATGAGAAACGGCCTAAATTAATCGCGCTGCGACCGGTGATATGGCTTCACCGCCGGGTGAGCCTGTTCGGAAAAATAAAAAAACATTCTTGCAGATTCATCCACGTCACCGTAACCAAAAATCTAGTTAACCCAATGAAATAGTGAAAGTTATTATCATTACGCCATCAGCAAGTCGCTGGTGAATCACTCCCTCTCTTCCCGTATCACTCTCCGCCCCGGCAATATCAATTGAAATAAGTCTTGCTATCCGCGGTGAAGTATGTGACTAATGATTGGTCGGTTAAGTACACAGACATAATAAAGCGGTTCAGTAAAGCAGTCCTCATCTTAAGTGTTATCCATTGATAATTCTTCCTTTTGAGTCTCCTTATCGTTATTAATTAGATTCTGTGCGAAACCTTTTCGCCGTAAGGCTCAGATATGTTGAGGTATTATCAATGTCTAATAAAATGACTGGCTTAGTAAAATGGTTTAATGAGTCGAAAGGCTTTGGTTTCATCACCCCGGACAACGGTAGCAAAGATGTGTTTGTACATTTTTCCGCTATCCAGGGCGGCGGTTTTAAAACCCTGAACGAAGGCCAGAAAGTCGAATTCACCATTGAAGATGGCCAGAAAGGCCCTTCTGCCGGTAACGTCTTCGCCATCTAAGCTGCGCTTTATTTGCTGGCGGTAGATTTCAGCTTCGCTGCCGATGATGGACTCACGCCAGTTAAAAAACCCTGACATCATGTCGGGGTTTTTTCGTTATATCGCGAGCCGTCAGGTAATAAAAAACAAGGCTGGCCTCAGAGTATTCCGTGCTGAATCAAAAAGCCCCACCACGGAATGCCGACAACCATATGCAGCAGAAACGTTAATAAAGCGATTATGGTCCCGGTTAACCACCAGGATTTAATATCGTTATAACCGGCGGCAAAGATAATCGGCCCGGCGGCACCGCCATAGTGCGTGATACAGCCCCCGTAAGAGTTAGAAAACAGGATGGCGAGCGCCAGCAGCGCAGGCGCCGTTCCGGTAACCAGTCCGACGGTGGCGAAGACGGGAACCATAGCCGCGACGTATGCACCGCCGGAGGCGAATAAATAGCGCACGACGATGCTTAAAAAAACAATAATCACAATGGTCGTGTTACCGGCGCCGAGGAAATCCAGATGCTCGGACATAAAGGCGGCAAGCCATTTAAAAAATCCCTCTTTGCTTAAGGTCGCACTCAGTCCAATAATGCCGCCGTACCAGATTAACGTATTCCAGCCGCCCTTATTTTGCAGCACATCATTCCAGCAAATGACATTCGTGAGCAAAGCGCCAGCCATGGCAATCACCGCAACGGAGGATTCATTCAGCCCCAGATAATGAGAAAATATCCAGCCAGAGAGTGCGGAGATAAAGACCACGATCAGCCCTTTCTCTTTCGAACTGATGGGCCCCAGGTCATTCAGGCCCGCAGTGGCTATTTTTACATTGTCTATTTCTTTTAATTGCGGGCGCACTATTTTGTAGGTGATATAAGGAATGACGGCTAACATCAATAGCCCAAGCGGTACCCCCGCCAGAGCCCACCCTACCCAGCTTATGCGGATATGAAAAATATCGGAAATTAACTGTAACGCTAAGGCATTTCCGGCAAACGCGGTCAAAAACATATAGCTGGTGGTTTTAGTCACCATATAGATATTCACCATCAGATAACGTCCGGCCTGACGCGGACTCTCTTTTGGCGTTGAACCTAACACCAGGGCAATGCTATTGATAATCGGGAATACGACGCCGCCGGCGCGTGCGGTGTTAGAGGGCGTCGCCGGTGACAGCATTAAATCCAACAGCGCCGTGACATACCCCAGCCGCAGGGTTGTCCCACCGAACTTTAAAATAAACCAGTACGCCAGACGTTTCCCTAATCCGGTGGTGACAAAAGCGGCGCTCAAAGTAAACGCGCTAAATACCAGCCATGTCGTTCCCGAGGAAAAACCGCTCAGTACATCCATTGACCTGACGGGGGAGTCATCAAATCGTGCCACCGTTAAGCACGACAAGCCTACCGCCGACAGCATGATAACCGGCTCAGGATAAGGCTTACTCACCAGACCTATAATGGATGCCAGGTAGATACCGGCCAGTATCCAGGCTTCTTTCGTTAATCCCTCGGGGGGTGGAATGATGATTGCTAATATAATAATAAAAATAAGCACCGCTATTTTTATTAGCTTTGACTTCAACATGCTTCACCTCGGCTACAATCCGTGTCATTAAAAGCAGAAGCCTCTTTCTTCTGAAGCTTCCGCTGAACAAGTGAGCTATTCACCGTTATTGCTTAATGCAGTAAAGAATTAGCCAGCGAATGTTTTAATAATATTTTTTCCATCATTCGTTGACTGATACTCTGGCAGCCGATCGAAGTTCAGGTAACGATAAATATCGTCCCTTGATGCTTTGATTTTATCCATGTGCCAGAAATATTGTTCAACGGTCGGCATTTTCCCTATCATCGCCGCCACGGCGCTCAGCTCCGCCGATGCTAAAAAAACGTTCGCATCGGTGCCCAGACGATTCGGGAAGTTACGAGTCGATGTTGAAACAACGGAACTGCCCTGACGTACCCGCGCCTGGTTCCCCATACACAGCGAACAGCCGGCGGGTTCGATTCTGGCGCCCGTTTTTATAAACTGATTAAAGTAGCCTTCACTGGCAAGCTGACGCGCATCCATTTTCGTCGGCGGAGCCAGCCACAGCCGTACGGGTATCTCGCGGGCGTCGGCAATAATTTTACCGGCGGCGCGGAAATGGCCAATATTCGTCATGCAGGAGCCAATAAAGACCTCATCTATCGGCGTACGCGCGACTTCCGACAGCAGCCGGGCGTCATCCGGATCGTTCGGCGCACAGACGATGGGTTCGGTAATTTCCGTGAGATCGATCTCAATCACCGCGGCATATTCGGCGTTCTCATCGGCCACCAGCAGCGACGGATTCGCCAGCCACGCCTCAATTTCCGCAATTCGCCGCGCCAGCGTGTCGGCATTTTCATAACCCTGATTAATCATCCAGCGTAGCAATGTGGCATTGGAGCGCAGGTATTCCGCCACGTTCTCCTCTTCCAGACGCAGCACGCACGCCGCTGCGGAGCGTTCGGCCGAGGCGTCGGCCAGTTCAAAGGCCTGCTCCGCTTTCAGCATCCCGAGCCCTTCGATTTCCAGGATACGGCCGGAGAAAATATTGATCTTATTTTTTTTCTCCACCGTCAGTAATCCCTGCTTGCGGGCATAGAGCGGAATAGCGTGAACCAGATCGCGCAGGGTTATCCCCGGCTGCATCTCTCCCGTAAAACGGACCAGTACGGACTCCGGCATATCCAGCGGCATAATGCCCGTTGCCGCAGCAAAGGCCACCAGCCCGGAGCCCCCGGGAAAAGAGATGCCAAGCGGGAAACGGGTGTGCGAATCCGCCCCGGTCCCCACGGTATCAGGAATCAGCATACGGTTAAGCCAGGAGTGGATAATGCCATCACCCGGCTTCAGCGCCACGCCGTTTCGGTGGCTGATAAACTCGGGCAGCGTTTCATGCAGCTTCACATCAACCGGCTTGGGATAGGCCGAGGTATGGCAGAAAGACTGCATAACCAAATCAGCGGAAAAATTCAGGCAGGCCAGATCGGTAAGCTCATCGCGCGTCATTCCTCCGGTGGTATCCTGCGAACCGACGGTGGTGACTCGCGGCTCGCAGTACTGTCCTGGTCGGATCCCGGCAACGCCGCAGGCTCTCCCCACTATTTTCTGCGCCAGCGTAAAGCCAGCGGCGGAGGGTGCCGGCGCTTTCGGCCGGCGGAAAACGTCGGAGGGCGCAAGGTTCAGTGATTGCCGCGCTCTGGCCGTCAGGCTGCGGCCAATAATCAGCGGAATGCGCCCTCCGGCGCGCACTTCATCCAGCAGAACGTCCGTTTTCAGGGAAAATGAGGTGACAGGACGCTGGCTGTGGGCTTCGCAAATTTCCCCGCGATACGGATAGAGATCAATCAGCATTCCCGTGGATAGCGCGGAAACATCCATTTCAAGGGGCAGCGCGCCGGAATCTTCCAGGGTATTAAAAAAGATGGGCGCAATATTGCCGCCAAAAACAAAGCCGCCGCTTCGTTTATTCGGCACCCATGGCATATCGTTGCCAAGGTTCCATAAAATAGAGTTAGTGGCCGATTTTCGCGAAGAGCCGGTGCCGACGACATCGCCGACGTAGACCAGCGGATAGCCCTCTTTCTTTAACTGCTCTAGCTGTCGTATCGGCCCGCGGCTTCCCGGTTCATCCGGGCTGACGCCGTCGCGCGGATGACACAACATGGACAAGGCATGCAGAGGAATATCCGGACGTGACCATGCCTCGGGCGCAGGGGACAAATCATCAGTATTGGTTTCCCCCGTCACTTTGAATACTTTCAGCGTGATCTTCTCCGGCAGCGCCGGACGACGTAAAAACCATTCGGCGTCGGCCCATGACTGAATCACTTTTTGCGCCCAGGCATTTCCTTGTTTCGCCTTTTCTTCCACATCCTTAAATTTTTCAAAAATAAGCAGCGTGGCGCTTAATTGTTCCGCTGCGCTGCTGGCCCAGCGGGGATCGTCCAGTAAGTGAATGAGCGGTTGAACATTATAACCACCCTGCATGGTACCCAGCAGTTCAATAGCCTGCTGAGGCGCAATAATACTCGCCGGGTTTTCTTCTTTGATCTGCTGATAAAGAAAATCGGCTTTAATCTTCGCCGCCGGATCGACGCCCGGCGGCACGCGATGCGCTAACAGCTGTACAAGGGCATTTTTATCATCGCAGGTCTTGCTGGTCAGTAATGTAATTAATTCTTGCGTTTGCTCAGCGGTTAACGGCTTCGGTGGAATATTTTTTTCAGCACGTTCGTCCACATGCTTATTATAAGCTTCTAACATATGCTCTCCGTTTCAGATGTTATTTATCTGAAGGTTGTTTATGTAATAGCGATATTCGGTTGGTAAAATTAACTTTTAATAAATTGCGGTAAGCCTTCACAAAATTCTGCTAACTGCTCCAGACCATAATTCCACTCCCCGAATCCGGACTCAGCATTAATATGCCCGGCGTCACCCAGATCGATTAACCACCCTCCCCAGCATTGCGCCCAGTACTGCGCTCGCTTAAAGGTCATTAACGGATCGTTTCGGCTGGCAAACAGGAGGCTGGGCACCCGCAGCCTCTCGGGAAGTACCGCCTCGTCCAGTTCGAAGAGCGATGGCTCCGCAGGCGCAACCATGACGATACCCGCGATGTTCACCTTTTGCGTCTGAATCAGGCGACATGCGGCGAGCGCCCCAAAGCTGTGGCCGACCAGCACGGCCGGCCGCTGACAGGTAGCCAGCTCCCGACGGATAGCGGATACCCAGGCATCGATATCCGGCTCCAGCCAGTTCCGCTGGCTTATCCGCTTCCAAAAAGGAAAACGACGACTCCAACAGCTTTGCCAGTGATGCTCATCGCTGTCTCGCAAGCCCGGCACCAGAATAATCGTCAACTTCTCGCTGAGCTGTTCCAGACGTTGGGTAGTCATAAAGCCTTCCTCTCCACGTTCAGTACCGCCCGTCAGGCCGGGTAATGGGAAAGTACCCAGCCAACGGCAAGGAGATCCGCGCTGCCGCCAGGGCTAATATTTCTGTCAATCAACGCCTTATCCATGTGTCTCAGCGCTTTTCTGAGCTTTTCACCCGCCAGGTGTTCTATCTTCAGAACGCGTTGCGCATAGCGATGCACATACTGCAGGCCGCTCAGCCCGCCCCGGGACACCACATTGGTATCGGGGTTGAAGGCCATCAGGGCCAGCAGCATCCTGAGCAGCGCATCCTGCTCAGATACCCCCTCCCGCCGCGCTTTCTGCCACTGCGGCAGCCCGAACTGCCTGACGGTATAAAAGCCGTTCTCAGCCTCACCCCGCGCGCCGCTAAGCCCAAAGCGCTGAAAAATATGCTCGCCTTTGGTTTTGGCGAGGCCCTTTCTTTTCAGTTCCTGGCTAACCAGGCCCGCGCACATCGCGCGGGTTTCCTCGCACAGATTGCGCTGGCTAAGCATCTGGTTGCGCTTAACAAGGCGCCCAGCGGCGGCGCACAGCAGGCCGAGGGAAAAAATGCCGCCTTTGTGGGTGTTTACTCCCCCCGTGGCGTTAAACATCGCCTGTTCGCAGGCCAGTCCTGTGGGCCTTATCGCCAATAGCGTCTGCGGGGCAGGCAAATCCGCCGTCGCCTTTCCCTGCGCAAAAAAGCGCGGAAACCAGGGCGAGACGGCGCGAATACTGGCCATAAACAGGGCGATGTTCATATCACGATGCGCGCCATTGTTCTCGCCATCAACCAGCCCGGGCTTTGGCGTTAATCTCACTTCCCGATACATCGCCTCGGCAGCCAGCCAGGCGATGCTTTCCCGTTGCTCAGCCCGTTCAGCGTTGACCGCGAAAATAGTCATAGGCTAAATCCTCAATCACTTGCGCAAGTTCATTCTGAGAATGGCGGCGCATACGGGAACAGACGTGGGCAGCCTCATTGCAAATGAAGCATTTGCGCATCGGCTGTCGGATCGCGCTGCGCTTAATTAATCCGGATGTGGGACAAAAAACATCGATATCCCACAGACGCCCGAGAGGATGATGATCTTCAAGATGCGCCGTCACGTGCTTGATCATCCAGGCTGGCGCCGCTACAGACCAGAACGCTTCGGGCCCGGTGGGCTGAAAACGAACGTCGTGTCTGGAAACGCCCCAGCGATGTTTCCGCAGCAGCTGGCTGAACGCGTCCGTCGCCTCCGCCATAACCTGCCGGGCAAGCGGCGTATCTTTTACCTCTCCGGGCCAGACGAGCGTGGTGGATACCATTGGTTGTTCGAAGCGGCGCAGCCACGCCTGTTGTACACTCGCGCGCGCTTCTCTGGCTTTGAGGACTTCCTCAAGGGTGAGAGGGGCGCAGGAAGCGTTTGTTGTTTCGCCGATCATTCTTTCACCTGCCTTACCACATCAATGACGCTGCCATCGCGATAACGCACGACGCCGACAATGCGCGAGGTAAACTCAATAGGTTTCGGCTCGCCAGAAATTACCAGCGATGTCTGATAAAGCGCTTCGATGTCAACGACCGGCAAACCGGCCGCCGTCAGCCTCTCTTTGACTTCCGGACGGGCAGGATTCACGGCAATGCCGTGGTCGGTGACGAGCACGTCAATGCTCTCTCCCGGCGTTACGCGGGTCGTGACGTGCCTGACGACGGTGGGAATGCGGCTGCGGATCAGGGGCGCGACCACGATAGTTAAATTTGCCGCCGCCGCGACATCGCAATGTCCGCCCGATGCCCCGCGCATCACGCCGTCGGAGCCGGTCAGAACGTTGACGTTAAAATCCGTATCAATTTCCAGCGCGCTTAAGATAACGATATCCACGCGGTCGCAGCAGGCGGCTTTCGCCGCCGGGTTGGCGTAAACGCTGGTCGAGATTTCAACGTGGTGCGGATTTTTCGCCAGCGACTCCCCCGCCGCGCCATCAAAACTTTGTGTATCCAGCAGCTTAGTAATCAGCCCCTTTTCATGCAGATCGACAATACTGCCGGTAATGCCGCCTAAGGCAAAGCTGGCGACGATATTGTGTTTCCTCATGCGGGATTCCAGGAATCGCGTACAGGCGGTGGACGCCGCGCCCGATCCCGTTTGCAGAGAAAAACCATCGCGAAAATAACCGGAATGCTCAATGACGTCCGCAGCAGACCGCGCGATCATCAGCTCTCGCGGATTGCTGGTCACGCGCGCGGCGCCAACGCTGATTTTCGCCGGGTCGCCTACGCTGTCGATTTTGACAATATAATCAACCTGATCCTGAATAATGCTGGCCGGCATATACGGAAACGGCTCAATGCTTTCCGTCAGCAAAACCACCTTGCGGGCATATTTTGCATCGACCATCGCGTAGCCAAGCGAGCCGCATCGGGATTTGCCGCCGCTGCCGCTGGCATTGCCATATTCGTCGCAGCAGGAGACCGCCAGGAACGCGACATCAATATTAATTTCACCCTTTTCAATCAGATTGACCCTGCCGCCGTGCGAGTGGATCTGTACCGGCTCCTCCATCAGGCCGTGTGAAATCGCATCCGCTAATTCACCGCGCATCCCGGAGGTATAGATTTTGCTAATAACGCCGTGTTTAATATGCTCGATCAGCGGCGCGTTGCAGGTCATCAGGGAACTTGACGCCAGCGTCAGCCCTCGCAGGCCTTTTTCCGCCAGCCTGGCCATAACGTAGTTAATCACTTGATCACCCTCGCGGAAGGCGTGATGAAATGAAACGGTCATCCCATCGCGTAAATCGCAGCGCGATAAAACTTCATCCAGCGTGTCAAAAAGTTTGCGCTGATATTTTTGCCGGGTATCCGCAAGATAGGGCGTATGGGTATTTGCGCCGGAAAATACCTCATACTGGTGCTGGGCGCCGGATATATTATGAAGGGCTTCGGTTAATTGATTCATAGTTAAATCCTGTTGCTGGTGACTGAATGGAGATTATTGCCGGATGCCGGAGGCATTTTTACGTTCAATAACCACCCGGGCATGGTTGATGATCGGCGCGTCAATCATTTTGCCGTTCAGTGAAATCACCCCAAGTCCGCTACGCTCCCCTTCTTCGGCCGCGGCAATAACACGCTCCGCGTAATCAACTTCTTCCTGAGTGGGGGCATAGGCATTATGTAAGATCTCTATCTGCCGCGGATTAATAAGCGACTTACCGTTAAAGCCCATACGTTTAATCAAATCCACTTCTTTCAAAAAGCCGGCCTCGTCATTAATATCGGCATAGACCACGTCAAACGCATCAATACCTGCCCCGCGGGCCGCATGTAATACCGCGCAGCGCGCGTAAAACAGCTCGGTACCGTCGCCGCGTTCCGTTTGCATATCCATGACGTAATCAAACGCCGCCAGCGCAATCCCCATCAGGCGTTGAGAGGACCTGGCGATAGCGACGGCATTAATGACCCCCACCGCCGATTCAATCGCCGCCATCAGCTGCGTAGAGCCCACCGGGCGGCCGCAGCTCTCTTCAATACGCACAATTTCACGCTCAAGCTGGTAAATATCTTCCGGCGTATCGGTTTTGGGTAAACGGATAACATCGACGCCGGCGCGCACCGCCGCTTCCAGGTCTTTTAAGCCAAATGGCGTATTCAGCGGATTAATCCTGACAACGGTTTCAATATCTTTATACATAGGATGCTGTAGCGCATGGAACACCAGCAGCCGCGCGCTGTCTTTCTCTTTCAACGAGACCGCATCTTCCAGGTCAAACATGATTGAATCGGGTTTATAAATAAAGGCTGTTGAAAGCATAGCGGCGCTTGAACCCGGTAAAAAAAGCATGCTACGGCGTAATTTTTTCATCATAATTTTTCCCACGCAATTTCGTTGCTGGCCGTTCCCCGTAAAATCGCCGCCTGCATTCTGGCGCGGATAACGCAGTCCAGCGCGCCCTTATCCTCAACAATAATTTGCCCCTGCGTAACGTTTAATGCGGAAAGTGTTTCATTAACCACTGCCGTAATCTGTTCACCAAATTGTTTGTACACTTCGCTGTTGATAGTAATATCGAGCCCATCATCGTAGGGGCTGACTTTGACAACCAGGTCGCTGGATTCCAGCGTCCCGGCGATTGCCGCATGTAATATTTTCATATAAATATCCTGAACAATGATTTATTAAGCATCAACCATATCCAAATCGGGCTGCTTAGATTGATTCGCTGATAACCATTTATATAAATAGGGCATCGTAGTTGCAGGCACCATACTTTTAACGGTGTGCATATCTTCGTGACTTAACAATTTCCTGACCGCAGAGGCGGAGATGGGAAGATTATTCATATCGGTCATCCGCTGAATCTCATTCACCTTGATACTGGCGGCAGGTATTGTCATCTCATCCTCCAGCCAGTGATGCATTGCGTCATTATATTGCGCGGTCACCTTACAGAAGGGTTCAGTACCAACAAAACGCTGATTAATATTTAAAGCCGGTGCAATGTAACGGCGGAACATAAGCAAATCGATTGCGGCATACACCTCGTTAATAATTTGTTTTTCTTTGAGAAAGTAACCGGGGAATGTTCCTCGAGAAATAATATATTTTGAGCCAGGATGGACCGTAATATTAGGCAGATGCCGTGACCCCTCCTGAACCATGGCAAACCGTTGCCGAAAGGAAAACGTGGACAGATCTTCCTCAACGACAAAGACATGCAGCCAGTCGCACGCTTTTGCAGCCTGCTCAATCAGATACTGGTGCCCTAACGTAAAGGGATTTGCATTCATCACAATCCCGCCGATATTTCCGGCCGTCACCAAATGCTGGCCCCGCAGTTGGCGGCAGTAGCGATGGATGCCAACCGGCGAATTCTCCATCAGCGTCGCCCTGTTATCGAGGGTGACCAAAGGATAAAATCCGCATCCCTGGAACGACCGCACATTGTCCGGACACGTCAGGAGAAAAAGCTGATGTTCGCCGTTCTGAACAGCCTGCAGCTCCGCTTCATGAATGATTTTCAGGCCTAACGCCGTCCCGCGCCACTCTCTGGCAACCGCAATGCATTTTAACGTATTCCCCGCAAGCCCGGCGCAGGCAACCAGCTGCCGCTGGCAGCGCGCGACAACAAATTGCTCAATGTCGCCGTCGATGCCTAATCCATTGTTCTTCAGAAAGAGAATAATTTCGTCTCTGAAGGTACCGTTGCTAGTTTCCACTTTCTCGAATTCTAGCGTTTGGTCGGTGTACATCTTGTTTCTCCTGCCCATACCTTAATGAGCGTCAAATAATCTTGTCTGAGCCCGCGGAGACGACGACATCTGCAATTCGTGCTGCGGTTTTGATTCGACAATCGTATTCATGAGATGCCCAATATTTTCAATTACCACCTCGACCCGATCGCCTTCGTGCATAAAGAGTGGGGGCGTTCTTTTTTTACCGACGCCGCCAGGAGAGCCGGTAATAATGACATCGCCGGCGCTGAGCGCCGTAAAAGTACTGATATAGCTAATCAGATCGGCAACTTTATGGATCATACTGCTCGTCGAATCATTCTGAACCATAATGCCGTTCAAATAGGTTTGAATAGACAAGCGGTGGGGATCGGGTATTTCATCAACGGTTGTCAGGCAGGGACCAAACGCGCCGGTCTGCCGCCAGTTTTTCCCGGCGGTAAACCAGGCATGCTGCCAGTCGCGCACCGATCCATCCATATAGCAGCTATAGCCTGCAACATGGCTCAGGGCAGCGCCAGTATCGATATTCATACCCGGTTTGCCAATAATAACGGCCAGCTCACCTTCATAATCAAATTCATTGGATAGCGCGGGTTTTAATATCGGTGTTGCATGACCGGTTTGCGAGTCAGGAAAACGAATAAAGAGGGTCGGCGCATCGCTGGTTTCAGAAAACTCTTTTCTTTTTTCCGCATAGTTCATACCGACGCAGAAAATTTTCCCTGGATTTTCAATGACCGGTAAAAAAGTAATATCAGCCATCATGACATCGACCGGATAATTAACATATTGGCCGGCGATCTCAATAGCGCCCCACTGCAGTAAGTCCTTCAGCGTACGATATTGATGACCAATCTTGCCACCCAGGTCAATAATGCCTGTATCCGTCAATATTCCATAACTCTTACGACCATGATGAACATAGCTTGCTAATTTCATGATGACACCTTACTAACATTGAATTTCTTTACTCACGCCACTGGAGATGACGTGAGTCATTCACTTCGCCACGAAGGGTTTAAGACTCAACCGGAACCATGACTTTTGTTTCGCTGGAAGACAAATACGTTGCAACCACCGCCCCCACGGCCAGTAGCGCAATAATGAATCCCGTCATCCCCTGCCAGCCCATAGAGTGGAAAACAAAGCCGTTCACGAAACCAATCACTGAGCCGCCCATGTAGTAGAAGAACAGATACAGCGCGACGGCCTGGCCACGTGCATGCGTTGCATTTTTACTTACCCAGCTTAAGCCAATGGAGTGACAACCAAAGAAACAACCGGTAAAAATGACCGCGCCGATAATAAAGGTGACGACGTTAGACGTTAAAGTCAGCAGCATTCCCAGCGCCATCATTACAAACAGCGCGCGCAGGACTCTCATACTGCCGTATTTTGCGGAAAGTCGTCCCGCCTGAGGGGCGGTAAAAAAGCTTAAGGCAAAGCTAAAGGAGAGCAGGCCCGCATTCGCCGGAGAAATATGAAAGGGTTCGCCTTTCAGGAAGAAAGCCAGGTAGTTATAGAGAGAGGTGAATACCCCAAAGATGATGAAGCTAATCACGAAGGCTAACGCCAGCTTTTTATTTTTAAAGTGAGATGCCGCGCCTTTCACCACGCGAAGAACGTTGAGGTTTTGCGTTGGCTTAAAGTTCTGAGACGCCGGGAGTAAAAAGTAAACCAACAAAGCCACCAAAATCAGGCTGATCGCAAAACCATAGAAAATGGTATTTATTGAGATATGGTCGATCAGCTGGCTGGCCACAATACGCCCGGACATCCCTCCCATCGAGTTACCAAAGACGAAGTATCCGGTGACCACCCCCGCCACCACCGGCGCGACCTCCTCGCTGATATAGGCGGTTGCGGCAGCAGCGATACCGCTGAGCGCCAGGCCAATAACCGCACGCAGGGCCACCAGCATCGCCCATGATTCGACCAGAGGACAGAGCATCGTCAGCAGTCCGCCAAGTAGCAGCGAAACGATAATTAATTTTTTCCTGCCGTAATGATCGGACAGCGTCCCGGTGAATAATAATCCGATAGCCAGAAGCGCCGTTTCTGCGGAGAGAATGATACTCACCTGACTCACCGGCACATCATATTCGACGGCGAGAACGGGTAACAGAGGTTGAATAAAAAAGAGTGAGGCTAATTCTGCAAGGCCGGATAGCGCCAGGGCCAGGATGATCCGAATATAATTACTGACCTTGACGGGAGCAGAATTAAGCTGATTATCTTTCGTATGGGTTATAGCCATAAAATCCTCGACATTATTTTTTTAGGTACAGAGTTATGTAGCAACTACACGCGAGAGGACATCAGTATTGCACCGCATTAATGATATAAAATATTTATAATTCCTCCACTAAAACATATTCCGGGACGCAAACCGTGCCTTCAAATAATTTACGGGAGGTTCTAATCACTGCGGCACGCGTTTTCTCAATATCATCTCCCTCTTTGAGTAAAGATACGGAAATTTTTCCGCTAGGATGTTCAATATTAATAATATTGGTATACGGCGTCCTCGGCTGGTCGGCCACAATGTGATGGGCCACCGATCCTTCAATTATCGTGGCCGTGGATATGCCGATAGAGCCCGTAATAGCCAGTGATTTATGGCAAGTATGAGGCATAAAATAACGAACTCTGATGGTCCCGCCTGCGCCGGGCGCGCTCAGCAGAACCGGTTTAGGGATCACTTTATCGGCGACATCGCCCAGCCCCATTTTCGCACCTGCCTTGCGCCGGATCGTTTCCAGCTTATTCATAAACGCGCGATCGGCATCGAGGTCGGCCGGTGATTCGTCTCCCGTTTTGCCCATCCGCTCTGCCCTAATCAGCACCATCGGCATCGCCATATCAATACAGGTGACTTCCACACTATCAATCACATCAACGACGTTACCGGTTGGCAGCAGCTTTCCCGTCTTGCATCCGGCGGAGTTAAGGAAAGTCAGGCCAATCGGCGCAGCGCAGCCGGGAACGCCATCAATGTGCGTATCGCCTTCATAGTTGACATAAAAATTCGGCGTTTGTACTTCCGCATCAACCAGCGTACCGGTATTCAGGTTGCGGATTCGCACTGTCGTCACCGGACTTTGCGCCTTAACCAGGCCTTTTTCAATCGCGAAGGGCCCTACGGCACAGAGCATATTACCGCAGTTAGGCGTGGTATCGACGCGGCGCTCGTTGACCATCACCTGAACAAATAAATAGTCGACGTCAGCATCCGGACTGTCCGAGGGGCTAACAATCGCGACTTTACTGGTTTGGGGGCTGCCGCCGCCAATACCATCAATTTCAAGTTCGTGACCCGCGCCCATTAAGCCCAGCAGCACAGCATCGCGTTCTTCAATTTTTGTCGGTAAATCACTGGCCAGAAGCACCGGGCCTTTCGAAGTACCGCCACGCATCAGTACACAAGGAATCTTTAACATTATGTTTCTCGTTTCACGCATTGATAAGAGCAATGTCAGGATTCCACAGACGAATACATAATTCTAATGCCAATAAAACCATCGATTAATACGCTTTGCGTATAAATAGCGGTTAGGTTAGTGTGTTTGCATCGCGATAAAGTCTGGAGTGAAATCTCATGCTGCACGATCTTCAAGGTATACAAGCGTTTGTTAAAATTGCAGAAATTGGATGTTTCACAAGAGCATCACATTTTCTTCACACATCCCAACCGGCGTTAACCCGCCGGATTAAAAAACTTGAAGAGCAGCTGGGAGCTACGCTATTTGAACGGACAACCAGAAACATTAAACTCACGGCTGTAGGCAGAGAGTTTTTACCTAAGGCAAAGAATTTAATAGATTTTTATGAAAGCTCGATCCTGAGTATTAAAGAAATGGCCACCCATCAAAGCGGCGTTGTCACCCTGTCCTGCCTCCCCACCGCGGCGTTCTATTTCCTCCCTTCGGTCATCAGGGACTATAACAATCACTACCCCAATATCCGTATCCGCATCCTCGAGCATAGCGCCAGCGATTGTCTTGAAGCCGTCTTAAACGGTGACGCAGATTTCGGCATAAACATGATAAACATCACACATCCCAATATCGATTTCTCGCCGCTGGTCAATGAACCTTTCGTATTAGCCTGCCGACGAGACCACGAACTGGCGCAGAAATCGCTGATCTTGTGGGAAGACCTGGCCAGCTTCAGGCTTATTGGCGTTAGACGTTCAAGCGGTAACCGCTCGCTGATCGATCAAGCGCTGGAGAATATGGACTGGAAGCCCAACTGGTTCTATGAAGTCAGGCATCTGTCGACGTCGCTGGGTATGGTAGAGGCAGGGCTTGGCGTGGCGGTGGTTCCCAGTCTGGCCATGCCGACCGATGAGCATCACATTCTTGTCAGCCGTCCGCTCGTTGAGCCGGTTATTCGCCGCACGCTCGGTCTCGTGCTGCGCAGAGAAACGGCGCTGAGCCCTGCAGCGGAAAAGTTCAGGGAGATGCTATTACAACTCTGGTCACAGGATACAAGCAGCCCGTGGATAGGGAAATTTACCCGGTAGAGCCGCTTTTATCTTCTGCACTCTAGCGCCTGACGCTGCGTGAGGGACGCGGCGATATCATTTTCAGGCCGGGGACGCGCTCGTCTGGCAATTATTGTCGCTCTTTTATAAGCCTGGCT
>NZ_VOJB01000072.1:194119-253283 GCF_007910085.1 Klebsiella sp. ME-303 | reverse complement strand
ATAAAAAGACATTGTACATTCTAAATATATTATTTTAATGTACCTACATCACACATAAAAGATAACAACTCGCCATACCACTGCATCATCTCCCTCCTCCCATCCAGATACTGCGCATGGTTATACGTCCCACGAATTGAGTTCTTATCGACGTGAGCCAGCTGTAACTCAATCCAGGCCGAATTGAAACCCTGCTCATGCAAAATGGTACTCATCGTGTGGCGGAATCCATGCCCTGTAACGCGCCCGGCATAGCCGATACGCCTGACCAACACAGTCAATGCCATATCACTCATCGGTTTCTTAGGATCATTACGTCCTGGGAACAGCAACGCTCCTGCTCCCGTCATGGGTTTAAGCTGATTAAGTAGGTCAATTGCCTGGCTTGATAACGGAACCAGATGAGGGCGGCGCATTTTCATGCGTTCCGCTGGTACATTCCAAACCTTTTTCTCAAAATCAAATTCCTGCCACTCCGCTTGCCTCAACTCCCCAGGCCTTACTCCGGTTAAAATAAGCAATTGCATCGCAATCTTAACAAGCACACTACCAGCATAGGTGTTCAGAGTCCGAAGAAACTCAGGCAATTCATCCTGGGTTAAAAAAGCATAGTGTTCTTTTTCATGAGGAGTTACTGCACTGGCTAAATCAGGTGCTGGATTGTACTCGGCCCTGCCAGTCACAACAGCATACTTCCAGACCTCTCCACAGCGCTGGCGAACCTTACGGACCTTCTCAGTTGCCCCTCGAGCTTCTATCTTTGAAAGAACTGCAAGCAACTCCATCGGCTTGATATCTTTGATTGGCCGGTGACCGATATAAGGAAATACATCTTTCTCAAAGGTTCGCATCATCTCTTCACGATAGGAGACAGACCAGCGGTCATAGCGACGCTGATACCACTCCCGCGTGATAGCCTCAAAAGAGTTTTCTGCGTCTTGTTGACGACTAAGTTTCTCAATTTTTCGTTCAAGAGAAGGATCGTTACCTGCGGATAATGTCCTTTTAGCATCCTCACGCTTACTTCGGGCTTCAGCTAAAGAAACATCAGGGTAAACGCCGATAGCGAGCAGTTTCTCTTTACCTAGTGAACGGTATTTGAGACGCCAGTATCTTTTGCCGTTGGGATTAACCAGCAGGTAAAGACCACCACCATCAGCCAGTTTGTAGGGCTTCTCTTTGGGTTTTGCAGTTTCAACCTGACGAGCTGTCAGCTTCATTGGGGGTACCTCTCAGCAGGGGGTACAATTATACCCCCATCCATACCCCCACATTGAGCTTGACCCTGGGGGAGTACAATTGAGTTCAATAGACTAATAGAATGCTATAACTGCTGATTTATCAAGGAAAAGTTGAGTTTGGTAGACTTCAGGGAAGTTGAGTTTGGAGCGGGCGAAGGGAATCGAACCCTCGTATAGAGCTTGGGAAGCTCTCGTTCTACCATTGAACTACGCCCGCGAAGAGGTGCGAGGGCCATTATAGACCTTACGCACCCGCTGACAAGCCCATAACAGGCTAACTGTCGATAAAATAACCTTTTAGCACTTAGGCTTACTGCCCTGCGGCGGCAAATAGCGCAGCGGGTCGATCGCCGTCGCCCGGTAGCGAATCTGGAAGTGCAGGCGCACGGAATCCGCGTCCGAGCTGCCCATGGTGGCAATCTGCTGGCCAATCTTCACGCTCTGGCCGTTATTCACCATTAGCTTGTCGTTGTGCGCGTAGGCGCTGATATAGTCCTCATTATGCTTAATCATAATCAGGTTGCCGTAGCCGCGCAGCTGGTTGCCCACGTAGACCACTTTGCCCGCCCCTGCCGCATACACCGGCTGGCCGCGCTTACCGGCGATATCGATACCTTTATTGCCGCCATCGCTGGTGGAGTATGGCAGCACTACTTTACCGCTGGTTGGCCAGCGCCAGCAGCGTTGCCCGACCGGCGGCCAGGAGGATTGCGGCACCGCCGAAGATGGCGTCACCGCGGCGGTACGTTTCGTCGACGATTTCTTGCCGGATGCCCCCGCCTTCGCCGTGGTCCCGGAACCGCTGTTTAGCTTCAGCTTTTGCCCGACTTCGATGGTATAAGGAGGTGAAATATTATTGAGACGGGCGAGATCCCTGACGCTGGTGCCAGTGGAACGTGAGATAGCGTACAGCGTATCGCCGCGCTTCACGGTGTAGGTGGAACCGGAATCGGATGAGCTGGAACACCCCGCGACGATCAGGCTGCTCAGCAACATTATTGCAATAACAAAGCGTTTTCTCATCAGGCGTCCTGCGCTTAACACTAACATTCACCTCAAAACCAGGGCGATTATCATACCAGTCCCCAGGGCATTCCCCAATCGCTACCCGTCATACAGAAGTATTAAACGGATAGCCATGCGTAATAATATCCATCAGCGCGGGCAGATAAGGCATAGACGGCAATTTGACCAGCGCCGGGTAGAATATTTGCGGCGAGGGGAAAACATCAACCACGTAGCACTGGTTAAGCTTATCAGCATCCACTTCAGAAGAAGGTAGCAGCGTCGCCGCCTGCAGTCCGGACTCCAGCCAGTCGAGGATTACGCCCGGCTGCGTAATGTGCATAATCACCTTGGCGTTGACCCCGGATTTACGAAACAGCTCCATTAGCATCTCGTAAGTTCCTGAATCCTTTGCCCTATGAAGTAATACCAGCGGCAGCGCCGCCAGCGACGTGTAGCTATACGGATTAGACGGCGGCCCCGGCAGGCATCTTTTATTGATCACCGCGACCAGCTTAATCGGGTCAAAAGAGACATAATCAAAGCCTTCGCTACGGTAGGGGCGCTGGATTAAGGCGAAATCAATTGCGCCCTCGGTTAATAACGTTTCGAGATGGCTGGAGTCAGTAACGGAAATATTTATGGAAGTGTCGGGATGACGTCGATATACCTCCATCAGCAACGCTTTAAAATAATTCTGATAGAGATGAGTTAAGCCGATTCTCAATTCAGTTCTGTTTTTGTGCGCAATATCCATCGTTTCCCGCGCCGTATCCTCTACCTGGCGTAATATTTCACACGCTTTTCGATAGAGAAAAAAACCGGCTTCCGTAGGCTCAATGCGGTTTCCCCGGCGAACAAAAAGCGATACCTGAAGCTCCTCTTCCAGCTCCTGAATTCGCTTGCTGAGCGGCGGCTGCGCCATGTTCAGCGACTTCGCCGCCTGGCTCACCGAACCTTGTTCCACCACCCGACAAAAATAGCGTAAGCGCTTTAAATCCATCATCATTATCCGCAGTGTAATTTATCACCAGTATCACACTTAGCCGGAGAAATAAAAAGCCGCAGCGTTGCTCCTCATATTAATTAATCATTATTTAACACCTTGTTAAAATAAACTTTTTTGATCTACTGACCATCCGGTAAACGGTATTTGTTTATGCGCGCCAGGGAAAATATTGTGCCGGGAGCAAAACTTCTTTTCCGAAGGAACATCCCATGGCAAATAGTGATAACAAAACCCCCTCATCGGTACATGATTTACGCTCCGCGCTGGAACTGCTGAAAACGCTTCCCGGCGAGTATGTTGAAACCGATACCGAAGTCGACCCGCATGCTGAACTCTCCGGCGTCTATCGTTACGTAGGCGCCGGCGGGACCTGCCAGCGTCCGACCCGCAAAAATGGCCCGGTCATGGTCTTTAACAAAATCAAAGGCTTTAAAGATATCAGCGTGGCGATTGGCCTGAATGGCTCCCGCCAGCGCGTCAGCCATTTCCTCCAGTGTGAACCGGCTAAACTGGGGCATCTGCTGAAGGATTCGGTGGAGAATGCGATAGCGCCGGTGATGGCCCAGGGCGCAGCGGTCTGCCAGCAAGTGGTCCACCTGGCAAGCGATGCCGATTTCGATCTGCGCAAGCTGCTGCCGGCGCCGACGAATACCGAAGAGGACGCGGGCCCCTATATCACTATGGGTCTGTGCTACGCCTCCGATCCAGAAACGCATGAGTCCGATATCACCATTCATCGCCTGTGCGTCCAGAGCCGCGACGAACTCTCCATGTGGCTAACGCCCGGCCGCCATATCGATGCTTTTCGCATGAAGGCGGAAGCGGCAGGCCAGCCGCTGCCGATTTCAATCAGCATCGGCGTCGATCCGGCCATTGAAATTGCCGCCTGTTTTGAGCCGCCGACCACCCCGCTAGGCTTCAATGAGTTAAGCATCGCCGGCGCGCTGCGCGGCAAAGCGGTGGAGATGACGCAGTGTAAAACTATTAACGAGAAAGCGATCGCCCACGCTGAGATCGTGATTGAAGGCGAACTGCGGCCCAACGCGCGCGTACGAGAAGATCAGAACACCCATACCGGCCGCGCGATGCCTGAGTTTCCGGGCTACACCGGCGAAGCTAAAGAGGCGATCCCGGTCATCAAAGTGAAAGCCGTCACTCACCGTATCAATCCTATCTGGCGCACCACCGTAGGGCCAGGCGAAGAACACGTCAATATGGCCGGTATCCCGACCGAAGCCAGCATTCTGGATATGGTCGAGCGCGCGATGCCCGGCAAGTTGCTGAACGTCTTCGCCCATTCCGCGGGAGGCGGCAAACTGCTGGCGGTGCTGCAGTTTAAAAAATCCTCCCCGGCGGACGAAGGGCGCCAGCGTCAGGCTGCTCTGCTGGCGTTCTCAGCCTTCCCGGAACTGAAGCACGTCATTCTGGTTGATGAAGACGTCGATATTTTCGACAGCGACGACGTGCTTTGGGCCATGCAAACCCGCTACCAGGGCGATGTCGATACGATCGTTATTCCCGGCGTTCGCTGCCATCCGCTCGATCCGTCGCAGGTACCGGAATACAGCCCGAGCATCCTGCAGCAGGGAATGTCCTGCAAAACGATATTCGACTGCACGGTGCCGTTCCATCTGAAGCACACCTTCCAGCGCTCCAGATTTAAAGAAGTGGACGTGAAGCGCTTCCTGCCGGATTTCGAATAAAAGGAGAACCTCATGACGGCACGCATCATCATTGGTATCAGCGGCGCATCCGGGTTTCAGTACGGCGTTAAGGCGCTGGAGCTACTGCGCCCGCATCCCGTTGAAGTCCACCTGGTCGTCTCTAAAGGCGCGGAAAAAACCTGCGAGCTGGAGACGGATCACCGCCTGGACGAGGTGATGGCGCTGGCCGACGTGGTGCATCCCATCGCGAATCTTGGGGCGGCTATCTCCAGCGGTTCGTTTAAAACGCTGGGAATGTTGATCGCGCCGTGTTCAATGCGTTCTTTAGGCGCCATCGCCCACTGCCTGACCGACAACCTGCTCACCCGCGCTGCGGACGTGGTGCTGAAAGAGCGTCGCCGCCTGGTGCTGCTGGCCCGGGAAACACCGCTGAACCTTGGCCATATCCGCAATATGGCCGCCGTAACCGAAATGGGCGGAATTATCTTTCCGCCGGTCCCGGCACTTTACCAGCGTCCGCAAACGGCGGACGACATCGTTACCCATAGCGTCAATCGCGCGCTCGATCTGTTTGACCTGCAGGTCAACAACATCCCCCGCTGGGGTGAAGGCGAGCTACGTTTTAATTAACCGGAAATTATTCAATGTTAATCGGCCCATATGTAAACGGAGCCGCCGTGATTATCGGCGGACTCAGCGGCGCTGCGGCGGGCGGCAAGCTCCCCGAGCGCGTCAAAACGGCGCTGCCGATGACCTTCGGCCTGTGCTCCGTTGGTCTTGGTATTACGCTGGTGCTCAAAGTGAAATATATGCCCGCCGTCGTGCTGGCAATGGTGATTGGCGCCATCCTCGGCGAATTGCTGCATCTGGAAAAGGGCATCGGTAAAGCCGCAGGTTCCACCCGCGGTTTGATCAACAAGGTGCTGCCGCCGGTCAATGGCCTCGGCCATGAAGAGTTTACCGAGAAATTTGTCGCCATCCTGGTTCTGTTTTGCGCCAGCGGCACCGGTATTTTCGGCGCGATGACCGAAGGCATGAGCGGCGATCCGTCAATTCTGTATATCAAAACGATTCTCGATCTATTTACCGCCGGGATTTTCGCGACGCTGCTGGGCTACGCGGTGATGACCATTGCTATCCCGCAGGTCATTATTCAGGTGGCGCTGGCGATGCTGGCGGTGGTTATTCTGCCGTCGATCTCGCCTGATATGATGGCGGATTTCTCCTGCGCCGGCGGGCTGCTGATGGTGGCGACCGGGTTGCGTATCTGTAACATTAAGCTCTTTCCGGTAGCCAACATGTTGCCAGGGCTTGTTTTGGTAATGCCTTTGTCCCATTTATGGGCTACCCTAGTGGCCTGAGTACATGACCCGGCGGGTTTGTGCCGGGTCATTTTCTATTTCAGGAGTTGTCATGGCCGGGGAACATGTCATTTTGCTGGACGAGCAAGATAAGCCTACAGGTATGCTGGAGAAGTATGTCGCCCACACCCTCAACACCCCTCTGCATCTCGCGTTTTCCAGCTGGCTGTTCAATGAACAAGGCCAGCTGCTGGTCACGCGCCGCTCGCTGGGCAAAAAAGCCTGGCCAGGCGTATGGACGAACTCAGTCTGCGGGCATCCGCAAACCGGCGAAACCTTTGAACAGGCCGTTGAGCGCCGCTGCCGCTTTGAGCTCGGCGTCGAGATAACCCGCATCGTCCCGGTCTTTCCGGGGTTCCGTTACCGGGCCGTCGCGCCGAATGGCATTGTCGAAAACGAGGTCTGCCCGGTCTATGCGGCACGAGTCGCCAGCGCGTTACGGATAAATGCTGACGAAGTGATGGATTTTCAGTGGAGCAATCTTGCGGATGTGTTAAGCGGGATTCGCGCGACGCCCTGGGCTTTTAGTCCGTGGATGGTGCTGCAGGCGGCGGACGATAATGCGCGTAACGCATTAATCAGCTTTAGCAATCAGGCATAAAAAAACCCAGCTCTGCTGGGTTTTTTTATTCGCGTAATGCTTATTTTACCGGACGCATCGCCGGGAACAGGATCACGTCGCGGATGGTGTGGCTGTTGGTAAACAGCATCACCATACGGTCGATACCGATACCCAGGCCCGCGGTCGGCGGCAGGCCGTGCTCCAGCGCGGTAACGTAGTCTTCGTCATAGAACATCGCTTCGTCGTCACCGGCGGCTTTCGCGTTAACCTGATCGAGGAAACGCTGCGCCTGGTCTTCCGCATCGTTCAGCTCGCTAAAGCCGTTACCGATTTCACGCCCGCCGATGAAGAATTCAAAGCGGTCGGTGATTTCCGGGTTCTCGTCGTTACGACGCGCCAGCGGAGAGACTTCTGCCGGATATTCGGTAATGAAGGTCGGCTGAATCAGGTGCGCTTCCGCCACTTCTTCGAAGATCTCGGTCACGATGCGGCCCAGACCCCAGCTCTTCTCAACGTGGATACCGATGCTTTCCGCAATGGCTTTTGCAGAATCGAAGTTATCCAGATCGGCCATCTCGGTTTCCGGACGATACTTCTTGATCGCTTCGCGCATGGTCAGCTTTTCAAACGGCTTGCCGAAATCAAAAGTCTGATCGCCGTAAGGCACTTCAGTATGGCCCAGAACGTCCTGCGCCAGAGTGCGGAACAGGGATTCGGTCAGTTCGATCAGATCTTTGTAATCCGCATACGCCATATAGAGTTCCATCATGGTGAACTCTGGGTTGTGGCGAACGGAGATACCTTCGTTACGGAAGTTACGGTTGATTTCGAACACGCGCTCAAAGCCGCCAACCACCAGACGCTTCAGGTACAGTTCCGGCGCGATACGCAGGTACATGTCCAGATCCAGCGCGTTGTGATGGGTGATGAACGGACGCGCGGACGCGCCACCGGGGATCACCTGCATCATCGGGGTTTCCACTTCCATAAAGCCGCGGCCGACCATGAACTGGCGGATGCCGGCCAGGATCTGCGAACGCACTTTAAAGGTGTTGCGCGATTCATCGTTGGAGATCAGATCCAGGTAGCGCTGACGATAGCGCGCTTCCTGATCCTGCAGGCCGTGGAATTTGTCCGGCAGCGGGCGCAGGGCTTTGGTCAGCAGGCGCAGCTCGGTACAATGGATGGAGAGTTCACCGGTCTTGGTTTTGAACAGCTTACCGCGCGCCGCGATGATGTCCCCGAGGTCCCATTTTTTGAACTGCTCGTTGTAGACGCCTTCCGCCAGATCGTCGCGGGCGACGTACAGCTGAATGCGGCCGCCAACGTCCTGCAGCGTAACGAAGGAGGCTTTACCCATGATACGGCGGGTCATCATGCGGCCAGCAACGGCGACTTCAACGTTCAGCGCTTCCAGCTCTTCGTTTTCTTTGCCATCGAAGTCAGCGTGCAGAAGGTCTGAGGTATGGTCACGACGGAAATCATTCGGGAACGGGATACCCTGCTCACGCAGCGCGGCCAGCTTCTCACGACGGGCTTTCAGTTCATTATTAAGGTCAATTGCCGCGTCAGCGCCCTGTGCTTGTTGTTCAGACATGTTGGTTCCTCATAACCCTGCTTTCAAACTTGCTTCGATAAATTGATCCAGGCTGCCGTCCAGCACCGCCTGAGTGTTGCGGGTTTCCACCCCGGTACGCAGATCTTTAATGCGGGAGTCATCCAGCACGTAAGAACGGATCTGGCTGCCCCAGCCGATGTCGGATTTGGTATCTTCCATCGCCTGCTTCTCGGCATTTTTCTTCTGCATTTCCAGCTCATAAAGCTTCGCTTTCATCTGCTTCATGGCCTGGTCTTTGTTCTTGTGCTGTGAACGGTCGTTCTGGCACTGGGTCACTAAGCCGGTCGGAATGTGGGTAATACGCACCGCGGATTCCGTACGGTTAACGTGCTGACCGCCCGCGCCGGATGCGCGATAAACGTCAATGCGCAGATCCGCCGGGTTGATGTCGATATCAATATCGTCATCCACTTCCGGATAAACGAACGCGGAGCTGAAAGAGGTGTGGCGGCGGCCGCCGGAATCGAACGGGCTCTTACGCACCAGGCGATGAACGCCGGTTTCGGTACGCAGCCAGCCGTAGGCGTAGTCGCCGATAATCTTGATGGTCACAGACTTAATGCCCGCCACTTCGCCTTCAGACTCTTCGATGATCTCGGTCTTGAAGCCGCGCGCTTCGGCCCAGCGCAGATACATGCGCATCAGCATGCTGGCCCAGTCCTGCGCTTCCGTTCCGCCGGAACCGGCCTGGATATCGAGGTAGCAATCGGCGCTGTCGTATTCACCGGAGAACATGCGGCGGAATTCCAGCTGCGCCAGCTTCTCTTCCAGCACATCGAGCTCGGCGACGGCTTCGTTGAAGGTCTCTTCGTCTTCGGCTTCAATGGCCAGCTCCAGCAGGCCGGAAACGTCCTCCAGCCCCTGAGACATCTGATCCAGCGTATCAACGATGGCTTCCAGCGAGGAACGCTCTTTACCCAGCGCCTGCGCGCGCTCTGGTTCGTTCCAGACGTCAGGCTGCTCCAGCTCGGCGTTTACTTCTTCGAGACGCTCTTTCTTAGCATCGTAGTCAAAGATACCCCCTAAGAACGTCCGAGCGCTCCGTGAGGTCCTGAATACGGTTTTTTACCGGATTTATTTCAAACATGGTCGGTTTCTTTTAATGGATTCGTCAAAATGCGGTGATAAGAGCGGAATTCTACCGGATTCGCGCCCTCATTAATATACTGTTCTCAATTTGGCCAGAGGTGGTCAATGATCAGCTGCAGGCTGCGGTTGCCGCGGAACTCATTGATATCAAGCTTATAGGCAAGCTGAACTTCGCGAACGCCGTTATCCGGCCAAAGGGAAGTATCAACATTGAACGCGATACCGTCCAGCAGCGGGCCGCCGCCGACCGGCTCAACCATCACCTTCAGATGACGCTCGCCGACCAGGCGCTGCTGTAGCAGACGGAAACGGCCGTCAAACAGCGGCTCCGGGAACATCTGCCCCCACGGTCCGGCGTCGCGCAGCATCTGCGCGACCTCCATGCTCATCTCTGCCGCCGCCAGCGGACCGTCGGAGACCACTTCCCCCTGCAGCAGCGCAGGATCGAGCCACTCGGTCACCAGCTCGCCGAAGCGCTGCTGGAACTCTTCAAAGCGCGCCTCTTCCAGCGATAGCCCCGCCGCCATGGCATGGCCGCCAAACTTCAGAATCAGCCCGGGATAGAGCGTATCCAGACGCTCCAGCGCATCGCGCATATGCAGCCCCTGAATCGACCGACCGGAGCCTTTGAGCGTACCGTCGCCGGTGGGCGCAAAGGCGATAACCGGACGATGGAAACGCTCTTTGATACGCGAGGCCAGAATGCCAACGACGCCCTGGTGCCACTGCGGATGGTACATCGCCAGGCCGCCGGGCAGCGTCTCACCGCTGCGCTCCAGCTTCTCACACAGGGTCAGGGCTTCCGCCTGCATCCCCTGCTCTATCTCTTTGCGCGTCTGGTTCAACGCGTCCAGCTCATTGGCCAGCACCCGCGCTTCGCCGGTGTTGTCGCACAGCAGCAGCGCCACGCCGACGGACATATCGTCCAGCCGCCCAGCCGCGTTAAGCCGCGGACCGAGCGCGAAGCCGAGATCGCTTGCCGCCAGCTTTTGCGGGTCGCGGTTGGCGATCTCCAGCAGCGCCTTAATGCCCGGACGGCATTTCCCCGCCCGGATGCGGCTCAGCCCCTGCCAGGTCAGAATACGGTTGTTGGCATCCAGCGGTACGACGTCCGCCACGGTGCCGAGCGCCACCAGATCGAGGAGGTCAGCCAGATTCGGCGGCGCAATGCCGCGCTCCTCAAACCAGCCTTTATCGCGCAGAAAAGTGCGCAGCGCCAGCATCAGATAAAAAGCCACGCCCACCCCGGCCAGCGATTTCGACGGAAACTCACAGTCGCGCAGGTTCGGGTTAATAATCGCTTCCGCCGCGGGCAGCGAATCCCCCGGCAGGTGGTGATCGGTCACCAGCACCGGAATACCCAGCGCATGGGCGCGATCGACGCCAGCGTGCGAAGAAATACCGTTATCCACGGTCATAATCATCTGCGCGCCGCGGGCGTGAGCCTGATCGACCACTTCCGGGCTCAGGCCGTAGCCATCTTCAAAACGGTTTGGCACCAGGTACGAGACGTTGCCGTAGCCCAGCGCCCGCAGGGCCAGAACGCTCAGCGCGGTGCTGGTGGCGCCGTCGGCGTCAAAATCGCCGACCACCACAATATGCAGCCCCTGCTGAAATGCGCCGTAGAGCATCTCTACCGCTTTTTCGACGCCGGTCAGCTGCGACCACGGCAGCATGCCTTTCACGCCGCGTTCCAGCTCCTGCGCGCTACGCACGCCGCGGCTGGCGTACAGCCGCTGCAGCAGCGGTGGGAGATCGGCAGGTAAATCGACGCCGTCAGCCGCCTCGCGGCGGCGTAGTTGTATCTGTTGTTTCACGCGAATCAGTTACCGCTTGTCTGTTTTTGATGCTCATCAAGGAGCGCTTTCAGGTCTTTAGGATCGCGATAGCCGGGCATCAGCGTGCCGTCGCTCAGCACCATCGCCGGCGTGCCGTTAACGCCAAGCTGCACGCCCAGCATGTAGTGTTTAGCGATATCAACATCGCAGCTGGCCGGCTGCACGCCCTTACCGCTCATCGCGTCATCCAGCGCTTTGTTACGATCTTTAGCGCACCAGATAGCCTTCATATTCTGCTCGGCTTCGCTTTGCAGCCCCTGGCGCGGGAAGGCCAGATAGCGCACGGTAATACCCAGCGCGTTATAGTCGCTCATCTGCTCATGCAATTTATGGCAATAACCACAGGTAATATCGGTGAAGACGGTGATGACGTGTTTTTCCTGCGGCGCTTTATAGACGATCATCTCTTTTTCCAGCGCGTTCAGCTTACCGGCCAGCAGCGTATTGGTGACGTTTACCGGCTGCGCGCCGCTGACGTCGTACATCGGCCCCTGGATAATGTGCTTACCGTCATCGGTAACGTATATCACGCCGCTGTCCGTCAATACGGTGCTGATGCCTTTGATCGGCGAAGGTTGCACGTCCGAACTCTGCACGCCCAGCTTCGCCAGCAGTTGCTTGATCGCCGCGCTATCGGCATGCGCCGCACCGGATAAGGTGGTCGCCAGCAGAGTGAACATCAGTAAACCTTTTTTCATACTCAGTCCTTTTTTTCAGCACTCACGCACGCGGGTGATGCTGTTGATGGAGTTGTCGCAGACGCTCGGTCGCCACGTGGGTGTAGATCTGCGTCGTGGAGAGATCGCTGTGTCCTAACAGCATCTGCACCACGCGTAAGTCGGCGCCATGGTTAAGTAAATGCGTCGCGAACGCATGGCGTAACACGTGCGGGGAGAGCTTTTCGCTGTCAATCCCTGCCAGTACGGCATAGTGCTTAATTCGATGCCAGAACGTCTGGCGCGTCATCTGCTGCGCGCGCTGGCTGGGAAAAAGCACATCGGACGCCACGCCGTTCAGCAGCCAGGGGCGCCCGTATTCAAGGTAATTCTCAACCCACAGCACCGCCTCTTCACCCAGCGGTACCAGACGTTCTTTATTTCCTTTACCAATCACGCGCAGCACGCCCTGTCGCAGGCTAATGTCGCTCATGGTCAGGCCCACCAGCTCGGAAACGCGCAGACCGGTGGCGTACAGCACTTCCAGCATCGCTTTATCGCGCAGCTCCAGCGGTTGTTCAACCAGCGGCGCCTGGAGCAGGCGTTCCACCTGCGCCTCGCTCAGATCCTTCGGCAGCCTCTGCGGCAGCTTTGGCGAGGCCAACAGCGCGCTGGGATCGTCCGGGCGAATTTTCTCCCGGTAAAGATGCTGGAAGAAACGGCGCACGGCGCTTAGCAGGCGCGCGGTGCTGGTGGCTTTATAGCCGCCGGTTTGCCGCTCCGCCAGCAGCGACTGGAGATCTTCGCCGCTGACGCTGGCAAGCGACAGGCCACGATGATGCAGCCATTCGACCACCATCGTCAGGTCCCGGCGGTAGGCGCTTAGCGTGTTCTCCGCCAGATTCCGCTCCAGCCATAAGGCATCAAGAAACTGCTCGATTTGTGCGAGATCCTGTTCCACTCCGGCCTCTTTGCTTATTAAAACGGCGCCATTATACCCTAAATAATTCGAGTTGCAGGCGGGCGCGGCCTTTCTGGTACACTAAGCGCAAAGTCACAGCAAGAATTGAGACGTTTCCGCGATGAACATAGGTCTTTTTTACGGTTCCAGCACCTGCTACACCGAAATGGCGGCGGAAAAAATCCGCGATATTATCGGCCCTGAACTGGTCACGCTGCACAACCTGAAAGATGATTCCCCTGCCCTGATGACGCAATACGATGTGCTGATCCTCGGCATTCCAACCTGGGATTTCGGCGAGATCCAGGAGGACTGGGAGGCGGTCTGGCAGCAGCTCGATACGCTGGATCTGCAGGGTAAAATCGTCGCGCTGTACGGCATGGGCGACCAGCTAGGCTACGGCGAATGGTTCCTTGATGCGCTCGGCATGCTGCACGATAAGCTGGCGACCAAAGGGGTTAAGTTTATCGGCTACTGGCCTACTGAAGGCTATGAATTCACCAGCCCGAAACCGGTCATTGCCGATGGGCAGCTGTTCGTTGGCCTGGCGCTTGATGAAACGAACCAGTACGACCTGAGCGATGAGCGCATTCAGAACTGGTGCGAGCAAATCCTCGGTGAAATGGCTGAGCAGTTCTCCTGAGTCCTTGCCTACTCTTGCGTCGGTTTTAGCAACACCAGCCGACGCAGGTCTCGCCATTCTCCCGCGTCCATGCTATCCGCCGCGACCCACAAATGCTGGGTTCGTTGGTTTTCCGTATTCCGCAGGCGCAGCAGCATTCCGCTGTTAATCACCCACGGGGTGCCGATGATATCCCACTCCGCCTTTTGCCAGCGCAGACGGGAGTCGATCAGCAGCTTGATTTCTCCCTGACGGGCATGGATCCGCCGCTGGCTGCGCACGCAGTCGAACACCACCAGCGACAGCAGTATCAGCCACAGCGGGGTATAGCTCAGCGGCCAGGGCATCAGCAGCACAAGCGCCGCCACCACGCCGTGCATCAGCAGCGAAAACCACTGCGCTCGCCACGAGATGCGTAAATCAGATTGCCACAGGACCACGTTCCCGATTCCGTGTCTGAATTAATTTTACCATCCGCTGCAGTTCTGCATCAGCCGGCTCGCCATGATTCATCAACCAGTTGAACAGATCCGGATCGTCGTTTTCCAGCAGGCGGATGAATAACGCTTTATCGCCATCGCTGAGCGTGTCGTACTCATGCTCGAAAAACGGCATGATGGAGATATCGAGTTCACGCATACCTCGACGGCATGCCCAGTGGATGCGGGCTTTATTGTTAATGTCCATGTTTTACTTCCTGCTTATAAATATCTCTTAGTTTAACCCGTTTTCGGCGCTGACTTCACTGGAATATCAAGTTTCGCGAGCGCTATTCCATGAAAACCCTAAAATAATCAGGCCATTTATTATTTCGCTGGTTTCAGCGCCCCGTCTTTGAGGGCACGAATGGCCTGTCAAAAGCGCTTGCATTGCACCATAGCTCTTTTACCATTAGTCACACACTCTGCGTTAAGCTATTCAGGATATGACTATGGCTTTTACACCTTTTCCTCCGCGTCAGCCTTCCTCTTCCGCTCGTCTGCCGTTAACGCTGATGACGCTGGACGACTGGGCGCTGGCGACGATTACCGGTCCGGATGGCGAAAAATATCTGCAGGGGCAGATTACCGCCGACGTCAGCCACCTGACCGACGAGCAGCATCTGCTTGCCGCGCATTGTGACGCCAAGGGCAAGATGTGGAGCAATCTGCGCGTTTTCCGCCGCAACGAGGGTTTTGCGTGGATTGAGCGCCGCAGCCTGCGCGATGCGCAGCTGACCGAACTGAAAAAATACGCGGTGTTCTCTAAAGTGACCATCGCCGCCGATGATGAATCCGTACTGCTGGGCGTTGCCGGGTTTCAGGCGCGCGCTGCGCTGTCGCCGCTGTTTAGTGAGCTGCCGAACGCCGAGAAACAGGTTGTCAGCGAAGGTGCCACCAGCGTGCTGTGGTTTGCGCATCCGGCCGAGCGTTTCCTGCTGGTGACCGATGTGGCAACCGCCACCCGCATCACCGATGCGCTACGCGGTGAAGCGCAGCTCAACAACAGCCAGCAGTGGCTGGCGCTGAATATTGAAGCCGGGCTGCCGGTTATCGACAGCGCCAACAGCGCGCAGTTTATTCCGCAGGCCACCAACCTACAGGCGCTGGGCGGCATCAGCTTTAAGAAAGGCTGCTATACCGGCCAGGAGATGGTTGCCCGCGCTAAATTCCGCGGCGCCAACAAGCGCGCCCTGTGGTATCTGGCGGGAACAGCCAGCCGCGTGCCTGAGGCCGGGGAAGACCTGGAGCTGAAGATGGGTGAAAACTGGCGCCGAACCGGCACCGTTTTAGCGGCCGTGCAGCTGGACGACGGTCGCCTGCTGGTACAGGTGGTGATGAATAACGATATGGAGCCGGACAGCGTGTTTCGCGTACGCGATGATGCCGGTAGCCTGAGCATCGAGCCGCTGCCGTATTCGCTGGAAGAGAGTTAAAGCGATATTCCCTGCCGCCTTCTCCCCGGAGGCGGCAATCCCGCGCCTGTCTGGGCTACCCCACCCGCAAACCACGAAACACCCGCGGCCGCGCGCTTTGCGCAAATGCGCCATCTCTGGCCCAGGCCACTTTCTTGCGTAGAAGAATAGTGTATGTTCTGAACAATCATTTATTTCTTAAGCGGTAAAAGAGATGAGACGGATTGAGGTCATACTGGGAGAGCTGGAGCGGTTAACTCGCGGGCTGAATCTTGCGGATCTGGAACAGGAAACGGCATTTACGGCGGAAGCCATCGGCTTTAACCTCGGGCTTGCGCGCAACTCGGTCAGCAAAGACCTCAATCAGTTATGGAACGACGGCCTGGCGATTAAGAGCAGAGGACGCCCCGTGTTCTTTTGGCACCGCCAGGCAATGGAAACGCTGCTGGGGCGCAGACTGAATGATACCGAATGTGAAGTGCGCACGGTTGCCGACCTTCTGCCGCATCAGGAAGGTTGCTCAACGGATGACCCCTTCAGCGGCCTGATTGGCTACGATCGCAGCCTCCGTGATGCGGTGGAAAAAGGCCGCGCAGCGGTGCTTTATCCTCACGGGCTCCACGTATTGCTGACCGGCCCCTCCGGAGTAGGTAAAACTTTCTTTGCCGAGCTGATGCACCGTTTTGCCTGCGAGCATGCGGCGGGTTCTCCCCCGCCGCTGGTCTACTTTAACTGCGCCGAGTATGCGCATAACCCGGAGCTACTCTCTTCGCATTTGTTCGGCCATCGGCAGGGCGCATTTACCGGCGCCAGTGAGAATAAAGCCGGTCTGGTGGAGCAGGCGGACGGCGGATATCTGCTGCTTGATGAGGTGCACCGCCTGCCGTATGAAGGACAGGAAAAACTCTTCTCCATTCTCGACAAAGGCCAATATCGCCCGCTCGGTTCAAGCGCCACGGCGCGGTCCATCACGGTGCGCTTGATTTGCGCCACCACCGAACCGGTCAGCTCAGCCCTGCTGCGAACGTTCCAGAGGCGCATCCAGGTCTGTATCGATCTCCCCGGGATCCGTCAGCGCTCGGTGGAAGAACAGGTGGAACTTATTGTCGGTTTTCTCCAGCGCGAGAGCCGCAAAATTGAGCGTACGGTCAGTATCGACAAAACGCTGTTGCTCTGGCTGCTGAATAAACCGCTGGAAGGCAATATCGGCCAGCTCAAAAGCGATATCCAGTTTCTTTGCGCCCAGGCGTGGGCCGCGGGAATGACCGAGCATAACGACACGCTCCAGCTGGATAAACGGCTGGTAGAAGTGCCGTTCAACGCCACCCCGGAACAGCGTCTGCTGGTCGATACCTTGTTTGACGGCCAGGATCGGCTAAGCGTCGATGCGCGCACGTTACCCGCATTGAAAACCTCTCTGGCGACAGGAGCGGAGATCGAAGAAAGCGATCTGTTTTACAGCTTCCTGACCCGCGAATACGTCAACCTGCGCAACAGCAACGTCCCACCGGCTGAGACGCTGGCGATCCTCAAAAACAAACTCAGTTCTATCTTTGAATATGGTCTCTACAGCCGCGACAGCGTGGCCCATCCGCCGCGCTATGGCGATCGGATTGAAGAGCGGGTGACCCTGCTAATTGGCTGTGTGGAACAGGTGCTGGGCTTTACGCTGCCAGAAAACCTGATGAATCCGCTGCGTAAACACTTTCTGGCGCTGATTGGCTACGTGCAGCGCGGGCTGATCCCACAGCTCTACTCCTCCAGCCTGATCCTCGACCGCTGCAAAGACGAGTATGAAAACGCGACTCTGCTGTGCCGGAAAATCAACGAACTGCTGCATATTCAGTGCCCGGCGACGGAGGTCGTCTGGCTATGTCTGTTCCTGAAAGAGTGCCGCCATTATCGCCAGCGGATCGACGCCAGTCCCGACTGCGGCGTCATTTTAATCGCCCACGGCGCGACGACGGCGACCAGTCAGGCGCAGTACGTCAACCGGGTGCTGGAGCGCGAGCTGTTCAGCGCCATCGATATGCCCTTTGAGCAGTCGGTGCATGACACGCTGGAAACGCTAACCCAGCGGATCCAGAGCCAACGCTACCGGCGGCTGATTCTGATGGTGGATATCGGCTCGCTGGTGCATTTTGGCAGCACCATCAGCAAGCTATTCCAGATTGACGTCCTGTTAATGCCCAATATTACGCTGACCAGTCTGCTGGAGCTGGGTCTGGATTTAAGCTATGAAACCAGCGAGCTACCGCAGCTGGCGGAATTACTGCAGAGTAAAAATATCCCCTGTCAGCTCTGTACTCCGCAGCAGGAGAACGGCGGTAAGGTGCTGGTGATCTCCTGCATTACCGGCATGGGAACCGCAGAGAAAATCAAAAAAGTGCTGGAGGAAAGTTTTGGCGAGCTGATGTCGCAGGATACGCGAATGGTGATCCTCGATTACAACGAGGTTCGCAGCCTGGAGCGCGTTCAGCAGTCGCTGCTGGCCGGTGAGCGACTGGCGGGGATTGTCGGCACCTTCCAGCCGGGGCTGCCGGATATTCCGTTTATCTCACTTGAAGAGCTGTTCTCCGAGCAGGGGCCGGAACTGGTGCTCAGCCTGCTCACGCCGGACCTCTCAAGCAGTGAGCGCCGTCTGGAGATGGAGCGCAGCGCGATGCGCTTCATCAGCGCGCTGACCATGGAAAGCATCATCAACCATATTTCGGTACTCAATCCCCAGCGCATTCTCAAAGAGATGGAGGGGGTGTTTAACCATTTAACCACCTCGCTTTCGCTGAAACCCAGCCGCCAGGTGACACTGCGCTTCCTGATCCACTGCTGTTGCATGGTCGAGCGTATCGTAATTAACCGGAAACCGTTACAGATGTCGCTGGAGAGCCAGCCCGCGCTGGACGTCCGCGCGTTTAGTGTCATTAAATCCGCCTTCCAGCCGATCGAAGAGGCTTATGCCATTCGTTTATCCGACGCGGAATATTTTTATATCTACGAACTGCTGTATCGCTGATCCCTTAACTGGCGTGGCTTTACGCCGCGCCTGCCCCTCTTCGCCCCCCATGTGACACAAATTCTGGCACAGCCTTTGCTCTTATTACGTATATCAACGTAATAGCGCCAGGAGGCCATTTTGATTACCACTGAACCTTTGTCCCAGATCCTGCTGCTGACCCATGGCGGCTGGGGACAGCAGCTCTGCAACAGCCTGTGCATGGTGACGGGCGAAATTAAAGGCGTAACGGAAATCGCCCTGATGCCCGTCGATACCTTGGGCGAGTTTTATCAGCGCGTAGAAGCCGTCGTGAAAACCCTGCCCGAAGGCTCGCTTATTCTGACCGATTTTATTGGCGGGACCACCTCTAACGTGGCCGCGCGGCTAAGCGCCGATTATCCGGTGGCGGTGATTTCCGGACTGAATGCCTCGCTGCTGCTGGAGGCCCTGGACAAGCGGGAACAGGGGCCACTATCCGCCTGCGTAGCTGAATTAGTGGAAGCCGCGCGCAGCAGCTGTCTGGACGTTGTCGCCCACGTTCGGCAATTACAACAATCACAATAAGGAAAAAATATCATGGCTAACATCGTGTTATGTCGCATCGACAGCCGCCTCATTCATGGACAAGTGGTGACGAAGTGGGTCGGACAATCCCAGGCCAACCGGATTGCGGTAGTGAGTGATGAGCTGGACGCCGATCCGTTTATGAAAAATATCTATCTGATGGCGGCACCGCCAAACATCAAAGTGGATTGCTACAGCAATCAGAGCTTTGCCGCATCGTGGAAAGAAAACCAGCTTGGCGACGGCAGCGTGATGGTGCTGTTCCCCTCTCTCGCGGCGATTCAGGAAGCCGTACAGCTCGGGTTTGATGTTTCCGCCATTCAGGTTGGCGGCTTAGGCGGCGGGCCGAACCGCAAGGTCGTTTTCCAGAACATCACGTTGGATGAAAAAGACGTTGGCATTCTTCTCGACCTGAAAAGTCGAGGGATTAAGGCGGTCTTCCAGACTATCCCGGAAGATAAGCCGCAGTCGCTGGACGATATCCTGAAAAAATTCTAATCCTCTGATTACAGGGTAAATAACTATGGATACTTTAGTCTTCGCAAGCCTGATGGGGTTGTATTACTGGTTTGCCCGCTTACGCCTTGGCTACACCTTCTCCGCCATGCTGTTACAACCTGTTGTAATCGCCGTTTTTGTCGGCCTGCTGTTGGGCAATATGGAAACGGCAATGATTATTGGCGCAGGTATGCAGCTGGTTTACCTCGGCGTGACCTCAACGCCCGGGGGTAACGTGCCGTCAGATCCGGCGCTGGCGGCCTGTATCTCGATTCCTATCGCCGTAAAAGCCGGGATGGACCCGAACCTGGCCATCGCGCTGGCCATCCCGTTTGGCGTGATCGGCGTTTTCCTTGACCAGCTCAGACGCACGCTGAACGCCGCGTGGGTGCATATGGCGGATAAACACGCGGAAACGGCCAACATGGGCGGTATTATGCGCTGCGCGTTCCTCTACCCGGCGTTGCTCGGCCTGGTGCTGCGTTTCCCGGTGGTGTTTGCTGCCAACTATTTTGGCCAGGACGTGGTAGAGAGCTTCCTTAAGCTGATGCCGCACTGGTTGACCCACTCCTTTGAAATTATGGGCGGAATTCTGCCGGCGCTGGGCTTTGCCATCACCATCATGGTGATCGGTAAGAAGAGCCTGCTGCCGTGGTTTATCGGCGGATTCTTTGCGGTGCTGTACCTGAAGGTGGACATCATGGCGATGGCAATCTTTGGTACCTGCGTGGCCTTCCTGATTAAAGGCCTGGCGAAAAATGAAGGAGCAGCATGATGAGTAGCGACGTAATGCAGCATGAACTGGTGGAGCGCGCGCGGGAGAACGGCACGCTGACCAAAGCGGACATCACCAAAGCCTGGTTTATTTACTGGCTGGGCGCGGAAGTTTCCAGCTCCTATGAGCGTTTACAAAGCCTGATTTTCTGCGCCTCAATGACGCCGATTATCAAAAAACTCTACCCGCAAAAAGAAGAGCAGGTGGAGGCGCTAAAACGCCATCTGAACTTCTTCAACTCTGAGCAGACCTTTGGCGCGGTGATTCAGGGGATCTCGATTGCGATGGAGGAGCAGAAAACCCGCGGTGAACCGATTAGCGACGCGTCTATCACCGGGATTAAAACCGGGCTGATGGGGCCGCTGGCCGGAATGGGGGACTCCATCATCTGGGCGGCCGTCATGCCGTTGCTGATTGCGATTTTCATCCCGTTCGCCGCCAGCGGCAGCGCGATGGGCGGCATTGTGCCCTTAATTCTCTATCCGGCCATTACGCTGGCGATCAGCTACGGCATGGTGCACAAAGGCTACACGCTGGGACGCGACTCAATCATCGGCCTGCTCCAGGGAGGGCGAATTAAGGAGCTTATCTACGGCGCGAACGTGCTGGGCCTGATAATGATGGGCGCGCTCTCCGCAAGCTACGTCAAAATAACGACCCCCTTAAAGCTCAGCGCGCTGAAGGGCTCGGAGGTGGTGGTCCAGCAAATCCTCGACTCTATCGCGCCCGGCCTGTTGCCGCTGGCGGCGGTGTTTGCCATCTACTTCTATCTGGTGAAGAAAGGGCCGCGCTACACCACCATTCTGCTGTCAATTGTCGCGCTCAGCGTGGTCTGTTCGCTGCTGGGAGTGCTGTAAACCATGACGCAGAATATCTATCAACAGCTGGGGTTAAAACAGGTGATTAACGCCTGCGGCAAAATGACGATTCTGGGCGTTTCCAGCGTGGCGCCGGAGGTGATGCAGGCAACGGCGCGGGCGGCATCGGCCTTTGTGGAAATCGACAGCCTGGTAGACCGAACCGGCGAGCGGGTCTCCCGCTTTACCGGCGCGGAGGACAGCTATATCACCTCCTGCGCCTCGGCGGGAATCGCCATCGCCGTGGCCGCCGCGATTACCCATGGCGACCAGGCGCGAGTGATGCAGATGCCGGACAGTCGCGGTATGGCCAACGAAGTCGTCATGCTCCGCGGGCATAACGTCGATTACGGCGCGCCCATCACCAGCGCGATTCGCTTAGGCGGTGGGCGCGTTGTGGAGGTCGGTTCAAGCAATCTGGCGGCGCGCTGGCAGCTGGAGAGCGCGATCTCTGCCAGCACCGCCGCCCTGCTGTATGTGAAATCACACCACTGCGTGCAAAAAGGGATGTTGAGTATCGAGGATTTCGTGCAGGTCGCACAGACTCACAACCTGCCGCTGATTGTCGATGCCGCCGCCGAGGAGGATTTACGCGTCTGGGCGGCGAGCGGAGCGGACATGGTTATCTATAGCGGGGCAAAAGCGTTTAACGCGCCCACCTCCGGATTCATCACCGGGAAAAAACAGTGGATAGCGGCGTGTAAGGCGCAGCATCACGGTATTGCCCGGGCGATGAAAATCGGCAAGGAGAATATGGTCGGTCTGGTTTATGCGCTGGAACACTATCATCAGGGGCAGAAGGGGGTCACTGCCGAGGAACTCCTGCCCGTCGCGAAAGCGATCTCAGCGATAAACGGCTTACAAGCCGATATTGAGCAGGATGAAGCCGGACGCGCTATCTGGCGTATCCGCATTCAGGTGAATGCCCAGGAACTCGGCCTGGATGCCCGCGAAGTCGAAGCACAGCTGCGCAATGGCGATATCGCCATTTACGCCCGGCGCTATAACCTCCATCAGGGGGTTTTTAGCCTGGACCCACGAACGGTAGCCGAGGGTGAAATGAGCCTGATCGTGGCGCGCCTAAAGGAGATTGCAGACCATGCAGCAAATTAATTTTTACCGTCAACGCGTCGCGATTAACGTGCTGGCGAAAGATATCGCCAACGCCCGGGACATTTATGATGCCGCCGAAGGCCATGCGGCGATTGGCGTCCTCTCGGCACAGTTTGCCTCCGTGGAAGAAGGTGTTCAGGAGGTAAAACGCTGGATGGCGGAGATACCCTCCATCTCCGTAGGCCTGGGCGCCGGCGATCCTGCGCAGTATTACAAAGCGGCGATGATCGCGTCAGCGCTTCACCCGGCGCACGTTAATCAGACCTTTACCGGCTGCGGGTTTGCCGCAGGGGCGCTGGCGGCTACGGGGGGGCAGCAAACCTGCATTAACGCGCTGGTCAGCCCGACGGGAACCCCTGGCGAGGTTCTTATCTCCACCGGCGTCAGCAGCTGTCAGGGCACGCCGGCCCGCGTCTCCTGCGATGCGGCGGTACGCATGATGCAGGACATGGGGGCCCATGCGGCGAAGTTTTTCCCCATGGGCGGCGAAAAGTCGTTACCGGAGCTGTATATGCTGGCGACCACGGCAGCCCGTAACGGGATGACGTTAATCGAACCAACCGGCGGAATCGATCTCGATAACTTTGGCATTATTTTGCAAAGCTGTCTGGAAGCAGGCGTACCTCGCGTGATGCCCCATGTTTACAGCTCGATAATCGACCCGCAAACCGGCAATACCCGGCCAGAAGATATCCGCAGATTAATGGATATCGTGAAAGCCGTGGTCTGAATAAAAAACACCAGGCCGTAGCCCGGGCAGGCAGGCCATCACCAACGAAGAATGTCCCGGAGGCGGCGCTGGCGCGCCATGTCCGGGCTACCAGCCCTCAGACGACGATGAACCTGTAGCCCGGCTAAGCGTAGCGCGAGCCGGGAGATTTCGCGAAATTTAAACCTGCCCGACGTACAAATAAATGGCCAGGAAGTGGCACACGCTGCCGCCCAGGACAAAACCGTGCCAGATAGCGTGGTTGTACGGAATACGTTTGCAGACGTAGAAAATAACCCCCAGCGAATAGACCACGCCACCCACGGCAAGCAGCGTCACGCCGCCCACCGCCAGCTTAATCGCCAGCTGATAAACGACGATCAGCGACAGCCAGCCCATGGTCAGGTAGGTCACTAAAGAGAGGATCTTAAAACGATGCGCAATGGTCAGCTTAAACAGGATCCCCAGCAGCGCCAGGCTCCAGATGACGATCATCAGCCCACGCGATAGCGGCGAATTTAGCCCCACCAGCAGAAACGGCGTGTAGGTCCCGGCAATCAGCAAATAGATGGCGCAGTGGTCGAATTTTTTCAGCCACAGCTTAGCCCGCTGATGCGGAATCGCGTGATAGAGGGTCGAGGCGAGGAACAGCAAAATCATGCTGCCGCCGTACAGGCTGTAGCTGGTAATGGCCGTGGCGCCGGCGTTGCTGTCCACCGCCTGCACCAGCAGCAGCACCAGACCGACGATACCGAACACCAGCCCAATCCCGTGACTGACGCTGTTGGCAATTTCCTCTGCCAGAGAATATCCCTGTGTGATTAACGATTTGCGACCCATATTTGACTCCGAAAACAAGTACGCTTTCAATGCACACTTAGGTTAACTGAGAATGATTCCAGTGAACACCTGTTCGCTAAAATAAAAAGATGAATATTTATGAACAGTATAAAATCAATAGGTTACATAAAAATTTCAACTAACAGACGTTCACTGTTTATTTAAAGCTTTTCGAATTCAATAACATAAAACTGCTTTTCTTCAGGATAGATCTCCGCAATCACCTCACGCAGCTGCGCCAGGGTCATATTCTCCTGCTGCGCGTGCAGTTCACTCAGCGTATCCAGCGTCACCGTTGAGGTGGCCACCACGCGAATGGTGCAAAAATAGCCGTCATCTTCATAGCGGCCAACGCGCAACACATCGCCCGTTTTAAAGAGTGATTCAGCCGCATCGCGGAGGGTAATGGTTTTGCGTCCGGCGAGGATGTCGTCCTGAAAACGCTGAAAAAAGGTTATGTCATTTGGCTGCATGATATCATTCCGTCCTGGTCATTATGAATTGTGAGTTCGCCACTGTGAGTATCTTCTCCCACGCCGCTATCGCCAGTCTCAATAACCTTGAGATGATGGTCTATCACTACGTCATTAAAAATCGCGACAAAGTGATGTACATGACCATCCGCGAGCTGGCGGAAGCGGCCGGAGTCTCCACGACTACCGTTTTGCGCTTCTGCCGCAAGCTGCAGTGCGAAGGCTACTCGGAGTTTCGCGTACGCTTTAAATTATATCTGGAGCAGAATGAGCCTCAACAGGCAAATATCGGCGCCAGCGAAATAATGAGCTTTTTTAAAAGCGTTAATAACGATGAATTTGACCAGCTGCTCGAGCAGGCGGTCGATATTATTCTGTCTTCAGAACGTATTATTTTTGTTGGCGCCGGCACCTCCGGCGCGCTGGCAAAATATGGCGCGCGTTTCTTTTCTAACGTCGGGAAATTCAGTAACCATATCGACGACCCTTATTTCCCGGTGACCAATGATATGGCGCGTAATGCGCTGGCCATCGTGCTGTCGGTCTCCGGCGAAACCGAAGAGATCCTGCGCTTCGCCAGCCAGTTCAGCCTGCATCGCTGTAAAGTGATGTCCATCACCAGCCACGAGCACTCGCGGCTGGCAAAGCTTGCCGACTTTAATCTCTCCTGGCACGTTCCGCAAACGCGCATCGGCGGCGTCTATGACATTACCACCCAGATCCCGGTCATTTATATTCTGGAAACGCTGGGGCGTAAATTAGCGCGCAAACTCGCCTGAAAATAACAGGGTGTTTTTTCGATGTAACAAATTCCATTCCGGGCAAATTGTTATATCGTGACATTTATATTCCCTTTGTTAGACTCGCAGCCAACAAGTCATTAAGACGAGATGAGCAAAGATGAAGAAAATTCCTTTACCAAAAGACTTTTTATGGGGTGGCGCCGTCGCCGCGCACCAGGTTGAAGGCGGCTGGAATAAAGACGGCAAAGGCCCGAGCATCTGCGACGTGCTTACCGGCGGCGCGCACGGCGTGCCGCGCGAGATAACCCAGCAGGTAGAGCCGGGCAAGTACTATCCGAACCACGAAGCCATCGATTTCCACGGCCGCTACAAAGAAGACATCAAGCTGTTCGCCGAGATAGGCTTCAAGTGCTTCCGCACCTCTATCGCCTGGACGCGCATCTTCCCGCTGGGCGACGAAAGCCAGCCGAATGAAGAAGGGCTGAAATTCTACGATGACATGTTCGATGAACTGCTGAAGTACAACATCGAACCGGTTATTACCCTCTCCCACTTTGAGATGCCGCTGCATCTGGTTCAGCAGTACGGCGGCTGGACCAACCGCAAAGTGGTCGATTTCTTTGTGCGCTTCGCCGAAGTGGTCTTCGAGCGCTATAAGCACAAAGTGAAATACTGGATGACCTTTAACGAGATCAACAACCAGCGTAACTGGCGCGCGCCGCTGTTTGGCTACTGCTGCTCCGGCGTGGTCTATACCGAGCATGAAAACCCGGAAGAGACCATGTACCAGGTGCTGCACCATCAGTTTGTCGCCAGCGCGCTGGCGGTGAAGGCAGCGCGTCAAATCAATCCGGAGATGCAGGTGGGCTGCATGCTGGCAATGGTCGCCCTCTATCCGTTCTCCTGCAAGCCGGAAGACGTGATGTTTGCCCAGGAATCAATGCGTGAACGCTACGTCTTTACCGACGTCCAGCTGCGCGGCTACTACCCGAGCTACGTCCTGAACGAATGGGAACGCCGCGGCTTCAATATCAACATGGAGGACGGCGATGCGCAAATCCTGCGCGAAGGCACCTGCGCGTATCTCGGCTTCAGCTACTACATGACCAACGCGGTGAAAGCGGAAGGCGGCACCGGCGACGCGATCTCCGGCTTTGAAGGCAGCGTGCCCAACCCGCACGTCAAAGCCTCCGACTGGGGCTGGCAGATTGACCCGGTCGGCCTGCGCTATGCGCTGTGTGAACTGTATGAGCGCTACCAGAAGCCGCTGTTTATCGTCGAAAACGGCTTCGGCGCGTACGATAAAGTCGAGGAAGACGGCAGCATCAACGACGACTATCGCATCGACTATCTGCGCGCTCACGTCGAAGAGATGATCAAAGCGGTGACTTACGACGGCGTTGAGCTAATGGGCTATACCCCGTGGGGCTGCATCGACTGCGTCTCCTTCACGACCGGTCAGTACAGCAAGCGCTACGGCTTTATCTACGTCAACAAACATGACGATGGTACCGGCGATATGTCCCGCTCGCGCAAGAAGAGCTTTAACTGGTACAAAGAGGTTATCGCCAGCAACGGCGAGAAACTGTAATCATCTTGCCCCTTTCCAGCCGGAAGGGGGCAAAACTTCCCACAAAACAGACACTTCTTTACAGCTTTAGCATTGCTAACCCACGCTCAGCCGATAAGATAAACCACATTAATCGTTGAGTCGCTGACGCTGACTTCGTGAATCAACGCCGCACGCTGCCGGCCTTTCCGGCGCATCACAATGTAGAAAAATGATGCTAAACCTCTTCAGACAGATCCTGATATGGCTGCTGATTGTCGCCGCCGTCAGCCTGGCGGTGGATTACCTGCGCAGGCCCGCGCTGCCGCAGAATTTCTCCAGCATGCCGCTGCAAACGCTTGATGGCCGAACGGTCGATCTGGCGGCAATGAGCCACGAGCGCCCTTTGCTGCTGTACGTCTGGGCCACCTGGTGCGGCGTTTGCCGCTATACCACCCCGTCGGTGGCCGCTTTAGCCAACGATGGCGGCAATGTGATGACGGTAGCGCTACGCTCCGGCGACAACGCCGCTCTGGCGCGATGGCTGGCGCATAAAAAAATGGCGCTGCCGACGATCAATGACGCCAGCGGTCAGCTATCCCAACGGTGGGAGGTGCAGGTCACGCCGACCCTTATCGTTATCTCGCGCGGCGAGGTGAAGTCAGTCACCACCGGCTGGACCAGCGGCTGGGGGATGCGCCTGCGGCTGTGGCTGGCGTCGTAGCGCATTTCCCTGCTTGCGCTGCGCTTAGCAGGGCCAGGGATGGGGTGAGGTAAACAGATGTTGTATCCCGGGCAAGGCGTTAGCCGCCCCCCGGAAAACGAGTTCCGATTATCTCCCGCCCGCCAGCTCCAGAAAGCTGCCGGTCACGTAGGAAGCCTTCTCACTCAGCAGCCAGACGATGGCCTGAGCCACCTCCTCCGGCTGCCCGCCGCGCCGCATGGGCAGCATCGACTTCACGCGATCCACGCGCCCCGGCTCACCGCCGCTGGCGTGCATGTCGGTATAAATTAAGCCGGGACGCACGCCGTTAACCCGAATCCCCTGCGCCGCCACCTCCAGCGACAGGCCGGTGGTCAGAGTATCAACCGCGCCCTTTGACGCGGCATAATCCACATACTCCCCCGGCGCCCCGAGGCGCGATGCTGCGGATGAAACATTCACAATCGCCCCACCTTTACCGCCATGCTTGTGCGACATCCGCTTTACCGCCTCCAGGCAGCAAAGGAAGTAGCCGGTAACATTGGTGGCCAGCACCCGGTTAATTCGCTCGGCGCAAAGGCTTTCAATCGTCCCCTGGGTAAATAAAATCCCGGCGTTATTGACCAGCGCGGAAAGCGGTTCACCGAGGCGGTCGATAGCGGCGAACATCGCCATCACCTGCGCTTCATCGCTGACGTCCGCCCGTAGCGCAACGGCTTTGCCACCGCTGGCGATAATTTCGTTCACCACGCCGGTCGCGGCAGCGCTATTTTGGTGGTAATTCACCGCCACGGTATAGCCTTCCTGCGCCAGCAGCAGCGCCGTCGCTTTACCTATTCCCCGGCTGCCGCCCGTCACCAAAGCTATCGTCATGCCATTCTCCCAAAAAATAAAGGCGCCGCAGCGCCTTTAAAAGATAGTCTAATCAGCAAATTACTGGTATTCGCTCATCGGCACGCAGGAGCAGAACAGGTTACGGTCGCCGTAAACATCGTCCAGACGCTTAACGGTCGGCCAGTACTTGTTGTTCAGCCCCGCCGGGAAGACCGCCAGTTCACGGGTGTACGGATGGTTCCACTCGCTCACCAGTTCACCCTGAGTATGCGGCGCGTTCACCAGCGGGTTATCCTCCAGCGGCCATTCACCGCCTTTCACGCGGTCGATCTCGCCGCGAATCGCCAGCATCGCATCGATAAAGCGGTCCAGCTCCACTTTGCTTTCCGATTCGGTCGGTTCCACCATCAGCGTGCCGGCAACCGGGAAGGACATGGTCGGAGCGTGGAAACCAAAATCAATCAGTCGCTTGGCAATATCCAGCTCGCTGATGCCGGTCTCTTCTTTCAGCGGACGAATATCCAGAATACATTCGTGCGCCACGCGACCGTCGCGGCCGGTATACAGCACCGGGAACGCGTCTTTCAGCCGGGTAGCGATGTAGTTGGCGTTCAGAATCGCCATCTGGCTCGCCTGTTTCAGCCCCTCTGCGCCCATCATACGGATATACATCCAGCTGATCGGCAGAATGGAGGCGCTGCCAAACGGCGCGGCGGAAACCGCGCCCTGGCGGGTCAGCATGCCTTCAATTTGCACCACGCTGTGGCCCGGCACAAACGGCGCGAGGTGCGATTTCACGCCGATCGGCCCCATACCCGGGCCGCCGCCGCCGTGCGGAATGCAGAAGGTTTTATGCAGGTTGAGGTGCGAGACGTCCGCGCCGATAAAGCCCGGAGAGGTAATGCCGACCTGGGCGTTCATGTTCGCGCCGTCAAGGTAAACCTGGCCGCCAAACTGATGCACCACTTCGCACACTTCGCGAATAGTCTCTTCATAAACGCCGTGGGTGGACGGATAGGTGACCATAATGCAGGAGAGGTTCGCCGCATGCTGCTCGGCTTTCGCCCGCAGATCCGCCAGATCGATGTTGCCATTTTTATCGCAGGCGACCACCACCACCTGCATTCCCGCCATCTGCGCGGAAGCCGGGTTGGTGCCGTGCGCAGAGCTTGGGATCAGGCAGATATCGCGATGCCCTTCGTTGCGGCTCTCGTGGTAATGGCGAATCGCCAGCAGGCCCGCGTATTCGCCCTGCGCGCCGGAGTTCGGCTGCATGCAGACCGCATCATAGCCGGTCAGCTTAACCAGCCAGTCGGAGAGCTGGGCAATCATCTGATGATAGCCTTCGGCCTGGTCAACCGGGCAGAACGGATGCAGTTCGGCGAATTCCGGCCAGGTGATCGGGATCATCTCGGCGGCGGCATTCAGCTTCATGGTGCAGGAGCCCAGCGGGATCATCGCCTGGTTCAGCGCCAGATCCTTACGCTCCAGCGCGTGCATATAGCGCATCATCTCGGTTTCGCTGTGGTAGCGGTTGAACACCGGATGAGTGAGGATCGCATCGTCACGCAGCATGCTGGCCGGGATCGAACGGCTGTCCAGGGCCACGTCTTTATCCAGCGTGTCGATATCCAGGCCGTGATCGTCGCCCACGATGGCGCGGAACAGGTTCAGGACGTCTTCGCGCGTGGTGGCTTCATCGAGCGTGATCCCGACGGCGTGATGAATATCGCTGCGCAGGTTGATCTGCAGCGCTTCCGCCCGCGCCAGCACAGCGGCTTTATCGGCGACGTCCACGCACAGGGTATCGAAGTAGTGAGCATGGCGGAGCTTAAGACCTTTTTTCTGCAGGCCATCGGCGAGAATATCGGTCAGGCGATGAATACGGCTGGCGATACGCTTCAGGCCGGCCGGGCCGTGGAACACGGCGTACAGGCTGGCAATATTGGCCAGCAGCACCTGGGAGGTACAGATATTGGAGTTCGCTTTCTCGCGGCGAATATGCTGCTCGCGCGTCTGCATCGCCATGCGCAGCGCGGTATTACCCGCCGCATCTTTCGATACGCCGATAATACGGCCCGGCATGGAGCGTTTGAATTCATCTTTTGCGGCAAAAAACGCCGCGTGCGGGCCGCCGTAGCCCATCGGTACGCCGAAGCGCTGGGCGGAGCCAAACACAATGTCCGCGCCCTGCTTGCCGGGGGCAGTCAGCAGAACCAGGGCCATAAAATCGGCCGCGACGCTGACAATCACTTTGCGCGCTTTCAGGTCAGCTATCAGTTTGCTGTAATCGTGAACCTCGCCGGTGGTGCCTACCTGCTGCAGCAGCACGCCAAAGACGTCCTGATGGTCGAGCGCTTTTTCCGCATCATCGACAATCACATCGAAACCAAAGGTTTCCGCGCGGGTGCGCACCACGTCCAGCGTTTGCGGATGAACGTCGGCGGCGACGAAGAAACGGTTGGCGTTTTTCAGTTTGCTTACGCGTTTGGCCATTGCCATCGCTTCCGCAGCGGCGGTGGCTTCGTCGAGCAGCGAGGCCGAGGCAATATCGAGCCCGGTCAGGTCGAGGGTCACCTGCTGGAAATTCAGCAGTGATTCCAGGCGACCCTGGGAAACCTCCGGCTGATAAGGCGTATAGGCGGTATACCAGCCCGGATTTTCCAGCATGTTGCGCTGAATCACCGGCGGCAGCTGCACGGCGGTGTAGCCCATGCCAATGTACGACTTGAAGCGCTTGTTACGACCGGCGATCGCCTTCAGTTCCGCCAGCGCGGCGAATTCCGTGGTTGCTTCGCCCACCTGCGGCGGCGTTGCCAGCTGGATATCCTGCGGCACAATCTGGCCAATCAGGGCGTTAAGCGAATCGGCGCCAACGGTTTTCAGCATCTCCTGCTGCTGCCGGGCATCCGGGCCGATGTGACGTTCAATAAAGGCGTCACGGTTTTCAAGCTGGCCTAAAGTCTGGGTCATGAGCGATGGTTCCTGAACGTGCGGTGAATCGTGATTGTCTGACGGGTTTGCCCGGCGAGCACTGACGCTAACCGGGCCAGAAGACGCAAATCATTCGCGTTGCAGGAAGCCAACGCCCCTGCAACGTGAAGGATGAAGCGTATTTATTCGTCTTCTAACAGAGCTTCATATGCGGTCGCATCCAGCAGCGCGGCAACCTGAGCTTCATCGCTGGCTTTGATTTTAAAGATCCAGCCGCCGGCGTACGGCTCGCTGTTGACCAGCTCAGGGGAGTCGTTCAGCTCTTCATTGACGGCAACAATTTCGCCGCTAATCGGCGCGTAGATATCGGAAGCGGCTTTGACGGATTCGGCAACCGCGCAGTCTGCGCCCGCTTCTACGGCGGCGCCCACTTCCGGCAGGTCAACGAAAACCATATCGCCAAGCAGCTCCTGCGCGTGCTCGGTGATACCGACGGTATAGGTGCCGTCCGCTTCTTTACGCAGCCATTCGTGTTCTTTGCTGTATTTCAGTTCTGCTGGTACGTTGCTCATCAATTCATCTCCAAATGGGAAATCACACCACGGCTTTGCCGTTGCGTACAAAAACGGGTTTCGTCACTTTGACCGGCATTTCGCGATTGCGAATCTGCACCACGGCGGTTTCACCGATGCCTTCCGGTACGCGCGCTAAGGCAATACTGTAGCCCAGCGTCGGGGAGAAGGTGCCGCTGGTGATAATGCCTTCTTTCTGATTGCCATCGGCATCGCTGAAGCGCACCGGCAGGCCGCCGCGCAGAACGCCTTTCTCGGTCATCACCAGGCCGACCAGCTGTTCGGTGCCTTTTTCACGCTGGAGTTCCAGCGCTTCACGCCCGATAAAATCACGGTCAGCCGGTTCCCAGGCAATGGTCCAGCCCATGTTAGCCGCCAGCGGAGAGACGCCTTCGTCCATCTCCTGGCCATAAAGATTCATGCCCGCTTCCAGGCGCAGCGTATCGCGCGCGCCAAGGCCGCACGGCTTAACGCCCGCGTCCAGCAGGCCGCGCCAGAAATCCACCGCCTGCTCGTTCGGCAGCGCGATTTCATAACCCGCTTCACCGGTATAGCCGGTAGTCGCAATAAACAGATCGCCCGCCTGCACGCCAAAGAACGGCTTCATGCCTTCCACGGCCTGGCGCTGCGCGTCGGTAAACAGCGTCGCCGCTTTCTCTTTCGCCTTTGGACCCTGTACGGCGATCAGGGAGAGATCGTCACGCACGGTTATCTCAAGACCATAGGATTCAGACTGTTGGGTGATCCAGGCGAGGTCTTTTTCACGGGTGGCGGAGTTAACAACGAGGCGGAAATAGTCTTCAGAAAGGAAATAAACAATCAGGTCATCAATGACGCCGCCGGAGGCGGTCAGCATGCCGCTATAGAGCGCTTTGCCCGGCACGGTGAGCTTCGCCACGTCGTTAGCCAGCAGATAGCGCAGGAACTCGCGGATTCGGCTGCCGTGAAAATCGACGATGGTCATGTGCGACACATCGAACATTCCGGCATCACCGCGCACCGCATGATGCTCATCGATCTGGGATCCGTAATGCAGCGGCATCATCCAGCCATGGAAATCCACCATGCGCGCGCCGCATAGCGTGTGTTGTTCAAACAACGGAGTCTGTTGAGCCATCTTTTCCTCATCGAATAAAACGGAACCAGCCACGATTTTTGGCGTTTTTGCGCCGCGAAAAACGCCGCCAGCATCGCTAAAGGACGCCGACGCAAACGTTCTCTTTGGCCTGAACTTACCACCGATATCCGCACTAAACCATAAGCCTGGTCAGGACATCACATTAGCTTATGACCAAAATCAGCCGCAGAGCCTACAGAGTTTTTATCTACAAAAAAGCGATTCAATCCGCACAAAACCAAACTAATTAGTTAAAAAAGCAGCGAATGATGATATTTTCTGCGAAATGACGAGCCTAATTTCTATAACAAAAAAAAGGTAACATTAATAAAACTAATGCGAAAAACGAGGTGAAATTAGATTATTTCAAATGAGAGGGGATAACCCGGCGCGGCGGCCGGGTGAGAGAAGTGTGACGTACTTAACGTAACCAGGCGGGCAGGTCGTTGAGGCCCATCGCTTGACGGATAAGCTGCGGCTTCACGCCGGGCAATGTATCCGCCAGCTTAAGACCGATATCGCGCAGCAGCTTCTTCGCCGGATTGTGGCCGGAGAACATGTCGCGAAAGCCCTGCATCCCCGCCAGCATCAGCGCAGCGCTATGTTTACGGCTGCGTTCATAGCGACGCAGATACAGATGCTGGCCGATATCCTTGCCCTGCGCGTGCAGGCGCTTCAGTTCGTCGATCAGCTCGGCGGCATCCATAAAGCCAAGATTGACGCCCTGCCCCGCCAGCGGATGAATGGTATGGGCGGCATCGCCGACCAGCGCCAGACGATGGGCAGCAAACTGACGCGCATAGCGGCCGGTGAGCGGGAAGACCTGGCGCTCGCTCTCCACGGCGCATAAGCCGAGGCGGTTATCGAAGGCAATATTCAGCGCCTGGTTAAAAGCGGCATCGTCCGCCTGCCGCATGCGCTCAGCCTCTTCGGGAGAGAGCGACCAGACAATCGAGCAAAGATGCGGATCGCTCAGCGGCAGAAACGCCAGAATCCCTTCGCCGTGGAACGCCTGACGCGCCACCGCTTCGTGCGGTTCTTCGGTGCGAATAGTGGCAACCAGCGCGTGATGGTGATAATCCCAGTAGGTCAGCGGGATATCGGCTTTATTGCGCAACCATGAATTGGCCCCATCGGCGCCAACCACCAGCCGGGCGGTTAACATCGTGCCGTCCTGCAGGCTAAGAAAGGCCTCGTTCTCCCCCCACGCAACCTGCTGCAGCTGCGCCGGAGCCAGCAGAGTGACGTCCGCGCAGCGCTGCGCTTTTTGCCACAGGGCGTGGTGAATCACGGCGTTTTCAATAATATGCCCAAGGTGGCTAAAGCCCATGCTCTGGTCATCAAAGCTGATGCGGCCAAAACTGTCTTTATCCCACACTTCCATACCGTGGTAGCAGCTGGCGCGCTGGGCGATAATATCCTGCCAGACGCCCAGTTTGCTCAGCAGCTTCTCGCTGGCGGCGTTAACCGCCGACACCCGCAGCGCCGGCGGCGCATCCGCGCTTAACGGCTGAGGCGCGGCCTGTTCCAGCACCGCAACGCGCAGCCCGCTGCCCTGCAAACCGCAGGCAACCGCCAGCCCCACCATTCCACCGCCAACAATAGCGACATCAACACTTTGCACGTTTCACTCCTTAACGGGGAACCCAACCGAGGGTACGCTGCGCCAGCGCATCGCGCGCCGGGGTAAATAATTCCATCGCCATCAGGCCGACGTTGCGCCCCACCACCAGCGGCGCCCAGCGATTGGCGAACAGATGCACCAGCCCATCGGTCACGCCGACGGTGGCGGCTTTATCTGCGGCGCGTCGGGTCTGATAGCGGCTCAGAAGCAGATAGCCGCCCGGATCCTCTCCTTCTGCCTGCGCCTGCGCCAGCATTTCCGCCAGGCTCATGACATCGCGCAGACCGAGGTTAAATCCCTGCCCGGCAATAGGATGCAGCGTTTGCGCCGCGTTGCCGACCAGCGCCAGCCGATGCGCAACCGTGCGGCTGGCTCGGGTGAGCGAGAGCGGATACACGCTGCGCTTTCCGGCGTGGACGATCCGGCCAAGACGCCAGCCGAATGCCTGCTGAAGCTCATGGCGGAAGCGTTCGTCCGACCAGCTCAGCACCTCTTCACGCCGCGACTGCGGATGACACCACACCAGCGAGCAGCGGCCCTGCGACATGGGCAGCATCGCCAGCGGGCCGTGTGGGGTAAAGCGTTCAAACGCGCGCCCGCTATGCGGCTGCGCGGTACTGACGTTGGCGATAATCGCCAGCTGTTCATAGGGTTCCTGCTGCCAGCTGATACCGCAGCGGGCCCCCAGCGTCGAGCGCGAGCCGTCGGCGGCGACCAGCAGTTTACCGCTGAGGGTTTCGCCGTTGTCCAGAACCAGGCTGACGCTCTCTTCGCTGCGGCTGACATTTTCCACCTTTGCCGGGCAGTGTAGCGTCACGCCCGGCGCCTTGCGCAGCTGCGCAAACAGGCGCTGGCCGACATCGTGCAGCTCGACCACCTGGCCCAGCGCCGCCAGCCCATACTCCTCAGCCTCGAGCGTCACAAACCCCGCGTGGCCGCGATCGCTGACGTGAACGCGCTGAATGGCCGTGGCGCAGTCGGCTATCTCTTGCCAGATATCAACGCGAGCCAGTTGCTGGCAGGTGCCGGCAGCCAGAGCGATGGCGCGGGCGTCAAAGCCCGGATGCTGCGCGGAATCCGGCGCAGATGCTTCAACCAGATGCACCGGCAGCGTACCGCCGGTCAGGCGAGATATCGCTAGCGCCAGCGTCGCGCCGGTCATTCCTCCGCCGACGATCAGGATGCTCATAGCTGGCGCGCCGCCGCCATCAGCGCCTCGATATCGTCCGCTTTTTTCACTACGCCGGCGGTGAGGTTCTCATTACCGTCTTCGGTAATGACGATGTCGTCTTCAATACGAATGCCGATGCCGCGGTACTGGGCCGGCACGTCGGCATCCGTCGCAATATACAGCCCCGGTTCAACGGTCAGCACCATTCCCGGCTCAAGAATACGCGAGCGGTCAACGTCATAGCTGCCGACATCATGCACGTCGAGCCCCAGCCAGTGGCTCAGGCCATGCATAAAGAAAGGTCGATGGGCGTTATTGGCAATCAGCTCATCAATTTCACCTTTCAGGATCCCCAGACGCACGAGGCCGGTAATCATAATCCGCACCACCTGCTGGTTAACCTCTTTAATTGAGGTACCCGGGCGATAGAGCTTCAGCGAGGTTTCCAGAGATTCAAGGACGATATCGTAAATCTCTCGCTGGGCCGGGCTAAATTTGCCGTTAACCGGGAAGGTGCGGGTGATATCGCCCGCGTAGCCGCGGTATTCGCAGCCTGCGTCAATCAGCACCAGATCGCCGTCGCGCAGCTCGCACTCATTTTCGGTGTAGTGCAGGATGCAGCCATTTTCGCCGCCGCCCACGATGGTGTTATAAGAAGGAAAGCGCGCGCCGTGACGGTTGAATTCGTGAAGGATCTCGCCTTCCAGATGATATTCGAACATCCCGGGACGGCATTTTTCCATAGCGCGGGTGTGGGCCAGCGCGGAGATCTCCCCTGCGCGGCGCATGACCTCCAGCTCTTCTGCCGATTTAAACAGGCGCATCTCATGCACCATCGGCCGCCAGTCAATGACCGAGCCTGGCGCCTGCAGATTCTGCCGTACGCCTTTGCGCAGTTTTTCCAGCGCGTTAAACACGATGTCGTCGGCGTAGGCATATTCGCCCTGGGCAAAGTAGATAGCGTCGAGGCCGTTAAGGAGCTGGAACAGCTGCTGATTGATTTCACTAAATGCCAGCGCGCGATCGACGCCCAGCTTCGCGGGGGCAGCTTCCTGCCCGAGGCGGCGGCCAAACCAGATTTCAGCGGTCAGATCGCGCACGCGGTTAAACAACACGCTGTGGTTGTGCGTCTCATCGCTTTTAATCAATACCAACAGCGCTTCTGGCTCATTAAAGCCGGTGAAGTACCAAAAATCGCTGCTCTGCCGGTAGGGATATTCTGAATCTGCGCTGCGTACCGCTTCCGGCGCGGCGAAAATGAGCGCTGCGCTGCCCGGCTGCATCTGCGCCAGTAGAGCCTGGCGACGAGAGAGAAATTCCTGCTGAGTCATGACGCCCCCTGAACGATTTAATGAATGATTAGTGTAGCGTCGGCTTTTGAACTTCCGGCGCAGTGGGTTTCTGAAGAGAGAAGGTGTCGTGGCACAGCAGCGCAGCAACGCGTACGTATTCGATAATCTCCTCCAGAGACATTTCGAGCTCTTCCTGATCCTCGTCTTCGTCATACCCGAGCTGAGCAATATTGCGCAGATCGTCGATGGCTTCACCCGTTTCGTCTTTGATTTTATCCAGCTTAGGCTGCGTCACGCCCAGCCCAAGCAGAAAATGGTTCACCCAACCCGCGAGCGCATCGGCGCGATCGAACACGCTCACCTCGTCGCCATCCGGCAGGTAGAGCTGGAATAAGAAACCGTCATCCTCCAGCGAGTCGCTGGTGGCGGAATGCATGTTACGCAGCGCCTGCGCCAGCTCGTGACCAAAAGCCAGACCTTCGTTAGTCAGATCGTGCACCAACGGCTGCCAGCTGCTGTCTTTGTTGCCGCCGCACAGGATCCCGCTAATCAAACCGTGCATTTCGGCAGGGGTTAATCCTACCCCTTGTTGGTTCAGTAACTGGTCTACAGCGTTGTAGCCAGGCATTTCGTTCTGTATAGACATGCGCATTCGTCATCGTTGGGAGGAATATTCATGATATGCTACCACTTTGGACCCTGGTGAACCAGAATAGGGCTTGTATCTTAAAACCAGGGTAGCTATAGTGTCGCCCCTTCGCAGACCCTCCCAGGGCGTGAAGGCCGCGCAGTCAATCAGCAGGAAGGTGGCATGTCTGCACAACCCGTAGATCTCCAAATTTTTGGCCGTTCACTACGAGTGAATTGCCCGCCTGAACAAAGGGATGCCTTAAACCAGGCAGCTGACGACCTGAATCAGCGGTTGCAAGATTTAAAAGAACGCACTAGAGTCACAAATACTGAGCAGCTGGTCTTCATCGCCGCGTTGAACATCAGCTATGAGTTGACTCAGGAAAAAGCGAAAACCCGCGACTACGCCGCCAGCATGGAGCAGCGTATTCGGATGCTTCAGCAGACCATCGAACAAGCATTGCTTGAGCAAGGTCGCATAAGCGAAAGACCCGGGCAGAAGTTTGAATAACACTTTGCATTTAACTGTGTTAGAGTAATCGCAAGAACAAAATTTCTCTGAGATGTTTGCAAGCGGGCCAGTCCCCTGAGCCGATATTTCATACCACAAGAATGTGGCGCTCCACGGTTGGTGAGCATGCTCGGCCCGTCCGAGAAGCCTTAAAACTGTGACGACACATTCACCTTGAACCAAGGGTTCAAGGGTTACAGCCTGCGGCGGCATCTCGGAGATTCCCTTCTTTTTCGTTTCATCCCCCCCTAAGTTAATTTTCGGCTTTTGCCGTCGTGTATTAGACTACGCCTGTTGGTATCGTTTGCTCACCGATGAGACTCAGGTATGACCCTATTGTCAGATATCCCCTTTACCAGGCAGCAAATTCGTCAGCAGATCCGCCAGCGCCGACGCGCGTTAACGCCGGAGCAGCAAACCCAGTTCGCCCTCCATGCGGCGGACAGAATGATGGCGTATCCGCCGGTTCTGCTCGCGCAGACGGTCGCGGTATTTCTTTCGTTTGATGGCGAGCTGGATACGCGGCCGCTGATTGATCAGCTCTGGCGGGCAGGCAAACGGGTCTATCTCCCCGTGCTTCATCCGTTCAGCCCCGGCAATCTTCTGTTTCTGCACTACCACCCAAGCAGCGATCTGGTGGTGAATCGTCTGAACATCCGCGAACCGAAGCTCGACGTGCGCGATGTCCTCCCGCTTAGCCAGCTGGATGTACTGGTAACGCCGCTGGTCGCGTTTGATGCCGCCGGACAGCGCCTGGGTATGGGCGGCGGATTTTACGACCGGACGCTGCAAAACTGGCGGCAGCATCGCCTGCAGCCGGTCGGCTACGCGCATGATTGCCAGCAGGTCGACGCGCTGCCGACGGAGCAGTGGGATATCCCGCTGCCAGCGGTCATCACTCCGTCAAAAACCTGGCTCTGGTAAAACGTCCGAACAATTGACATTGCTGATTTTTTCACCTAAATTCCTGGATAAAGGGTGAGGGAGGCGAACCTCCCTCCTGCATTCTCTCTGTTAATATGCTGGCCAGGCGATGATTAACAGGATAAGCAGCATGATGAAGAGTCTCATCATCGTCCCTTTCCTTTTAGAGCCCCTGCCTCGGTAGGGGCTTTCCCGTTTCAGCCCCACGCTGAGTCTTTATCGTAAATCCCTTTCTTTCAGGCACAACGACATCCGACGGTTTTAATCGCCGTTTGCGGCAAGCCTCGCTAAGCGTTTGAGTGGCGACGGGAAATTGCAGAAGGGTCTATCAGGAGAAAAGGGGCAGGTCGATGACCTGCCCGCTGGCATAAAAGGAGTTAGAACAGCAGACGGGCGCGGATGGTACCAGGAATAGCCTTCATCGCCTGCAGCGCGCTCTGCGCGACATCTTCTTCGGCTTCGATATCAATGACCACGTAGCCCATTTGCGGAGTGGTCTGCAGATACTGCGCCGCGATGTTAATGCCCTGCGCGGCGAAAATCTGGTTAATTGCGGTCAGAACGCCCGGACGGTTTTCATGGATATGCAGCAGACGGCGCCCGCCGTGCAGCGGCAGCGACACTTCCGGGAAGTTAACCGCGGAGAGCGTAGAACCGTTATCGGAGTATTTCGCCAGCTTGCCCGCCACTTCCAGACCGATGTTTTCCTGCGCTTCCTGAGTTGAGCCGCCAATGTGCGGGGTCAGGATAACGTTGTCGAACTCACAGAGCGGAGAGTTGAACGGATCGCTGTTGGTCGCCGGCTCGGTCGGGAAGACGTCGATCGCCGCGCCCGCCAGGTGCTTGCTCGCCAGCGCATCGCACAGCGCCGGGATATCCACCACGGTGCCGCGAGAGGCGTTGATCAGCAGCGCGCCGGGTTTCATCAGCGCCAGCTCTTCCGCGCCAATCATGTTCTTCGTGGAGGCGTTTTCCGGCACGTGCAGGCTCACCACATCGCTCATGTTCAACAAATCAGAAAGATGCTGGACCTGAGTCGCGTTACCTAACGGCAGCTTGCTTTCAATATCGTAGAAATAGACATGCATCCCCAGCGATTCGGCCAGAATACCCAGCTGCGTGCCGATATGACCATAGCCGATAATACCCAGCTTTTTGCCGCGCGCTTCAAAGCTGCCGACCGCCAGCTTGTTCCATACGCCGCGGTGCGCTTTGGCATTTGCCGCCGGTACGCCGCGGAGCATAAGCAGCAGTTCGCCGATCACCAGTTCAGCAACGGAACGGGTATTGGAGAACGGGGCGTTAAACACCGGGATACCGCGTTTCGCCGCCGCGTTTAAATCAACCTGATTGGTACCGATACAGAAGCAGCCAACCGCGACCAGCTTCTCCGCCGCCGCGAAGATCTCTTCAGTCAGATGAGTACGGGAACGCAGGCCGATGAAATGGGCATCACGGATGGACGCTTTCAGCTCTTCGCTATCCAGCGCGCCTTTATGAAATTCGATATTGGTGTAGCCCGCTGCGCGAAGGCTGTCCACCGCTTTTTGGTGCACACCTTCAACCAGCAGAAATTTAATCTTGTCTTTTTCCAGTGATACCTTAGCCATTTCCCCGTCCTGTTTTTGTCTTAACTGATGTCGTGCGGAACGAAAGTTCTTCTCAGCAACATATCAAAAAAAACTATTGCGGCAATATGAACGTTTGCGTCGGCAACCTGAAGAAATATCAATCAGCGGGAAATAGCAGGACAAAACACCAGAAAGTAAAAGAAAGGTAGATTGTTACTAAGACAAGGCGCGTAAATGTGACAGAAGTCACCAAAATAGGCCTGGAGAAAAAATATTTGCGAGGAAGCGATTCGCTCCCTCGGATCAGACTATTTAGTGATGGTTTTTACACCATCAGCGGTGCCAATCAGCGCGACGTCCGCACCGCGATTCGCAAACAGGCCGACGGTCACGACGCCCGGAATACCGTTAATGGTATTTTCCAGCGCAATAGCGTCCAGAATTTCCAGACCAAACACATCGAGGATCACGTTGCCGTTATCGGTCACGACGCCCTGACGATACTCCGGACGGCCGCCCAGCTTAACCAGCTGACGCGCCACGGCGCTGCGCGCCATCGGGATCACTTCCACCGGCAGCGGGAATTTACCCAGAATATCCACCTGCTTGGAAGCATCGGCGATACAGATAAATTTGTCGGCGACCGAAGCGATAATTTTCTCACGCGTCAGGGCTGCGCCACCGCCCTTGATCATCTGCATGTGGCCGTTGATTTCATCTGCGCCGTCCACGTAAATACCAAGACGATCAACGCTGTTCAGATCAAAAACCGTAATACCGAGGCTTTTCAGTTTTTCAGTAGAGGCATCAGAGCTGGAAACCGCCCCTTCAATCTGCCCTTTCATGGTACCCAGCGCATCGATAAAGTGCGCCGCCGTCGAGCCCGTACCGACCCCAACGATAGTGCCCGGTTGTACATACTGCAGTGCCGCCCAGCCTACCGCTTTTTTCAGTTCATCTTGCGTCATGATTATGGTCCGAGATGTGAATTCCTGAGGCGCATTATAGAACATCAGGGGGGTCATTGTCCCTGCGACGGCGATCACACAACGCGGTCGCCAATTTTTCATCTTCATCAAAAACAAATTTATGTCATAGTGCGAGTTAACGAAAAGTATTAGGGGGCACGCCAGAGCAATGAAACGACCGGACTACAGAACACTACAGGCGCTGGACGCGGTAATCAGGGAACGAGGGTTTGAGCGCGCCGCGCAGAAGCTTTGTATTACGCAGTCCGCCGTCTCTCAGCGCATCAAACAGCTGGAAAACATGTTTGGACAACCGCTGCTGGTGCGAACCGTACCGCCGCGTCCCACCGAACAGGGGCAAAAGCTGCTGGCCCTGCTGCGTCAGGTCGAACTGCTGGAAGAGGAGTGGCTGGGCGATGAACAAACTGGCTCCACGCCGCTGCTGCTATCGCTGGCGGTCAACGCCGACAGCCTGGCCACCTGGCTGCTGCCCGCGCTCTCCAGCGTGCTTTCCGACTCCCCTATTCGGCTGAACCTGCAGGTGGAAGATGAGACCCGGACCCAGGAACGCCTGCGCCGCGGCGAAGTGGTCGGCGCGGTCAGTATTCAGCCGCAGGCGCTGCCCAGCTGCCTGGTCGATCAGCTCGGCGCCCTCGACTACCTGTTCGTCGCCTCGAAGGAGTTTGCCCAGCGCTATTTCCCCAACGGGGTGACCCGCTCGGCGCTGCTGAAAGCGCCGGTGGTGGCATTCGATCATCTCGATGATATGCACCAGGCCTTTTTGCAGCAGAACTTCGATTTGCCGCCGGGCAGCGTGCCCTGCCATATCGTGAACTCCTCGGAAGCCTTTGTGCAGCTGGCCCGTCAGGGAACAACCTGCTGTATGATCCCGCATCTGCAAATTGAGAGAGAGCTGAACAGCGGCGAACTGATTAACCTCACGCCGGGCCTGTTCCAGCGCCGGATGCTCTACTGGCACCGTTTTGCCCCGGAAAGCCGCATGATGCGCCGGGTGACCGATGCGCTGATCGATTACGGCCATAAAGTGTTGAGACAAGATTAACCCCCGCAAGCAGGCCGGCCCCGTCCGGCCTGTATGACCCACCTTCTCCTGTTCATATCTTTGAAATACATCACAAAATAAAACATTTCATGCGGCAAAAAACGACGCATCGATGGCTATTTTTTGCTGGCGACAGAGGCGATGAAAAAGCTCACCGTATTTGCAATATCCCATTTCATTGCGCATACGGAGCACAACATGTCAGAGTTACGGGAGTGGCAAACGCTCGCCAACAAAGAGCTCAGCCGGCGGGAAAAAACCGTCGATGCCCTGGTAAAACAGACGGCAGAGGGCATTGACGTTAAGCCGCTGTATACCGAAGCCGATCTTGATAATCTGGAAGTGACCGGCACCCTGCCCGGCCTGCCGCCTTTCGTTCGCGGCCCGCGCGCCACCATGTACACCGCACAGCCGTGGACCATCCGCCAGTACGCCGGTTTCTCTACCGCCAAAGAGTCCAACGCTTTCTATCGCCGCAACCTCGCCGCCGGGCAGAAAGGGCTTTCCGTCGCCTTCGACCTCGCGACCCACCGGGGCTATGACTCCGATAACCCGCGCGTGGCGGGCGACGTGGGGAAAGCCGGCGTGGCGATCGATACCGTCGAAGACATGAAGATTTTATTCGATCGGATCCCGCTGGATAAGATGTCCGTATCGATGACCATGAACGGCGCGGTGCTGCCGATAATGGCGTTTTATATCGTCGCGGCGGAAGAACAAGGGGTTGCGCCGGAACAGCTCACCGGCACGATCCAGAACGATATTCTGAAAGAGTACCTGTGCCGGAATACCTATATTTACCCGCCAAAGCCCTCAATGCGCATTATCGCCGACATCATCGCCTGGTGTTCGGGCAACATGCCGCGCTTTAACACCATCAGCATCAGCGGCTACCACATGGGCGAAGCCGGAGCCAACTGCGTGCAGCAGGTGGCCTTTACCCTGGCCGACGGTATCGAATACATCAAGGCCGCGCTCTCCGCCGGGCTGAAAATCGATGACTTCGCCCCGCGCCTGTCGTTTTTCTTCGGCATCGGTATGGATCTGTTTATGAACGTCGCCATGCTGCGCGCCGCACGCTACCTGTGGAGCGAAGCGGTAAGCGGCTTCGGCGCCACCAATCCGAAATCCTTAGCCCTGCGCACCCACTGTCAGACCTCCGGCTGGAGCCTCACCGAGCAGGATCCGTATAACAACGTGATCCGCACCACTATCGAAGCGCTCGGCGCCACGCTCGGCGGCACCCAGTCGCTGCACACCAACGCTTTCGACGAGGCGCTTGGCCTGCCCACCGACTTTTCCGCCCGTATCGCGCGTAATACGCAGATTATCATCCAGGAGGAGTCAGAGATCTGCCGCACCGTGGATCCGCTGGCCGGATCGTACTACCTCGAATCGCTGACCGATCGGATCGTTAAGCAGGCGCGGGCCATTATGCAGCAGATCGACGACGCGGGCGGAATGGCAAAGGCGATCGAGGCCGGACTGCCGAAACGGATGATCGAAGAGGCCTCCGCCCGCGAACAATCGCTGATCGACCAGGGCAAGCGCGTCATCGTCGGCGTCAATAAGTACAAGCTGGAAAAAGAAGATGAAACGGCGGTACTGGAGATCGACAACGTCAAGGTGCGCAACGAACAGATCGCCTCGCTGGAAAAAATTCGCGCCAGTCGGGACGACGTGACGGTAAAAGCCGCGCTGAACGCCCTCACCCACGCCGCGCAGCATGGTGAAAACCTGCTGGCCGCCGCCATCAACGCCGCCCGCGTCCGCGCCACGCTGGGCGAAATTTCCGACGCGCTGGAGGCGGCGTTTGACCGCTACCTGGTACCCAGCCAGTGCGTCACCGGCGTGATTGCGCAAAGCTACCACCAGTCAGACAAAGCAGCCGGCGAGTTCGACGCTATTGTTGCGCAAACCGAAAAATTCTTCGCGGAACGCGGCCGCCGCCCGCGCATTCTGATCGCCAAAATGGGTCAGGATGGCCACGATCGCGGGGCCAAAGTGATCGCCAGCGCCTATTCCGATCTCGGCTTCGACGTTGACCTGAGCCCGATGTTTTCCACGCCAGAAGAGATCGCCCGCCTGGCGGTGGAAAACGACGTGCACGTGGTGGGCGCCTCATCTCTGGCGGCAGGCCACAAAACCCTGATCCCCGAGCTGGTCGATGCCCTGAAAAAATGGGGGCGGGAAGATATCTGCGTCATCGCCGGCGGCGTCATCCCGCCGCAGGATTACGCCTTCCTGCAGGCGCGCGGCGTGGCCGCCATTTACGGCCCCGGTACGCCGATGCTGGAGAGCGTACGCGACGTCCTGATGAGGATTAGCCAATATCATGATTAACCACGCCACGCTGACGGACGCCGTGCGGCGACTACGCCTGGGCGAGCGGGCCACGCTCGCCCAGGCCATGACGCTGGTGGAGAGCCAGCATCCCCGCCACCAGGCGCTAAGCGCACAGCTGCTGGATGCCATTATGCCCTTCGCCGGCAACGCCCTGCGCCTCGGCGTCACCGGCACGCCGGGGGCCGGAAAAAGCACTTTTCTGGAAGCTTTCGGCATGCTGCTGATTCGCCACGGCCTGCGGGTCGCGGTGATAGCGGTCGATCCGAGCAGCCCGGTCAGCGGCGGCAGCATTCTTGGCGACAAGACGCGCATGATCGAACTGGCGCGATCGGACTCGGCATTTATCCGCCCGGTGCCCTCCAGCGGCCATCTGGGCGGCACCAGCCTGCGCGCGCGGGAGCTGATACTGCTGTGCGAAGCGGCGGGCTATGACGCGGTAATTGTCGAAACCGTCGGCGTCGGCCAGTCGGAAACGGAGGTCTCCCGGCTGGTGGACTGCTTTATCTCGCTGCAGATCGCCGGCGGCGGTGACGATCTGCAGGGCATTAAGAAGGGGATTATGGAGATGGCGGATATCGTGGTTATCAATAAAGATGATGGCGAGAACCGCGCCAGCGTGGCAATCACCCGTCATATGTATGAATCCGCCCTGCATATTCTGCGCCGCAAGCACGCCGCGTGGCAGCCGCGCGTTTTGAGCTGTAGCGCGCTGGAGCAGCGCGGCATCGAAGCCGTCTGGCTCGCAATTCTTGACTTCAAAACCACCCTCACCGACAGCGGCGAGCTGGAAAAACTGCGCCAGCGCCAGGCGCTGGAGTGGCTGCAAAAGCAGGCCGAAACCGAGGCGCTGCACCTGCTGTTTGCCCGAACCGACTTTGCACGCTACTTCCAGCAAACGCTACAGGCGGTGAAAAACAACGGCCTCTCGCCGCGCACCGGCCTGCGGCAGATTAGCGAATTCCTCCAGAATCATTACTTTGCGTAAAAGGATATTTATGTCTTATCAATATGTTAATGTCGAAATTATCCGCAAGGTTGCGGTGATTGAGTTCAACTATAGCCGCAAGCTCAATGCCTTAAGCAAGGTGTTTATCGACGATCTGATGCAGGCGCTGAGCGACCTCAACCGGCCGGAAATTCGCTGCGTCATTTTACGCGCGCCCGGGGGAGCAAAGGTTTTCTCCGCCGGCCATGACATCCACGAATTGCCCGGCGGGCGCCGCGATCCGCTCTCGTATGACGATCCTCTGCGTCAGATCACCCGTATGATCCAAAAGTATCCGAAACCGGTGATCTCCATGGTCGAAGGCAGCGTCTGGGGCGGCGCGTTTGAGATGATCATGAGCTCCGATCTGATCATCGCCGCCAGCACGTCAACGTTCTCTATGACGCCGGTGAATCTCGGCGTGCCCTACAACCTGGTCGGCATCCACAATCTGACCCGCGACGCCGGCTTTCATATCGTGAAAGAGCTGATTTTCACCGCCCTGCCGATTACCGCCCAGCGCGCGCTGGCGGTCGGTATTCTCAATCACGTGGTGGACGCCGACGAACTGGAAGATTTTACCTTGCAGATGGCGCACCACATCTCCGAGAAAGCGCCGCTGGCGATCGCGGTCATTAAGGAAGAGCTGCGCGTGCTTGGCGAAGCCCACACCATGAATTCCGATGAGTTCGAACGTATTCAGGGAATGCGTCGCGCCGTCTACGACAGCGTGGATTATCAGGAAGGCATGAGCGCGTTTATGGAAAAGCGTAAACCTGAGTTCGTCGGCCATTAATCACGCCGGATTAAGGAGTATAAAATGAAACGGATGAGCGCCGATGAAGCGGCGGAGATTATCCAGCACGACCAGATGGTGGCGTTCAGCGGATTCACGCCCGCCGGTTCGCCTAAAGCGCTGCCCGCGGCCATCGCTCGCCGCGCTGACGAATTACATCGGGCGCAGAAGCCTTTTCAGATCCGCTTGCTGACCGGCGCCTCCATCAGCGCCGCCGCCGATGATGCGCTATCGGCAGCCGATGCCGTCTCGTGGCGCGCGCCGTATCAGACTGCCTCCGGACTGCGACAAAAAATCAACCAGGGGCAGGTGAAGTTTGTCGATCTGCACCTGAGCGAAGTGGCGCAAATGGTCAACTATGGGTTCTTTGGCGAGATTGATGTCGCGGTGATCGAAGCTTCGGCTATCGCGCCGGACGGACGGGTCTGGCTCACCAGCGGTATCGGCAACGCGCCAACCTGGCTGCTGCGGGCGAAGAAAGTGATCATTGAGCTGAATCACTACCACAGCCCGCGGGTTGCCGAGCTGGCCGATATCGTGATCCCCGGCGCCCCGCCGCGGCGCAACAGCATCGCCATCTTTCATGCGATGGATCGCGTGGGCAGCCGGTACGTGCAAATCGATCCGAAAAAGATTGTCGCTGTGGTGGAGACCGAGCTGCCCGACGCCGGAAACGTTCTGGATAACAATAATCCGGTTTGTCAGAAAATTGCCGATAACGTGGTCACCTTTCTGCTGGAAGAGATGGCTCGCGGACGCATCCCACCAGAATTTCTGCCGCTGCAAAGCGGCGTGGGCAATATCAACAATGCGGTCATGGCGCGGCTGGGCGAAAATCCGGATATCCCCGCTTTTATGATGTACTCGGAAGTTTTACAGGAGTCGGTGGTTCATCTGCTGGAAACGGGGAAAATCACCGGCGTCAGCGCCTCCAGCCTGACGATATCCGCCGGTTCGTTGCGCAAGATTTACGACAATATGGATTTCTTCGCCAGCCGTATTGTCCTGCGCCCGCAGGAGATCTCCAATCATCCGGAAATTATCCGCCGTCTGGGGGTTATCGCCCTCAACGTGGGGCTGGAGTTTGATATCTACGGTCACGCCAACTCGACGCACGTAGCCGGGGTGAATCTGATGAACGGCATCGGCGGTAGCGGCGATTTTGAACGCAACGCCTGGCTCTCTATCTTTATGGCGCCGTCCATCGCCAAGGACGGGAAGATCTCCACCATCGTGCCGATGTGCAGCCATGTCGATCACAGCGAGCACAGCGTGAAGGCGATCGTTACCGAGCAGGGTATCGCCGATCTGCGCGGGCTATCGCCGCTGCAGCGCGCCCGCGCCATCATTGATAACTGCGCGCATCCGCTCTACCGGGACTATTTACATCGCTATCTGGAGAGCGCTCCCGGCGGACATATTCACCACGACCTCGCCCACGCCTTCGACCTGCATCGTAATCTGCTTGAGCACGGTTCAATGCTCGGCTAGCCCTCCGCGCCGTCGCGATCTTCAGTAATATGCTGAAGCATCGTGGCGGTATAGCGATGATTTTTCAGCGAATAGAGATACTCCTGCATATACATCGCGCTGCCGGGCGCGTCGAAGTACTTCAGCTTCGCCGGATTCACCAGACGCCAGGCGAAGTAAGGAATAACCGTCAAAAACTGCCCGCGCTCTACGGCGCTAATTTTGGCCATAAAGCTGTAGGGGCGATAGATAATCGTCGGGTTGATCCCGCTGGGGCGCATATACGCGTCCAGCATCGCCTCAAAATTGGCCCGGTTCTGGAAACGCATCTGCAGCCAGGGCAGCTCACGTAACAGATCCTGCGGCGGCTTATCTTCATAACGGCGGGAAACCAGAAACCCCAGACGCAGCGGCGCCAGTTCGCTAATGGTCAAATTTTCCAGCTCCTGCACGCGGGGCGAAACATGCTGCGGCGAGATAATAAAATCCAGCTGGCGATCGAACAGGTTATCAATCACGCCATTCTCGCTGAACTCCACGGCCTGGGTGGTTACGCCATCGTATTTATCGCCCAGGCTGATGAGCTGATCGAAAATAATCGTTGGATAGGTATTGTCGATGCCGATAACGATGTTGCGCGAGCGGTGCGCGGAATAGTGAATTTCGTTATCGATGGCCGATAAGCGCTGATAAATGGGAAACAGCTTCTGATAGAGCTCCTGCCCCGCTTTATTGAGGCTGATGCTGTTATCTTTACGGGTAAATAGCGTATAGCCGATCTGATCCTCCAGCGCAGCGATGCTTTTGCCGAAGGGAGACGCGGTCATATGAATTTTTTCCGCCGCTCTGGCAATATTATTGGTCTGCGCCAACAGAATGAAATTGCGCATCTTTTTCGAAATAAAGATATCCATGCTCACCTCATCGTAGAACAGGGATATATCCTTACCTTATTCAGGGAAAAGACTTTTGTCGCGCTCTCAATTTTACAGATAGTGACAGAAAAAACCCGGCGCGAAGGCCGGGCGACAGGATTACTGTGCGGCTTTGGGTTCTTCAGCGGGTTTCGCCGGTTCCGCAGATGCTGGCGCAGGCTGGGTCGGCTGCAGCTCAAACACCACGTCCACCTGGTCATCAAACTGAATGGTCGCCTGCTCGTAGGTTTCCTGAGCAGAAACCGGCGCCGCATCGGCTTTCATCATCCGCACCATCGGGCTCGGCTGGTAGTTGGAGACATGATAGCGAACGCTGTAGACGGGCCCCAGTTTGCCGTGGAACCCGGTAGCCAGCTCCTGAGCCTGGTGAATGGCATCATCAATCGCCGCTTTACGCGCTTTATCTTTATAAGCGTCCGGCTGCGCCACGCCCAGTGAAACCGAACGGATCTCATTCAGGCCGGCTTTAAGCGCCCCATCTAACAGACCGTTGAGCTTATCCAGCTGGCGCAGCGTCACTTCAACGCTACGCACCGCGCGGTAGCCCTTAAGAATGCTTTTACCGTTCTGATAGTCGTAATCAGGCTGGGTACGCAGGTTAGCTGAGTTAATGTCTTTCTTCGCAATGCCGCTCTTCTCCAGGAAGGAGAGATACTGGGCCACGCGCTCATCGGCCTGTTTTTTAGCGGATGCCGCGTCTTTCGCGGAGACGTTTACTTCAATCGCCAGCGTAGCGATATCAGGAACCGCAGCGACGCTGGCGGTACCTGAAGTGACAATATGTGGGCCGTTTGGCAACTCATTTGCCTGAACCGCCATTGCGCTAAATCCGAGTGCCGCCGCCAGGGCCATGACTTTTAACTTCACTGTCGTTTCTCCATCTTACATTGGTCGTCTATACGCAGACGCATGCCTGCAAGGGTCGTCTATACGCAGACGCATGCCTGCAAGCTTAGCGCGTACGCGGAGAAAGTCCATCGGACAAGGCTTAGTTAAGCAGCGCCTGAACATGAGCGAAGCCGTCCTTCGCCAGCTGGAAGGCAATGACCCACATCACCAGACCGACCAGCACGTTGATAACGCGCTGCGCCTTCGCCGTACGCAGGCGCGGGGCGAGCCAGGCGGCCAGCAGGGCCAGCCCAAAGAACCATAAGAATGAGGCGCTGATGGTACCTAAGGCAAACCAGCGCTTCGGCTCCATCGCCAGCTGCCCGCCAAGGCTGCCGAGAACCACAAACGTATCCAGATACACGTGCGGATTCAGCCAGGTGACCGCCAGCATGGTGACGATAATTTTCCAGCGCCCCTGCTTCATCACTTCCGCGCTGGCCAGCGCCAGATTGCTGCTCAAGGCCGTTTTCAGCGCGCCAAAGCCGTACCACAATAAAAAAGCGACGCCGCCCCAGGTCACCAGCGCCAGCAGCCACGGTGACTGCATCAGCAGCGCGCTGCCGCCAAAAATCCCGGCGCAGATCAGCAGCAGATCGCTGATGGCGCACAGCAGAGCAATCATCAGGTGGTACTGACGGCGAATGCCCTGATTCATCACAAAGGCGTTTTGCGGACCGAGCGGCAAAATCATGGCCGCTCCCAGGGCAAGACCCTGAAAGTAATACGATAACATCGGAAGTGATTTCCACTGAAAGAGTCAATGCCGGGGAATATAGCGCGCGGAAATCATTAGAGGAAATTGAAAATTTTAATCGTTAATAAGAACTACTAATAGGGCGCAGAAAAAAGGCCGGACGAACCGGCCTGTATAAAAGAGGAGAATTACTCTGCTTTTTCCTGCGGACGAATGACGTGAACGTCCATCTGCGGATACGGGAAGCCGATGCCGTTGGCGTCAAAGTCGCGCTTAATACGCTCCAGAACGTCCCAGTATACGCTTTGCAGATCGCTGCTCTTACTCCATACGCGCACCACGTAGTTCACCGAAGAAGCGCCCAGTTCATTGAGACGCACGGTCATTTCACGATCTTTGAGGATACGTTCATCCGATTCGATGATATTGGTGAGCAGCTGCTTCACTTTATCGATATCAGCGTCGTAGGCCACGCCGATGATAAACTCGTTGCGGCGCACCGGCTCGCGGGAGAAGTTGATGATATTCCCGGCAATGATTTTACCGTTCGGCACCACCACGATTTTGCCATCCGCGCTGCGCAGGGTCGTGGAGAAAATCTGCACGTTCAGCACGGTTCCCGCGATACCGCCAAGGTCAACGTATTCACCGGCGCGGAACGGGCGGAAGACCACCAGCAGGACGCCAGCGGCAAGGTTAGACAGCGAGCCCTGCAGCGCCAGACCGACGGCTAAGCCCGCGGCGCCGAGCACCGCGATCACCGAGGCGGTTTGCACGCCCACGCGGCCGAGAGCGGCGATCAGGGTAAAAGCAATAACGGCGTAGCGTACCAGCGCAGAGAGAAAATCGGCAACGGTGGCATCAATATGCCGCGCCCGCATCAGGCGATTGACGGTGTTGGAAACAATCCGCGCCACGATCAAACCGACAATAATAATCGCGATAGCCGCGACAATGTTGACGGTATAGCTCAGCAGTAATGCCTGATTGCGCACCAGCCATGAACCGGCGTTATTTATGCTATCGACAACGTTCAAATCTTCCATTCAACTTTCCTTATGGATACCCGGACGGGGAAAAAATAACCAAACCTGATAATTACAAACAGGTTAAGGGTAAACAATAAGAGTGCGTTTTGCCAAATTGATCACATTTATTTAGCAACATTTCATGTTGTTCAGATAATAAAAAAGCCCGCATTTCTGCGGGCTTCCGGGTAAGCAACAAACCTTTCTTACAGAACGTCGATCGCGTTCAGCTCTTTAAATGCCTGCTCCAGACGGGTCACCATGGACGTCTGTGCAGCGCGCAGCCATACGCGCGGATCGTAGTATTTCTTGTTCGGCTGGTCTTCGCCTTTCGGGTTGCCCAGCTGGCCCTGCAGGTAAGCTTCGTTAGTTTTGTAGTACTGCAGGATACCGTCCCAGGTTGCCCATTGGGTATCGGTATCGATGTTCATTTTGATCACGCCGTAGCTTACGGAGTCTTTGATTTCCTGAGCGGAAGAACCGGAACCACCGTGGAATACGAAGTTCAGGCTGTTGTGCGGCAGGTTGTGTTTCTTAGAAACGTATTCCTGAGAGTCGCGCAGGATAGTCGGGGTCAGTACCACGTTGCCCGGCTTGTAAACGCCGTGTACGTTACCGAAGGAAGCGGCGATGGTGAAACGCGGGCTGATTTTGCTCAGCTCGGTGTACGCGTAATCAACGTCTTCCGGCTGGGTGTACAGAGCAGAAGCGTCCATGTGGCTGTTGTCCACGCCGTCTTCTTCGCCGCCGGTGCAGCCCAGTTCGATTTCCAGAGTCATGTCCATTTTGGCCATACGCGCCAGGTACTTAGAACAGATCTCGATGTTTTCGTGCAGGGACTCTTCAGACAGGTCGATCATGTGAGAAGAGAACAGCGGTTTGCCGGTTGCGGCGAAGTGTTTTTCACCCGCGTCGAGCAGACCGTCGATCCACGGCAGCAGTTTCTTAGCGCAGTGGTCAGTGTGCAGGATAACCGGAACACCGTAGTGCTCAGCCATCTGATGCACGTGATGCGCGCCAGAGATAGCGCCCAGGATGGCTGCGCCCTGAGGAACGTCAGTTTTCACGCCTTTGCCCGCGATGAACGCAGCGCCGCCGTTAGAGAACTGAACGATAACCGGAGAACGAACTTTTGCAGCTGCTTCCAGAACGGCGTTGATGGAATCAGTACCCACGCAGTTTACCGCTGGCAGAGCAAAGTTGTTTTCTTTAGCTACCTGGAACACTTTCTGAACGTCGTCGCCAGTGATGACGCCCGGTTTTACGAAATCAAAAATTTTAGACATGTTACGTAGTCCTGTATCTGTATCTTCGACCGTTGAAGAAGGTTCGCGAGCTTTTACGCGCGCTGAAAAACAGGCGGGTCTCCCCGCCTGAACTGAATTACTGCTTAGCGCGCTCTTCGAGCATGGCTACTGCCGGCAGAACTTTACCTTCCACGAATTCGAGGAATGCGCCGCCGCCGGTGGAGATGTAGGAGATTTTGTCAGCAATACCGAACAGGTCGATTGCTGCCAGGGTGTCGCCGCCGCCTGCGATGGAGAACGCTTCGCTGTCTGCGATGGCGTTAGCCACGATTTCAGTACCTTTGCGGAAGTTCGGGAATTCGAACACGCCGACCGGGCCGTTCCACAGGATGGTTTTCGCGTTTTTCAGGATTTCAGCCAGTTTCTCTGCGGAAGCATCGCCCAGGTCCAGAATCTGCTCTTCATCTTTGATGTCGTTAACAGATTTCAGGGTAGCGGTTGCGGTTTCAGAGAACTCGGTTGCCACGCGAACGTCAGTCGGAACCGGGATATCGCAGGTCGTCAGCAGGCGTTTCGCTTCGTCAACCAGATCGGCTTCGTACAGGGACTTACCGACGTTGTGGCCCTGAGCGGCAACGAAGGTGTTGGCAATGCCGCCGCCGACGATCAGCTGGTCAGCGATTTTAGACAGGGAGTCCAGAACGGTCAGTTTGGTAGAAACTTTAGAACCACCCACGATAGCAACCATCGGACGAGCCGGTTCTTTCAGCGCTTTACCCAGGGCGTCCAGCTCAGCGGCCAGCAGCGGACCTGCGCAAGCGACGTCAGCGAATTTGCCGATACCATGAGTAGAAGCCTGCGCGCGGTGAGCGGTACCGAACGCATCCATAACAAAGACATCGCACAGCGCAGCGTATTTTTTCGCCAGCGCTTCGTCATCTTTCTTCTCGCCTTTGTTAAAGCGAACGTTTTCCAGAACCACCAGCTCACCGGCAGCGACTTCAACGCCGTCCAGGTAATCTTTAACCAGACGTACCGGGTTAGACAGTTTGTCTTTCAGATAGTTAACAACCGGCAGCAGAGAGAATTCTTCGTTGTACTCGCCTTCGGTAGGACGACCCAGGTGGGAAGTGACCATCACTTTCGCACCCTGTTTCAGGGCCAGTTCGATGGTCGGCAGAGAAGCACGGATACGCGCGTCGCTGGTTACTTTCCCTTCTTTAACCGGTACGTTCAGATCCGCACGGATAAAAACGCGTTTACCAGCCAGATCCAGATCGGTCATCTTAATTACAGACATGGTGAATCCTCTCGTTGATTCTTGATAAAGTTTTGCAGGCGCCTGAGCGCCTTACCTGAAACCTTGTGCGGCCATCGCTAACGTGGTGTCGAGCATCCGGTTAGCAAAGCCCCATTCGTTATCGCACCAGACCAGCGTTTTGATCAAATGCGCGCCACTTACCCGCGTTTGTGTGCCATCGACAATGGCGCTATGGGGATCGTGGTTGAAATCTATCGAGACTAACGGCAATTCCGTATAGTCAACTATACCATGAAATGCACCCAGTGCTGCTTTTTGCAGCAACTGGTTGACTTCACTTGCTTTTACCGGTTTTTTCACCGTTACGCTAAGGTCGATCGCCGTCACATTAATCGTCGGTACACGAACCGCGATCGCTTCAAAGCGATCGTTAAACTGAGGGAAAAAACGCGTGATCCCCGCAGCAAGCTTAGTATCAACCGGGATGATTGATTGGCTGGCCGCTCGCGTCCTGCGTAAATCCGGATGCCAGGAATCAATGACCTGCTGATCGTTCATTGATGAGTGGATCGTGGTTACCGTTCCTGACTCAATGCCATAGGCATCATCTAACAGCTTAATGACCGGAATAATGCAGTTGGTGGTGCAGGAGGCGTTGGAGACGATACGGTGCTCGGTTCTGAGCTCAGCATGATTTACGCCAAAAACGATCGTCGCGTCGAGGTCGTTGCCGCCAGGGTGTGAAAAAAGCACTTTTCTGGCGCCGGCCTGAAGATGGGCTTCGCCATGCTCGCGGCTGCCGTAAACGCCGGTACAGTCAAGCACCACATCAACCGCCAGTTCCCGCCAGGGCAACGCCTCAAGGGAAGATTCATGCAAAAGACGAATGGCATCGTCGCCAACAAACAGCTGCTCTCTCTCCTGACGTACATCCCAGGCAAAGCGCCCATGGCTGGTGTCATATTTCAATAAATGCGCGATGCCGGCAGCATCCGCCAGTTCATTGATTGCCACCACGGTAATTTCCGCACGACGCCCGGATTCATACAAAGCACGAACCACGTTACGCCCGATGCGACCGAAGCCATTAATCGCAATGCGTATGGTCATAGGTCTCCTGCAAGGCTATCCATGATATGAGGTGGCTGACAGAGTAATGCAGCAACGCTCTAAGGGAAACCTTACCTGTCGCAAACTGCGACTGATTGATTAATTGTCGAACATTTAGACGACTGAAACGCTTCAGCTAGAATAAGCCAAACAAGGAATAAAAGGAATGATTGTCCAGCCGGAGAAACCATTTATCTGACTTACATCACACTTTTACCCTCTCTGCCGCGGAATTTATTCCCTATTCCACAATGACGAATAAGCGTAGCAAAATCTTTTCGTTGCCGGGCGGCAAACACTGATTTATATCAGAAACTATACCGTTTAGCGGCGATATGATGACCGTTACGTCCGAGTCTCGGAGTCCCTCGAAAAAATGACAATCCCCCACTTGCAGCCCTCTGCGGCTCGTTACTATGCGCTTCGCTTACTTCCGGGCGAGGAGGTTTTTTCACGCCTGCGCGCCTTCATACAAGAGCAACAGATTCAGGCTGCCTGGATAGCCGGCTGTACCGGCAGCTTAAGCGATGCGGCATTACGTTTTGCCGGCCAGGATGAGACCACTTTTTTGACCGGAACCTATGAGGTTATCTCCCTGAACGGCACGCTGGAATGGCAAGGTGAACATCTCCATTTAGCGATATCCGATCCGCAAGGCGCCATGCTCGGTGGCCATATGATGCCCGGCTGTACCGTCCGCACCACCCTTGAGCTGGTGATAGGCGAACTGACCTCCCTGGCGTTTAGCCGTCAGCCGTGCGCGGTTTCCGGCTATGACGAACTGGTCATTTCATCCCGATAACTTTTCCCCTTAAAGAGGTTTATATGGCTCGTCGCCAATTTACCAGCCAGTCCCTGGTGCTGATTGCGATCGCCGTCGCCATCAATATGATCGGCGGACAGCTCATCAGTCTGTTAAAGCTTCCCATCTTTCTCGATTCGATCGGCACCTTAATCAGCGCGGTTTTACTCGGCCCGGTCATTGGCATGTTGACCGGGTTACTGACCAACCTCCTGTGGGGGCTGCTGACCGATCCGATTGCCGCCGCCTTTGCGCCGGTGGCGATGGTGATTGGTCTGGTCGCCGGATGGCTGGCGCGCGCGGGATGGTTCCGCACCTTACCGAAGGTGGTCATTAGCGGCGTTGTCATTACCCTCGCCGTGACCGCGGTCGCCGTACCGCTGCGTACGGCGCTGTTCGGCGGCGTGACGGGCAGCGGCGCGGATCTGTTTGTCGCCTGGATCCATTCGGCAGGTCAGAATCTGCTGGAATCGGTGGCGATTACCGTCTTAGGCGCTAATCTGGTGGATAAAATCCTTACCGCGATTATCGTCTGGATCCTGCTGCGCCAGCTGCCGCTGCGCACGCTGCGTCAGTTTCCTGCGATGTCTGCCGTACGCTAATGCACCCTTTTACGTCATTAACCCTCTGGGCGCTGGCGGCGGCGACTACGCTGCTGCTACCCGCAGAGACGGCGCTGCCGGTGTATAGCGCTGCGGCGTTTCTCAGCTTGCTGCTGTTCAGGGCGACGCGGCGGCGGGCAAAATACGTCGCCTGGCTCCTCTTCTCGCTGGGCATTGGCCTGTGGCTGGTCCACGGCGGCTGGTTTACCCAGTGGCTGAGCGGCCACCCCCGCGACCCGCAGCGCTGGGCCAGCGCCATCACGCTGTGGCTGAGAATTCTGGCGATTGTTTCAACGTCACAGCTGTGGATGGAGTACGTACCGGTACAGCGCTTTATTCGCGCCCTGTTTGCTTCACGCCTGCCGCCGGGCGTCGCTTATCTGTTCGCTGGCCCACTGCTGGTTGTCGAACAGCTAAAGCGCCAGCTGACGATTATCCACGAAGCCCAACGCGCCCGCGGCGTACCGCTGGACGAGAACGGCTATCAGCGGCTGCGCGCTATGCCTGCGCTCATTATCCCTCTGACCCACAACGCGCTTAACGATCTGGCGATACGCGGAGCGGCGCTGGATATGCGGGCATTTCGTTTACATCGTCGGCGCACCACGCTTTGGGCGCCGAAAGACAGCGCCTTACAACGTCTGGCGCGTTACGGCATGCTGCTGGCGATGGTCGCTGAAGCTGGAGCCTGGCTATGGTTACGTTAGAACAATTCCGCTACCACCCGACCCAGGCGGCGCGATCTGCGGCATGCTTTGATTTCCATTATTCGCAGCCCGGCATGGTGGCGATTTTTGGCGATAGCGGCAGCGGGAAAAGCACTCTGGCGCAGATTATGGCGGGCTGGTATCCGGATTTTCTGCCCGGCGATATCGAAGGTAAAGGCACCCTGCTTGGTATCCCCATCGGCCAGCAATCGCTGGTCGAACGGGCGCAGGCCATCCAGCTGGTCCAGCAATCACCCTATCTCCAGCTTTCCGGCTGTACCTTCAGCGTCGAAGAAGAGGTCGCTTTTGGCCCTGAAAATCTCTGCCTCAGCGAAGAGGAGATTATGCGCCGTATTGACGAAGCGCTGACGCTGACGGCGTGCCAGGCGTTACGACATCGCCACCCCTCCACGCTATCCGGGGGAGAAACCCAGCGCGTGGCGATCGCCTGCGCGCTGGCTATGCGGCCAACGCTACTGATCCTTGACGAAGCCTTTAGCCGCCTGACGGCGCAGGCAAGCGCTATGCTTCTGGAGCGCCTGGGGCACTGGGCGCTGGCGCAGCGTTCGTTGATTATCCTTTTTGAACGCCCCCCTTCGCCTTTTCTTGCCTGGTGTCAGCAGGGATGGCGACTGCACGATGGAGCGCTTTCCCCGCTATGCTAACGTTGAATCAGGTGACCTGGCGCTGGCCCGGCGCGACGGCTGACTGTCTGCAAAATATCTCGCTGGCGCTCGGCCAGGGGGAATGGCTGGCGCTCACCGGCGATAATGGCGCGGGGAAATCCACCCTGCTGCGGGTGATGGCCGGACTGCTACCCGCCACGTCCGGTAGCGTCAATTTGCTGGATAAGCCGATTGCGCAATACAAAAACCGTCAACGCGCCAATATCATCGGCGTGCTGTTTCAGGAGGCCGAAAACCAGCTCTTCCACAGCAAAGTCGCGGAAGAGGTCGCCTTTGGGCTGCGGCTCCAGAAATTGCCTTCTGCGGAGGTTGCGCAACGCACCGCGGCGGCGCTGAAATTATGCCGGCTGGAGAGCGTAGCCGACGCGCATCCGCTGGATTTACATACCGCCCAACGCAGGATGGTCGCCGTCGCCTCTCTGGAAGCCATGGCGCCAGAAATACTGCTGCTTGACGAACCCAGCCGCGATTTTGACCAGCACTGGCTGGCAATATTTGAAGCGTGGCTGGCGGTTTGCCGCAAAAGAGGGACCAGCGTAGTGGCCATCAGCCACGATGAGGCGTTTACACGGCGGCACTTTTCCCGCCGGGTGCTTCTGGAAAAAGGTAGGGTGCTGAGGATGGTCTGAAAAAGAAACGGGCCGCCAGAGCGACCCGTTTTTTACGGCGGCAGCCAGAGTTTTTACCCGGAGGCGGTGCTGCGCACCTGTCCGGGCTACCCGACCGCGCTGGCCCGTAGCCCGGAGGCGGTAAAAGAACTACAGCAGCGCTTTCGCTTTCGCGACCACGTTGTCCACGGTGAAGCCAAACTCTTCAAACAGCTGCTCCGCCGGCGCAGACTCACCGAAGGTGGTCATGCCAACGATCGCGCCATTCAGGCCCACGTATTTGAACCAGTAGTCGGCGATACCCGCTTCGATGGCCACGCGCGCAGAGACGGCTTTCGGCAGCACGGCTTCACGGTAAGCGGCATCCTGCTTGTCGAACGCGTCGGTGGACGGCATGGAAACCACGCGCGCCTTCACGCCTTCGGCAGTCAGTTTTTCGTAAGCGC
>NZ_VOJB01000072.1:193403-194096 GCF_007910085.1 Klebsiella sp. ME-303 | reverse complement strand
AGCACGTAGCCGCCGCGGGCGACGTTCGCCAGCTGCTCTTCGGTACGCTCCTGCTGCGCCAGGTTCTGACGGGAGAGGATCAGCGCGGTCGGGCCGTCCTGACGCTCCACGCCGTATTTCCACGCAATGGCGGATTCCACCTGGTCGCACGGACGCCATGTGGACATGTTCGGAGTGACGCGCAGGGAAGCCACCTGCTCAACCGGCTGGTGCGTCGGGCCGTCTTCGCCCAGACCGATGGAGTCGTGAGTGTAGACCATCACCTGACGCTGCTTCATCAGCGCCGCCATACGTACCGCGTTACGCGCGTACTCGACGAACATCAGGAAGGTGGAGGTGTACGGCAGGAAACCGCCGTGCAGGGCGATACCGTTGGCAATCGCGGTCATACCGAATTCACGCACGCCGTAGTGGATATAGTTACCGGCAGCGTCTTCGTTGATGGCCTTAGAGCCGGACCACAGGGTCAGGTTACTTGGCGCCAGGTCAGCGGAGCCGCCGAGGAACTCAGGCAGCAGCGGGCCGAAGGCTTCAATGGCGTTCTGCGACGCTTTACGGCTGGCGATTTTCGCCGGGTTAGCCTGCAGCTTCGCGATGAATTCGTTCGCTTTCGCGTCGAAATCAGCCGGCATCTCGCCTTTCATACGGCGGGTAAACTCGGCGGCTTCCTGCGGGAAGGCTTTGGCGTAGGCA
>NZ_VOJB01000072.1:193041-193353 GCF_007910085.1 Klebsiella sp. ME-303 | reverse complement strand
GCGATTTCCGCGTCGCCCAGCGGCGCGCCGTGGGAGTCGTGGGTACCGGCTTTGTTCGGCGAACCGAAACCGATGATGGTTTTGCACATCAGCAGGGACGGTTTGTCGGTAACCGCACGCGCTTCTTCTACCGCGCGTTTAATCGAGTCAGCATCGTGACCGTCAACGCCGCGCACCACGTGCCAGCCGTAGGCTTCAAAACGCTTCGCGGTGTCATCGGTGAACCAGCCTTCCACGTGACCGTCGATAGAGATGCCGTTGTCGTCATAGAACGCCACCAGCTTGCCCAGTTTCAGGGTACCGGCCAGGGAG
>NZ_VOJB01000072.1:88188-192867 GCF_007910085.1 Klebsiella sp. ME-303 | reverse complement strand
CATGACGGGTTCTGCGGGTTATGATTCAGGAAATCACGCCACAGGACTTCGGCAATGTCAGCCATACCCATCGGGGCACCCGGGTGACCGGATTTGGCTTTCTGTACTGCGTCCATGCTCAGCGCACGAATAGCGTTAGCAAGCTCTTTACGTGAGGACATTTTGACTCCAGATCGGATAATGAAGGCCATGCCCGCAACGACTTGACGACAGCGCGTTTTGGGCTACGCCGGAAAAAAGTGTGAACAATGTAACCTAAGCGGCAAAGCATGTACATGGAGCATCCTTTTGCCGTTTAAGAAATCTCTGGAACACGTTGTGCTACGGCGTAATCCTCTCGCCCGCATTCTCATATAGTATTTATAATTTGCACAGGATACGGCAGGCAGCCATCGCCGTTTTTTCGGATAAATAACCATAAGATTGTGGAAGATAAAAAATGAAAATTCGCTCAGCTCTTCTTGCCCTTGGGATCGCAGCCACGCTTACCGGATGCCAGAACATGGATTCCAACGGCCTGCTTAGCTCCGGCGCGGAGGCTTTCCAGGCTTATTCACTCAGCGACGAGCAGGTGAAAGCCTTAAGCGACAAAGCCTGTCAGGAGATGGATGCGAAAGCGACTATCGCGCCTGCCAGCAGTGAATACAGCAAACGCCTGAGTAAAATCGCCGCCGCGCTGGGGGACAACATCAACGGCCAGCCGGTGAACTACAAGGTGTATCAAACTAAAGACGTTAACGCCTTCGCCATGGCTAACGGCTGCATCCGCGTTTACAGCGGACTGATGGATTTGATGAATGATAATGAAGTCGAAGCGGTTATCGGCCACGAAATGGGTCACGTCGCGCTGGGCCACGTGAAGAAAGGGATGCAGGTAGCGCTGGGCACCAACGCGGTACGCGCGGCGGCGGCCTCCGCGGGCGGCATCGTCGGCAGCCTGTCGCAGTCGCAGCTGGGCGATCTGGGCGAGAAGCTGGTGAACTCGCAGTTCTCCCAGCGTCAGGAATCGGAAGCGGACGACTACTCGTACGATCTGCTGCGCAAGCGCGGCATTAATCCGGCAGGACTTGCCACCAGCTTCGAGAAACTGGCGCAGCTGGAAGCCGGACGCCAAAGCTCCATGTTTGATGACCACCCGGCATCGGAAGCCCGCGCTCAGCATATCCGCGATCGCATGAAGGCCGACGGGATTAAGTAAGCCCCGGCTCCCCAAGTGGCATAACAAACAGAATTGGGGGAGCTTATCGGTATGCCGGGTAGCGGCTCACACCTTACCCGGCAACACAACCTGCACTTATTCTTAGGCCGGTGCAAGCACTGCGCCTCCAGGTCGTTCGAGGAAAACGCACGCTGTGAGCGACCTGATTATTCGCCTTTTTTCGCCGCCTGAATGTAGAGCATTTCCAGCGCCAGCGTCGCCGCCGCCAGGGCGGTGATTTCGGACTGGTCGTAGGCCGGAGCGACTTCCACCACGTCCATGCCGACGATGTTCAGATCCTTCAGGCCGCGCACCAGCTTGATCGCACGATCGGAAGTCAGGCCGCCGATCACCGGCGTACCGGTACCCGGGGCAAACGCCGGATCCAGGCAGTCGATATCAAAGGTCAGGTACACCGGCATATCGCCGACGATCTGTTTCACCTGCGCAATCACATCGTCAACGCTGCGATCGTTAACCTGGCCCGCATCCAGCACCGTGAAGCCGTTGTCTTTATCAAACTCGGTACGGATACCGATCTGCACCGAATGATTCGGATCGATCAGGCCTTCGTTGGGCGCGGTGTAGAACATGGTGCCGTGGTCAAATTCGCAGCCATTGGCGTAGGTATCGGTATGGGCGTCGAAATGCACCAGCGCCATTTTGCCAAAGTGCTTCGCGTGAGCGCGCAGCAGCGGCAGCGTCACAAAGTGGTCGCCGCCAAAAGAGAGCATGCGTTTTCCTGCCGCCAGCAGTTTTTCCGCGTGGGCCTGCAGCTTTTCACTCATTTCACGCGCGTCGCCGAAGGCGTAAACCAGATCGCCGCAGTCCACGACGTTCAGGCGCTCGCGCATGTCAAAATTCCACGGGAAGCGGTTGTGCTCCCACGCAAGGTTCGTCGACACCTGGCGGATCGCCGCCGGGCCATGACGGCCGCCCGCGCGTCCGGAGGTCGCCATATCAAACGGTACGCCGGTGATGACCCAGTCCGCATCGCTGTCGTACGGCATGAAATTCATCGGTAGACGCAGAAAACCAAATGCGTTGGATACCAAGGAGTTATCGTATTGATGACCTAAGGTGCTCATGGGTATGACCTCTTTTACAGTCGTTGTATTGAAATACAAATATAAAAAAACCCTTCCGCGTCGTTAGGCCCGACGAGGAAGGGTTTGAATGAGTTTACTGCTTAGTTGGGCGAATTATCGCCGTAAATGTCTACGCGTTCAAGTGAGTCTGGCAAGTGGTGAACCAGGCCTCTCTCTCCCTCTTCCCTCTCCGCTACGGAGAGGGCATAGATCACTCGTCTTCCAGATAAGTGTAGCCGTATAAACCGGCCTCGAACTCTTCAAGGAACTGCTGCTGCAGGTCAGCGTCGAGATCGGTCTTTTTCACCTGATCGCGGAACTGGGTCAACAGCGTGTTCGGATCGAGCTGCACGTACTGCAGCATATCCGCGACGGTATCCCCTTCATCAGACAGCTCCACTTCGACGCTGCCGTCAGGGAAGACAAACACGTCGACGGCTTCCGTATCGCCGAACAGGTTGTGCATATTGCCGAGGATCTCCTGATAGGCGCCTACCATAAAGAAGCCCAGCATCGGCGGGTTATCCGGATCGTATTCCGGCATCGGCATGGTGGTCGCAATACCGTCGCCATCCACATAGTGGTCAATCGCGCCGTCGGAGTCGCAGGTGATATCCAGCAGCACCGCGCGGCGTTCCGGCACCATATTCAGCCCTTCCAGCGGCATCACCGGGAATAGCTGATCGATACCCCAGGCGTCCGGCATCGACTGGAACAGGGAGAAGTTGACGTAGATCTTATCCGCCATACGCTCCTGCAGTTCGTCGATAATCGGGCGATGCGCGCGGTTGCTGGGATCGAGCTGTTTCTGCACTTCATGGCACATATTGAGATACAGCTGCTCGGCCCAGGCGCGCTCCTGAAGATTAAAGGTGCCGGAGGAGTAGCCGATATGAATATCGTGCAGATCCATCTGGCTGTCGTGCAGCCATTCGCGCAGCGAGCGGCGATTGCCGGTTTCCTGCATCTCCTGCCAGGTTTCCCACATGCTTTGCAGCGGACGCGCGGCGTCTTCCGCGGGCGGGGTCGCCTCGGTATATTCGTTACGCTCAACGCCGATAATATTCGATACCAGCACGGTGTGGTGCGCCGTGACCGCGCGGCCGGATTCGGTGATCACCGTCGGGTGCGGCAGGCCGTTCTCTTCACAGGCATCGCCAATCGCCCAGATGATGTTGTTGGCGTATTCGTTCAGGCCATAGTTCACCGAGCAGTCGGACTGCGAACGGGTCCCTTCATAGTCGACGCCGAGACCGCCGCCAACGTCGAAGCACTGAATATTCACGCCCAGCTTGTGCAGCTCAACGTAGAAACGCGACGATTCACGCACGCCGGTGGCGATATCGCGAATATTGGCCATCTGCGAGCCAAGGTGGAAGTGCAGCAGCTGCAGGCTGTCCAGATGCCCGGCTGAGCGCAGAATTTCAACCAGCTGCAGAACCTGGGTCGCCGCGAGGCCAAATTTGGACTTTTCGCCGCCGGAGGACTGCCACTTACCGGAGCCCTGCGAAGCCAGACGCGCGCGCACGCCGAGACGCGGCACCACGTTCAGCCGCTCGGCCTCTTCCAGCACGATGGCGATTTCGGACATTTTCTCGATGACCAGATAGACCTTGTGGCCCATCTTTTCGCCCACCAGCGCCAGGCGGATATATTCACGGTCTTTATAACCGTTACAGACAATCACGCTGCGGGTCATACCGGCGTGCGCCAGTACCGCCATCAGCTCGGCCTTGGAGCCGGCTTCCAGGCCCAGCGGCTCGCCGGAGTGGATCAGCGATTCAATCACGCGACGATGCTGGTTAACCTTGATCGGATAAACCAGGAAGTAGTCACCGTTATAGCCATAAGATTCGCGCGCGCGTTTAAAGGCGGCGTTAATCGAACGCAGGCGGTGCTGCAAAATCTGCGGGAAGCAGAACAGCGCAGGCAGGCGCTGCCCCTGAGCTTCACGCGCTTTCACCAGCTCGGCAAGGTCAACGCGCGCTTCCGGGACGTCAGGATCCGGGCAGACGCTAATATGGCCCAGTTCGTTAACGTCGTAGTAGTTATTACCCCACCAGGCAATATTGTAAGTACGTAGCATCTTGCTGGCTTCCTGGGAGCTCATCGCAACCTCCTGCATGGAACGTAGTACACCGTGATCGCCTGCTGACGAAGGCGAAGATAAGGACATGTCGTCAGACATAGCGAACCTCAAATTTAGTAACAAGTGTAAAACAGTTGACTACTATCGCAATCCGAAGAAGCGATAACAACCCATAAACAGTCCGAAATCCCAGTAGATAGTGCTGGTCTTGCGGCTGAGCGACCGGTTTCTTATTCATATCATCGTAAAACACGTACCCGAACGGAGTATGACAGTCCGGAGAAACCACGAGAAAACCCTTGCTATCGCAAGAGCGCCCTTGTTCAGTTTTCCAGCAGCCTGCCGGCCCGGGAATCCTGAGAAGCGCCGAGATGGGTAGAACATCGGCTGGTTTGCATGAGAGAGATGCGGATTGAGGAGTAGTGACGCGCGACGGAACGACGCGACGAATCAGGCGAAAAACGTGGGTTCATTATCTGGTATCACCTCCACACTGCCCCGAGTCGGGCCAGCGACAAGCCAAAGCTATAGGTTCCGGACAGCCAGCGAAAACGCCGCTGCGGGACTCTGTCAATAGAGACTGCTTAACCCGGCTGGAAGTGGCGTCACGAGGTGAGTGCTCGTACGCTGTTTTAATGAGCCGCGCGCGGCGTTTTATACCGAGAAGCGGGGTAAAAAGCAAAATAAAAATATGCGCGTTGCCGGGTATTGTCAGGAAAAATTGCCACCGCCCTTTTTCTATAAATGCGACGAATATCAAAAAAGGCTGGAAATGGGGTCAAGAACTGCCCTAAAATAGCCGTCCAGAAGTTAATCCATCTATACTGATTAACACTCAGACTGCTCGTGTCACTACCTGCAAGCTTTGGTAGAGTCATCCGTCAAAGCCATTCTACACAACAGTATGAGCTACCCGAATCGTCCACAGGTGAAATAAAACATGGCAAAACACCTCTTTACGTCAGAGTCCGTATCAGAAGGGCATCCCGACAAAATTGCTGACCAAATCTCCGACGCCGTGCTGGATGCGATCCTCGAACAGGATCCGAAAGCGCGCGTAGCATGTGAAACCTACGTCAAAACCGGTATGGTTCTGGTCGGTGGTGAAATCACCACCAGCGCATGGGTTGATATCGAAGAGATCACCCGCAACACGGTCCGTGAAATTGGCTACGTGCATTCCGATATGGGCTTTGACGCCAACTCCTGCGCGGTGCTGAGCGCCATCGGTAAACAGTCTCCGGACATCAACCAGGGCGTTGACCGCGCCGATCCGCTGGAACAGGGCGCGGGCGACCAGGGCCTGATGTTTGGCTACGCCACTAACGAAACCGACGTGCTGATGCCTGCGCCGATCACCTATGCGCACCGTCTGGTGCAGCGTCAGGCTGAAGTGCGTAAAAACGGCACCCTGCCGTGGCTGCGCCCGGATGCGAAAAGCCAGGTCACCTTCCAGTACGACGACGGCAAAGTTGTTGGTATTGATGCGGTCGTTCTCTCCACACAGCACGCCGAAAGCATCGATCAGAAATCGCTGCAGGAAGCGGTGATGGAAGAGATCATCAAACCGGTTCTGCCGACCGAGTGGCTGAACAGCGCGACCAAATTCTTTATCAACCCAACCGGCCGTTTTGTTATCGGCGGCCCCATGGGCGACTGCGGCCTGACCGGGCGTAAAATCATCGTTGATACCTACGGCGGCATGGCTCGTCACGGCGGCGGCGCGTTTTCCGGTAAAGATCCGTCTAAAGTGGACCGTTCTGCGGCCTACGCGGCGCGCTATGTGGCGAAAAACATCGTTGCCGCCGGCCTGGCCGATCGTTGCGAAATCCAGGTTTCCTACGCCATCGGCGTGGCGGAGCCAACTTCAATCATGGTTGAAACCTTCGGTACCGAAAAAGTGCCTTCTGAGCAGCTGACCCTGCTGGTGCGCGAGTTCTTTGATCTGCGTCCGTATGGCCTGATTCAGATGCTGGATCTGCTGCACCCGATCTACAAAGAGACGGCGGCATACGGCCACTTTGGCCGCGAGCATTTCCCGTGGGAAAAAACCGACAAAGCGGCCCAGCTGCGCGAAGCGTCCGGTCTGAAATAAGACGCCGCTCTCCTCACTTTCAAGGCCAGCCCCGCGCTGGCCTTTTTATTTTACGCCCCTCAGCCGCCCGGCATACCGCCTGCAACATCCCTATTATGGAAGCGATTACATCATATGCAGAGCAAACCTTTTCCGTTATTGCATGCAAAATGTAATAAGACTTCACTTTGTTACACAATATTTCAGTAAAGTCCGATTAGCGCTTTTAATTTCTTGAGCTAAACTTAATTAATATACTGATTTAAATGCGTTTATAGTCATTACGTTTCTTTACTCTAGTGTAACCGATTACACAGCCGTGATTACTATCACATTTTTTTACGACGTATTTACCTACCCTACGCATCGACAAGATCAATAACTCAACCGGAGGGCGTTATGCCTGACAACAAAAAACAAGGGCGTTCCAACAAGACGATGACGTTCTTTGTCTGTTTCCTCGCCGCACTGGCTGGCCTGCTGTTCGGCCTTGATATCGGTGTTATTGCGGGTGCCTTACCCTTTATTGCCAACGAGTTCCAGATAAGCGCCCACACTCAGGAGTGGGTGGTCAGCTCCATGATGTTCGGCGCCGCCGTCGGCGCGGTGGGCAGCGGCTGGCTCTCCTTCAAACTCGGGCGTAAAAAAAGCCTGATGATTGGCGCCATCCTGTTCGTTGCCGGCTCGCTGTTCTCCGCCGCCGCACCGAACGTGGAAGTGCTGCTGCTCTCCCGCGTGCTGCTCGGCCTGGCCGTAGGCGTCGCCTCCTACACCGCCCCGCTGTATCTGTCTGAAATCGCCCCGGAAAAAATCCGCGGCAGCATGATTTCGATGTATCAGCTGATGATTACCATTGGTATTCTCGGCGCCTATCTTTCCGATACGGCATTCAGCTACAGCGGCGCCTGGCGCTGGATGCTCGGGGTGATTATTATCCCAGCGGTGCTGTTGCTGATTGGCGTGGTTTTCCTGCCTGACAGCCCGCGCTGGTTTGCCGCTAAGCGCCGCTTTGTCGACGCCGAACGCGTCCTGCTGCGCCTGCGCGACACCAGCGCTGAAGCGAAACGCGAGCTGGATGAGATCCGCGAAAGCCTGAAGGTAAAACAGTCCGGCTGGTCGCTGTTTAAAGAAAACAGCAACTTCCGCCGTGCGGTATTCCTCGGCGTCCTGCTGCAGGTGATGCAACAGTTCACCGGTATGAACGTCATCATGTACTACGCGCCGAAGATTTTTGAACTGGCGGGCTATACCAACACCACCGAACAGATGTGGGGAACCGTCATCGTGGGTCTGACCAACGTTCTGGCGACCTTTATCGCCATCGGACTGGTTGACCGCTGGGGCCGTAAGCCGACGCTGATCCTCGGCTTTATCGTTATGGCGCTCGGCATGGGCGTGCTGGGCAGCATGATGCATATCGGCATCCACTCCGCCACGGCGCAGTACTTTGCCGTCCTGATGCTGCTGATGTTTATCGTTGGCTTTGCGATGAGCGCCGGCCCGCTGATTTGGGTGCTGTGCTCCGAAATCCAGCCGCTGAAAGGGCGTGATTTCGGTATCACCTGCTCAACGGCCACCAACTGGATTGCCAACATGATCGTCGGCGCGACCTTCCTGACCATGCTGAACTCGCTGGGCAGCGCCAACACCTTCTGGGTCTATGGCGGCCTGAACATCCTGTTCATCTTCCTGACCCTGTGGCTAATCCCGGAAACCAAAAACGTTTCGCTGGAACATATCGAACGTAACCTGATGAAAGGCCGTAAGCTGCGCGAAATCGGCGCGCGCGACTAGACTAACCCGCTTCCTCCCTCCCGGGAGGAAGCTTCTTCTTGCTCTCCTCATCCCGCCGCACTATTCTCTGGCGCTATGAAAACACCCCGAATTCCCATTGCCCTTCAACAGGCCGTTATGCGCAGCCTGCGGGAAAATCTTGCCAAAGCGAACCTCAAGCTGGGACGAAGCTACCCTGAACCGGTGCTGGTTTATCAGCAGCGGGGAACCTCCGCCGGTACCGCCTGGCTGGAGAAAAACGAAATCCGCCTTAACCCGGTGCTGCTGCTGGAAAACCAGCAGGCGTTTATTGATGAAGTCGTGCCGCACGAGCTGGCCCACCTGCTGGTATGGAAGCACTTTGGCCGCGTGGCGCCGCACGGCAAAGAGTGGAAATGGATGATGGAAAGCGTGCTGGGCGTTCCGGCTCTGCGCACCCATCGTTTCGAACTCGATTCAGTGCGTAAAAATACCTTCCCCTACCGCTGCCAGTGCCAGCAGCACCAGCTTACCGTCCGCCGCCATAATCGCGTGATGCGCGGGGAGGCCACCTATCGCTGCGTGCGCTGCGGAGATGTTCTGGTGGCGGAAAAGTAATCTCCGGAAATAACTGGAAATTTTCTGATCTGACTGATTGCGTCTGGCAATCACATTCGATACGTTGCGGGCTCGTTTTGACACGGAGTTAACGATGTCCCGTATTCATATTTTTGCTGCCGCGTTTCTCAGCGCGGCGGTATGCGCCCCGCTTGCAGCGGAAGGAATCAACAGTTTTTCTCAGGCCAAGACCGCTGGGGTCAAGGTCAATGCCGACGCCCCCGGCGATTTCTACTGCGGCTGTAAAATCAACTGGCAGGGAAAAAAGGGGGTTATCGACCTGGAATCTTGTGGCTATAAAGTGCGTAAAAATGAAAATCGCGCCAGCCGGGTCGAGTGGGAGCATGTGGTTCCCGCGTGGCAGTTTGGCCATCAGCGTCAGTGCTGGCAGGACGGCGGGCGCAAAAACTGCGCTAAAGATCCGGAATACCGCAAGATGGAAAGCGACATGCATAACCTGCAGCCAGCGGTCGGCGAGGTCAACGGCGACCGCGCCAACTTTATGTACAGCCAGTGGAACGGCGGCGAAGGCCAGTACGGCCAGTGCGCGATGAAGGTTGATTTTAAAGATAAAGTTGCCGAGCCGCCGGCTCGCGCCCGGGGCGCTATCGCCAGAACCTACTTCTATATGCGCGACCGCTACCAGCTCAATCTTTCCCGCCAGCAAACCCAGCTGTTTACCGCCTGGGATAAGCTGTATCCGGTAACAACCTGGGAGTGCGAACGCGACGCGCGTATTGCCAAAGTTCAGGGCAACCATAATCCTTACGTCCTGCAGGCTTGCCAGGCGCAAAAGAGCTAACCTACACTAGCGGCAATTGTTAATTTGCAGCTTCACTCCTTCCCTTGCCATGGGGGAGGAGAATATCTGCGCAAAGAACGGAATATCAAGCATGCGCATTCCTCGCATCCATCACCCGGAACCGATTACCACGGGTAGCCAGATAGCCCTTTCCGACGACGCGGCCAACCACGTCGGTCGCGTTTTACGCATGGGTAAAGGCCAGACAATTGAGCTTTTTGACGGCAGCAATCAGGTCTTCGAGGCGGTCATTGTCGAGGCAGGTAAGAAAAACGTTCTGGTTGACGTTCAGAGCAGCAAAATGGATAACCGTGAATCCCCGCTGCATATCCATTTAGGCCAGGTGATGTCCCGCGGCGAAAAAATGGAATTCACCATCCAGAAATCGATCGAACTTGGCGTAAGCCTCATAACGCCACTGTTTTCCGAGCGCTGTGGCGTTAAACTGGACGCCGAACGTTTGCAGAAGAAGATCCAGCAGTGGCAAAAAATCGCCATTGCCGCCTGCGAGCAAAGCGGCCGCAACGTGGTGCCGGAGATCCGCCCCGCCATGCAGCTTGAAGCCTGGTGCGCGGAGCAGGACGAGGGTCTGAAGCTTAATTTGCACCCTCGCGCCAACGCCAGCATTAATACGCTGCCGCTGCCGGTCGAACGTATCCGGCTGCTGATTGGCCCGGAAGGCGGGCTTTCGGCAGAAGAGATAGCGATGACCGCTCGCTACCGGTTTACTGATATCCTGTTGGGACCGCGCGTTCTGCGTACAGAGACAACTGCGCTCACTGCCATTACCGCCCTGCAGGTGCGTTTTGGCGACTTAGGTTGAAGCGTTAACGGAGAAGAACAATGATTAAGCTCGGCATCGTGATGGACCCCATCGCAACCATCAACATCAAGAAAGACACCAGCTTCGCCATGTTGCTGGAGGCGCAGCGTCGCGGCTATGAACTCCATTATATGGAGATGAACGATCTGTACTTAATCAACGGCGAAGCCCGCGCCCGTACGCGTAAGCTGAGCGTCGAGCAGAACTACGATAAATGGTACGCGTTCAACGGCGAACAGGATCTGCCTCTGGCGGACCTTGACGTCATTCTGATGCGTAAAGATCCGCCGTTCGATACCGAGTTTATCTACGCGACCTACATCCTCGAACGCGCCGAAGAGCAAGGCACGCTGATCGTCAATAAGCCGCAGAGCCTGCGCGACTGTAACGAAAAGCTGTTTACCGCCTGGTTCTCCGAGCTGACCCCGGAAACGCTGGTCACCCGTAATAAAGCCCAGCTGAAAGCCTTCTGGGAAAAACATGGCGATGTCATTCTCAAACCGCTGGACGGTATGGGCGGCACCTCCATTTTCCGCGTTAAAGAGGGTGACCCCAACCTCGGCGTGATTACCGAAACGCTAACCGAGCTGGGCAGCCGCTACTGCATGGCGCAGAACTATCTGCCGGCCATTAAAGATGGCGATAAGCGAGTGCTGGTGGTTGACGGCGAGCCGGTTCCTTACTGCCTGGCCCGTATCCCGCAGGGCGGCGAAACCCGCGGTAACCTTGCGGCCGGTGGTCGTGGCGAAGCGCGCCCGCTGACCGAAAGCGACTGGGCCATCGCCCGCCGCGTGGGCCCGACGCTGAAGGCCAAAGGCTTAATCTTCGTCGGTCTGGATATCATCGGCGATCGCCTGACGGAGATTAACGTCACCAGCCCCACCTGCGTACGTGAAATCGAAGCCGCCTTCCCGATTTCCATTACCGGGATGCTGATGGATGCCATCGAGAAGCGCCTCAATAAATAAAGCGCTTATTCAGGCTGCAGGCCAGCGCCTGTAGCCTGGAGCCTGCTCAGGAGATTCACGCTCAGGTTCATACCGGCAACGCGCCTTGAGCCTGCAAGATAAAGTGAATCGACACTCCCTTGCTTTACCCGCATACTGGGTGCTGCTTTTTTGAACCAGGAACAGAACCTCTGACAATGAATTTACAGCATCACTTTCTAATTGCCATGCCTGCTCTCCAGGACCCGATGTTCCGTCGCTCCGTAGTCTATATCTGCGAGTATAACGATGACGGTGCCATGGGCATCATCATCAATAAGCCGATGGAAAATCTGCAGGTTGAAGGGATCCTGGAGAAGTTAAAAATCACGCCTGAACCGCGCAATCCCGAGATTCGCCTGGATAAACCGGTGATGGTTGGCGGCCCGCTGGCCGAGGATCGGGGTTTTATACTTCATTCGCCGCCTTCCGACTTTTCTTCCAGCATTCGTATTTCCGATAACACGGTGATCACCACCTCCCGCGACGTGCTCGAAACGCTGGGTACGGATAAACAGCCGGACAACGTGCTGGTTGCGCTGGGCTATGCCTCCTGGGAGAAAGGCCAGCTGGAGCAAGAGATTCTGGATAACGCCTGGCTCACCGCGCCGGCCGATCGGAATATTTTGTTCAGCACGCCGATAGCTGACCGCTGGCGCGATGCTGCGAAGCTCATTGGCATCGATATCGTGACGATGCCAGCCGAAGCGGGGCATGCGTAATGAGCGGCACTTTTTTAGGCTTTGATTTTGGCACCAAAAGCATTGGCGTCGCCGTAGGGCAGCGCATCACAGGCACTGCCCGCCCCCTTCCCGCGTTGAAAGCGCAGGACGGTAAGCCCGACTGGAATATTATCGAAAAGCTGCTGAAAGAGTGGCAGCCCGAAGCCGTGATTGTCGGCCTGCCGCTGAATATGGACGGCACGGAACAGCCCCTCACCGCGCGCGCGCGCAACTTCGCGAATAAAATACACGGCCGATTCGGCGTGCAAATAACCCTGCATGATGAACGTCTGAGCACGGTTGAAGCCAGAGCCGGGCTATTCGAACACGGTGGATTCCGGGCGCTCAATAAAGGCAGCGTGGATTCCGCTTCTGCAGTCATTATTCTGGAAAGCTACTTCGAGCAAAGTTTCTGAACATCAACGATGGCGCCCTACCGCAGCGGCAGGCGCCATCATCCTGATTTCATTTTTAGTGGCGCAAATGCTCATTCGCCCAGCTGACCGCCTGAGTCCGGTTCTTCACGCTTAGCTTACGGAACACGTTGTACAGATGGGTACGCACCGTGTTTTCACTGATAAACAGCGCGCGGGCAATATCCAGATTGGTCGCCCCGCAGCGAAGTTCATTCAGGATTTCACATTCACGCTCGGTCAGCGGTGAATTTTCCGCAGGCGCCGATACATGATCCGCAGCATACATCGCCGGGTGCATCACGCTCAATTCAGCCGTCTGTTCGCCGTTCAGCACAGCCTTAACGCCCTCAATTAAGCGCGATTCATCATCGTCATGACGGAAAACGCCGTACAGCGCTGGCCACTGCGCCATTTCGTAGAGCTCATACTTTTGCGCGCTATTGATAATCAATAAACGGGGGTTATCCGCCTGTAAACGAATAATGTCACGCCATACGCTATTCAACTTTTTATTTGAAACTGCAATATCAAATAATATTACAGAATCTTTCAAAAGACGCTGCGCGAGGGGTTTGTTAATATTTTGCAGAACGACTGACGCAGATAACTTCTCAGCCAGCCAGGTTGCGAATGCTTTGCTTTGAATAGAGGGGTGAGTAATAAAAGTAACCTGGTGAGAAAAAGCCGAATTCTCAGATAAATTAATCACTTAAAACTCTCCTTAGTTGATTCCCGCCTTCATAGCGGTTAAATGAATTAACAAGAATACGATCGCTGGTGTATTTATAAAATCAAACCAAACTTACACCTTGAAACATTATTCCATGGGAATTTTCCTATCCCTGTAAACAGCATAAATCGAATGCCTTAAGAGAGTCAAAAGATTATCAAACTTTTTTCCTGGTTATGGGAGGTTTATGTCAATTCGTTTTTCATAGCGTGCATTATTCGGCTTAATTTTAGGTACTTATTTGTAATATAAAATAATGATACCAAACATTAATAAAACATTATCATAACAAGCCATTGGTATGATGTCTGAATATAAAAGATGCAGCTATAAAAGACCCGCAGCCGTACGTTGCTGAAAGCTTTGCGTAAAAGTTTGCATCCCGAATTGCTGCCCGGTTTGCATCACGCCGGGCAGCTGATGCGTTTTCCCCTCGCGGATCAAATTCGCCACCGCCGGGGTATTAACCAAAAGCTCGTATAGCGCAACTCTTCCGCCAGCAGTATCCGGAAACAATTTTTGTGCCAGCACCGCGCATAAACTTCCCGCCAGCTGGCTACGAACCTGCTCTTTCTCCTGAGCGGGAAAAACATCCACCAGCCTTTCAACCGCCTGTGCCGCACCGCGCGTATGCAGCGTCGCCATAACCAGATGTCCGGTCTCCGCCGCGGTCAATGCCAGGCGGATCGTTTCGCTGTCACGCAGTTCCCCTAGCAGAATGACATCCGGATCCTGACGCAGCGCAGCGCGCAGGGCCGCGGCAAATGAGGGGCAGTGGCGACCGATTTCCCGCTGCTGGATCAGGCAGCGCTCGCTGTGATGAATAAACTCAACCGGATCTTCCAGCGTCAGGATATGGCCATTGAGGCGCTGATTAAGATAGCCCACCATCGCCGCCAGGGTGGTGGATTTCCCGCTACCGGTGGCGCCCGTGACCAGGATAAGCCCGCTCTCCTCATTGAGCAGCTCCGTTAAGGCGGCCGGCGCGCCGAGATCCGCCAGCTGCGGGCAGGTTTCTGCCAGCAGACGCAGGGCCAGCGACAGGCCGCGGTTGTGGACAAATGCGCTGGCGCGCAGGCGCGGGCCGCCGGCCGGAGCCAGCGCGAAATCAACCTGCCCGCAGGCCTGCCACTGGGCGAGCTGCTCGGCGTTGAGCCAATCAGCGAGTATCTTGCCAATATCCGGAGAGGTAAAAGGCGCAGGCTCCAGCTTGCCCTGGCGACGCCAGCGCGGCGTTGAAGCATTGCACAGGTGTAGATCGGAGACGTTATGCTTTACACTAAGGGCCACTATTTCTTCCAGTTCCATAACTCATCCTCGGTATATGAACGATATTGCGCATAACCTGGCACAGGTCCGGGACAAAATCTCAGCCGCTGCCGCACGCTGCGGCCGTGCTCCAGAAGAAGTTACGCTGCTTGCAGTCAGTAAAACGAAACCTGCGAGCGCTATCGAAGAAGCGATGGCCGCAGGCCAGGTCGCGTTTGGCGAAAACTATGTTCAGGAAGGGGTGGAGAAAATCCGCTACTTTCAAGAGACCGGGGCAAGCGGGCTACAGTGGCACTTTATCGGGCCGCTGCAGTCCAATAAAAGCCGCCTGGTGGCCGAGCATTTTGACTGGTGCCATACCGTCGATCGACTCAAAATCGCCGCTCGCCTCAGTGAACAGCGCCCTGCTCACATGCCGCCACTCAACGTGCTGATTCAAATCAACATTAGCGATGAGCAGAGCAAGTCGGGCATTCCCGTTGACGAGCTGGACGCGCTGGCGGCAGAGATCGCGAAACTGCCGAATCTGCAGCTGCGCGGTTTAATGGCCATTCCCGCGCCAGAGTCAGAATATGTAAGGCAGTTTGCCGTCGCCCAACAAATGGCGGTAGCATTTGCGCGGCTAAAAACGCACTACCCTACCGTCGATACGTTGTCGCTGGGAATGTCGGATGATATGGAAGCCGCCATCGCGGCGGGAAGCACTATGGTGCGCATCGGAACCGCAATTTTCGGCGCGCGCGACTACAGCAAAAAATAAGGAATCTGAGGAACGCCATGAAGACGTTGACTTTCCTGCTCTCAACGGTCATTGAGCTTTACACAATGGTCGTGTTGTTACGCGTCTGGATGCAGTGGGCGCGCTGCGACTTTTATAACCCGTTTTCGCAGTTCGTGGTCAAGGCTACGCAGCCTGTCGTTGGGCCGCTGCGCCGCATTATCCCGGCGATGGGGCCGCTCGACAGCGCCTCCCTGCTGGTCGCCTTTATTCTCTGCGTCGTGAAAGCTATCGTGCTGTTTATGGTCGTCACCTTCCAGCCGATTATCTGGATCTCCGCGCTGCTGATCCTCATTAAAACCGTCGGCTCGCTGATTTTCTGGGTTCTCCTGCTCATGGCAATCATGAGCTGGGTAAGCCAGGGACGCAGCCCGGTGGAATATGTCCTGATGCAGTTGGCCGATCCGCTGCTGCGTCCGATCCGCAGACTGCTGCCATCGATGGGCGGCATTGATTTCTCGCCGATGGTGCTGGTTCTGCTGCTGTACGTGATCAACATGGGTATCGCCGAACTGTTGCAGGCTACCGGCAACGTTCTGCTTCCGGGGCTGTGGATGGCGCTATGAGTGCCGTCGAAGCCTGCGCTGATGGGTTGGTCTTACGGCTGTATATTCAGCCTAAGGCCAGCCGCGACAGCATCGTTGGTTTACATGGCGACGAGCTTAAAGTCGCCATTACCGCGCCTCCCGTTGACGGCCAGGCCAACGCCCATCTGGTAAAATTCCTCGCCAAACAGTTTCGCGTAGCGAAAAGCCAGGTGCTTATTGAGAAAGGCGAACTGGGCCGCCACAAACAGATAAAAATCATTCATCCGCAGCAGATCCCCGATGGGGTCGCCGCCCTGAAAGAATAAACAGGATCTCATATGCAAAAAGTTGTTCTCGCCACCGGCAATCCCGGGAAAGTGCGCGAGCTGGCCTCGCTGCTGGCAGATTTTGGCCTCGATATCGTGGCGCAAACCGAACTGGGCGTGGATTCCGCAGAGGAAACCGGCCTGACCTTTATCGAAAACGCCATTCTGAAAGCGCGTCATGCCGCGCAGATTACCGGCCTCCCGGCCATCGCCGATGACTCAGGTCTGGCCGTCGATGCGTTAGGCGGCGCGCCCGGCATCTATTCCGCCCGCTATTCCGGCGAAGACGCGACCGACCAGCGCAATCTCGAAAAGCTGCTCGATGCGCTGCGCGATGTGCCTGACGATCGGCGCCAGGCGCAATTCCACTGCGTGCTGGTCTATCTGCGCCATGCGGAAGATCCCACCCCGCTGGTTTGCCACGGCAGCTGGCCGGGCATCATCGCTCGTGAAGCCGCAGGCAGCGGCGGCTTTGGTTACGACCCGATATTCTTTGTTCCGACGGAAGGTAAAACCGCAGCGGAGCTGAGCCGTGAAGAAAAGAGCGCCATTTCCCACCGCGGACGCGCGCTCAAACTGTTACTGGAAGCCTTACGTAATGGCTAATTTGCCGCCCCTGAGCCTCTATATTCACATCCCGTGGTGCGTGCAAAAATGCCCGTACTGCGATTTCAACTCGCATGCGTTGAAGGGCGAGGTACCGCACGACGACTACGTTCAGCATCTGCTGAACGATCTGCGGGCCGACGCCCACTATGCGCAGGGACGTGAAATCGGGACTATTTTCATCGGCGGCGGTACGCCGAGCCTGCTCTCAGGCCCGGCGATGCAAACCCTGCTCGACGGCGTGCGGGAAGCTCTTCCCCTGGCGGACAACGCGGAAATCACGATGGAAGCCAACCCCGGCACCGTAGAAGCGGATCGTTTTGTCGAGTATCAGCGCGCAGGTATTAATCGCATCTCCATCGGCGTACAGAGCTTTAGCGAACAAAAGCTCCAGCGTCTCGGGCGCATCCACGGGCCGCAGGAAGCCAAACGCGCGGCAAACCTGGCAAGCGGTCTGGGACTGCGCAGCTTTAACCTCGATTTAATGCACGGTCTGCCGGATCAGTCTCTGGAAGAGGCGCTGGACGACCTGCGTCAGGCGATTGCGCTCAATCCGCCGCATCTCTCCTGGTACCAGTTGACCATTGAGCCAAACACCCTGTTTGGCTCGCGTCCGCCGACCCTGCCGGACGACGACGCGCTGTGGGATATTTATGAGCAGGGGCACAGCCTGCTCAGCGCGGCGGGCTATCAACAATATGAAACCTCCGCCTACGCTAAGCCGGGGTATCAGTGCCAGCATAACCTGAACTACTGGCGCTTTGGCGACTACCTGGGCATTGGCTGCGGCGCGCACGGCAAAGTGACCTTCCCGGACGGGCGCATTCTGCGGACGGCGAAAACCCGCCACCCGCGCGGCTATATGGAAGGCCGTTATCTGGAGCGCCAGCATGATGTGGAAGATGCGGATAAGCCGTTCGAGTTCTTTATGAACCGTTTCCGCCTGCTGGAAGCGGCGCCGCGAGATGAATTCAGCCGCTACACCGGGCTTGATGAGCGTACAATCCGTCCGCAAATCGATGCCGCCATTGCTGAGGGCTATCTGACGGAAGATGAGCGCTGCTGGCAGATTACCGAGCACGGTAAGCTCTTTTTGAACTCCCTTCTCGAATTATTCCTCAGCGAATAAACCTCGCTATGCTTATCCCGTTATAACAATAACGGGATAATTAATTATTCGCTTTTCCCGAAATATCAATATCGCTATTTCCGAATCATCTCAATTCAACATTTCCAATAAAAATAAATTCACATTCATTTATTAAAAATAAATATAACCTACCGCACAAAAATACGTATTTGATCGCCTGATTGCGAAAAAGTGTGAGTCAGACAGCTTAAAGATGTACGACAACAAGGATAATATGTCATACAGAAACAAGGAATACCCTTTAAGATATTGACCAATTACCCTAAGTGCATGGAGCCGACTCATGAAAAAACTCTCTTTTTCTCGTTCTCTGGCGTGTGTATCTCTGCTTGCCCTGCTCGCTTCCGGCGCCAGCGCAGCTGAAAAAGTCACGTTAAAACTGGCACATAACCTCGAACGTAGCCACGTTGTCCATCAGGCCTTTGAGGCGATGTCCAAAGAGGTTAACCAACTTTCCAACGGTGATATGAAGATTCGTATATATCCCAGTAGCCAGATGGGCAGCGCGCGCGAAACGATGGAGCTATTACAAAACGGCGCGCTGGATATGACCAAAGGTTCCGCCAGCGATCTGGAATCATTCGATAACGTCTACGCGATATATAATTTACCGTTCCTGTTTAAAGATCAGAATCACTTCAATAAAGTCGTCTTTGGTGACGTGGGCAAGGAAATTATGGAGTCCACGAAAGATAAAGGATTCTTTGCGCTTTCCGCCTATGTTGCCGGGACCCGCAGTTTTTACACCAAAATGCCCATCACTAAACCGGAAGATTTAAAAGGATTGAAGATCCGCGTCCAGGCCAGCCCGACAACCTTAAAAATGGTCGAATTAATGGGCGGTTCGCCAACCCCTATTTCCTTTGGTGAAGTTTATACCGCCATGCAGCAGGGCGTGGTGGACGGCGCGGAGAACAACGTGCCTTCCTGGGTGCAAACGCGCCATATCGAAATCGCGAAAGTGTTCTCAGAAGATGAACATGCCTCCATCCCGGATTTCCTCGTTATCTCCAGTAAAACCTGGGACAAACTGACGCCGGATCAGCAGCAAATCCTGATCAAGGCGGCGAAAGCTTCCGAAGCGTATCAGCAAAAACTGTGGGACAAGATCGACGCCGACACCCGCGCGCAGGCCAAAGCCATGGGCGGCGAAATTATCAAAGTGGATAAAGCGCCGTTCCGCGCCGCCGTGCAGCCGCTGTTTGATGAGTTCAAAAAAGATCCGAAGCAGGCCGCCCTGCTGGCCAAATTTGAAGCTGCCGCCGAATAACACTTAGCGGGCCAGCCGCTGGCCCGCTTTCATCGGGAAAACAATGATGATACTTAACCGCATAAAGCTGGCGGTGGACCGCACGATCGCCGCATTCTCCGTCGCCGTTATGATTGCGCTGGTTGTTTGCGTCGTCTGGCAGGTGTTCAGCCGCTACGTACTCAACCAGCCCAGCACCCTGACCGACGAGCTGGCGCGCTTTTTGATGATCTGGGTCGGGCTACTGGGTGCGGCATATACCGTCGGCGCCCAGCGTCATCTGGCTATCGACTTACTGGCGATGACACTCCCTCCCCGCAGGCAGGCGCTGCTCAGCGTCATCATTAATCTGCTGATCTTTATTTTTGCCGGATCGGTGATTGTGACCGGCGGCGTGAAGCTGATTGAAAAAACGCTGTCGACCTCCCAGGTCTCAGCGGCAATGCAGATCCCCATGGGCTACGTCTATCTGATCCTGCCGTTAACCGGCCTCATTATGATGTTTTACGCAGTATGTTTTGTCAGCAACGGGCTAAAAAACATGAAGCACGCTGAAGCGGGGGCAAATTGATGGACAGCTATATCGCACTGATGCTATTTGGCTCTTTCTTTATTCTGGTTTTTATTGGCGTACCTATCTCCTTCTCCATCGGCATCGCCACCGTCGGTTCAATGCTGCTGATGTTCCCGTGGGATATCGCGGTGATTACCGTTTCTCAGCGCCTCGCGAACGGCCTCGATAACTTCGCCCTGCTGGCGATTCCATTCTTTATCTTTGCCGGTACGCTGATGAACAGCGGCGGGATTGCCATACGCTTAATCAATCTGGCTCAGGTGATGGTCGGACGCGTACCGGGCTCTCTGGGCCACGTCAACGTGCTGGCAAACATGATGTTCGGCTCGATTTCAGGCTCGGCGGTCGCCGCCGCCGCCGCGGTAGGGGGCACGCTGAACCCCATTCAGACGCAGAAAGGCTACGATCCGGCTTTCTCCACGGCGGTGAACGTCTCGTCGTGCATCACGGGCCTGCTTATTCCGCCGTCAAACGTGCTGATCGTCTTTTCCCTGACGGCGGGCGGCGTGTCGGTCGCGTCGCTGTTTATGGCCGGCTATCTGCCGGGCATTCTGATGGGCCTGGCTATTATGGTGGTCTGTGCCGTCATTGCTAAACGTCGCGGCTATCCGGTTTCTGAACGCCCCACCTGCGCCCAGGCGGCAAAAGCGTTTTTCGACGCCCTGCCCAGCCTGCTGCTGGTGATTATTGTGATGGGCGGGATCCTCGGCGGCATTTTTACCGCTACCGAAGCGTCGGCTATCGCCGTGGTCTACACCTTTATCCTGTCGGTGCTCATTTATCGGGAAGTGAAATGGCGCGATCTGCCGAAGCTGATCCTTGAATCGGTGGTGATGACCTCTATCGTGCTGCTGCTGATCGGCTTTTCCGTCGGCATGTCGTGGGCGATGACCAACGCCGACATTCCCTACATGATAAGCGATGCGCTAATGGGGGTGTCAGAAAACCCGGTGGTGATACTGCTGCTGATTAATATCGTGCTGTTAATCGTTGGGATCTTTATGGACATGACCCCGGCGGTGCTGATTTTCACGCCGATATTCCTGCCCATCGCGCAGGATTTAGGGATGGACCCGGTGCATTTCGGCATCATGATGGTCGCCAACCTGTGCATCGGTCTGCTGACGCCGCCGGTAGGCAGCGCGCTGTTCGTTGGCTGCTCCATTTCCGGCGTTAAAATTCAGCAGCTCATCAAACCGCTGCTGCCGTTCTACGCCGCCCTGCTGATCGCGCTGATGATGATTGTCTATATCCCGCAGATCTCGCTGTTTATTCCGCAGCTGCTGGGGCTGATGTGATCGACTGACCATAATCGCTACCTGCGGGCGCAGGTAGCGAAATAAAACTTACTTTAACGACCCCACCAGCGCTTTGCGGCTCTCTTCGAGGGAGACCACGCGGCTGCAGACATCCTTACCAAACTGCTGGAAATCGGCTTCCTGGTTTTTCCATTCATCCTGAATGGCCGTTTGCAGGCCGCCAAGGCTGCCGAGGATCCCCTGCAGCGGGTTACCGCCGCCTTTAAGAACCGCCTTCGCCCCCATCTCGTTGATGCTATCCTGCAGAATGCCGCCCATCGCCTGATTTACCAGCTGCTGGCCGTCGGCGCGCACCTGATCGATGGCTTTATAGTGGAAGGTCAGGCCATCGTTACGATGTTCAATTATGCGGCTCATTTGCGCTTTCAACTGCGCATCAAGCTTGGTCAGGCGGCTATGCATGCTGCTGCTGGCCCCTACCTGTTCGGTAATAATTTTATCCAGCGCGGCGCGGCCTTTTTCTACCCGCGTGCGGGCGCCTTCATCAATCCACGGCAGGCTGCTGCGCAGGCCAGCCTGATAGTCCTGAGCCTGCTCGCGCTGAGCGGCGTTCAGGGAATACGCTTTACCGTTAAAGGTCAGGTTGCCGTCCGGCTTAATCACCAGATCGCCGTTTTCGCCTTTTACCTGCACCTGCTGCGGGCTGAGGATGACATCGTCACGCGGCGTGACGCTACACTGGTAGTCCGCATGCGCGGACAAAGCGGTGACGGAAAGCGCCAATGCCAACAGCGTTTTGCGCATCATTTAACTCCCTTCAGACAAAACGGGCCGGCAGTTGCCGACCCTTGTCAAACTTAGTCCCACCAGATATCAAAAAGTTCGCTGGTGCGTACATCGGCAAGCCCGCGGTCTTCCAGCCATTTACGTACGATGGCCTGGTGTTCCTCGGTGCATTTGCCGATTTCCTGCAGGCAGATCAGGCCTTCCCAGGAAAGATAACCGCTGCCGTCAAAGGCCAGCTTATTAGGCTCAATCACCTCATCAATCAGATCGTTAACGGTCTGGTCGATCTGCTCTTCGCTGGTTCCATCCGCGAAACGCCACGCGACGGAAAAACCCACTTCCTGAAACTCGTCGATATGCATTTTTTTACGCAGACGACGGCTACGATTCGTTGCCATTATTTCACCCTCTCGAACATTAAGTCCCATACGCCGTGGCCAAGACGATGGCCACGCTGTTCAAATTTGGTTACCGGGCGCGATTCCGGGCGCGGCACATAGTCGTTGCTTTCAGACCGGTTACGATACCCTTCAAGCGAGGACATCACTTCCAGCATATGCTCGGCATATTGCTCCCAGTCGGTCGCCATATGGAAGACGCCGCCCAGCTTCAGTTTACTTTTCACCAGTTCGGCAAAAGGCGGCTGAACGATACGGCGCTTATTATGACGCGCTTTGTGCCACGGGTCAGGGAAAAACAGCTGCACCATGCTCAGGGAGTTATCCGGAATCATCGTATGCAGCACTTCCACCGCATCGTGGCACATGACGCGCAGGTTCTGCACGCCCTCTTCTTCGGCGGACGCCAGGCAGGCGCCGACGCCCGGCGAGTGCACTTCAATGCCGAGGAAATTCTGCTGCGGCTTCTCTTTCGCCATCGCCACCAGCGAAGCGCCCATACCGAAACCGATCTCCAGCGTGACCGGCGCCTCACGGCCAAACAGCGCGGCGAAATCGAGCGGCGCATCGTTAAATTCAACGCCCATCACCGGCCAAATATTGTCCAGCGCGTGCTGCTGACCTTTGGTCAGGCGGCCCTGACGACGGACGAAGCTGCGAATACGGCGCAGCGGACGGCCGTTTTCATCGAATTCCGGAGATATGACGTCGTTTTTCATAAAAGTTAAGTCTGCTTGTGAGAGTGTTCGGAAAACGGGCATTATCCAAAGTTACCCGGCGGATGCAAGGGTTTACAGCCTCTCGCCCTTGTGCTGCAATCTGCCACCTTATAATCGCTATCCCGGAGCCGTAGCTTTGACTTTTCCCGCCGCGCAATTTTCAGCCCAGGTGCTGGACTGGTACGACAAATACGGGCGTAAAACCCTGCCCTGGCAAATCGGCAAGACGCCCTACAAAGTATGGCTCTCCGAGGTGATGTTGCAACAAACACAAGTGGCGACGGTCATCCCCTATTTTGAACGCTTTATGGCGCGTTTCCCAACGATTACCGACCTGGCGAACGCGCCCCTCGATGAAGTCCTGCATCTGTGGACCGGCCTGGGCTATTACGCCCGCGCGCGCAATTTACATAAAGCGGCGCAGCAGGTGGACACCCTGCACGACGGCAAATTCCCACAGACCTTCGATGAAGTCGCCGCGCTGCCGGGCGTGGGTCGCTCTACCGCCGGCGCGATTTTATCCCTTTCTCTCGGTCAGCATTATCCGATTCTCGACGGTAACGTGAAGCGCGTGCTCGCGCGCTGCTATGCTGTCAGCGGTTGGCCGGGGAAAAAAGAGGTTGAGAAACGCCTGTGGGAGATCGCCGAGGACGTCACGCCGGCCAAAGGCGTCGAGCGTTTTAACCAGGCCATGATGGACCTCGGGGCGATGGTGTGTACCCGCTCTAAGCCAAAATGCGAGCTCTGTCCGCTGAATAACGGCTGCGTGGCTTACGCAAATCATTCATGGGCTCAATACCCAGGCAAAAAACCGAAACAGACGATCCCCGAGCGTACCGGCTATTTCCTGCTGATGCAGCACGGCGACGAGGTGTTCCTCTCCCAGCGTCCGCCGGTGGGCTTATGGGGCGGTTTGTTCTGCTTCCCGCAGTTTGAGGATGAAGATGCCCTGCGGGCGTGGCTGGCCCAGCGTCAGATTAAGACCGATAATCTGACGCAATTAACCGCGTTCCGCCACACTTTCAGCCATTTCCATCTGGATATTGTGCCGATGTGGCTTACAGTGCACTCATCCGGCGCATGCATGGATGAAGGGGGCGCACTCTGGTATAACTTAGCGCAGCCGCCGTCCGTCGGTCTGGCGGCTCCCGTGGAGCGCTTGTTGCAACAGTTAAAAGCCGGAGCACCGGTTTAGCTTTCTGGCGATTAAAGAGGATTAAGAATGAGCAGAACGATTTTTTGTACTTTCCTGCAGCGTGAAGCCGAGGGCCAGGATTTTCAGCTGTACCCGGGCGAGCTGGGCAAACGCATCTATAACGAAATCTCCAAAGAAGCCTGGGCCCAGTGGCAGCATAAGCAGACGATGCTGATCAACGAGAAAAAACTCAGCATGATGAACCCGGAGCATCGCAAACTGCTGGAGCAGGAGATGGTTCAGTTCCTGTTTGAAGGTAAAGACGTGCACATCGAAGGCTACACGCCGCCAGAAAAACAGTAAGGGCCTGACGGCCCTTTACAACAATAAACACAACACGCACTCCCGGAATGATGAAAAAATACTTAGCGCTAGCGCTGATTGCGCCTTTGCTCGTTTCGTGTTCCAGCTCAACCAAAAAAGGCGCCGAGTACAACGAGGCGTGGGTAAAGGACACCAACGGCTTTGACATTCTGATGGGCCAGTTCGCCCATAACATCGAGAATATTTGGGGTTATAACGAAGTTCTGCTCGCCGGGCCGAAGGACTACGTCAAATACACCGACCAGTATCAGACCCGCAGCCATATCAACTTTGATGCGGGGACGATTACCGTCGAAACCATCGCCGGCACCGACCCGGCCGGGCGCCTGCGCCAGGCGATTATTAAAACCCTGCTGATGGGCGACGACCCGAACTCCATCGACCTCTATTCCGACGTCGATGATATTCAGATTTCAAAAGAGCCGTTCCTGTACGGTCAGGTGGTGGATAACACCGGCGAGTCGATTCGCTGGGAGTGGCGCGCCTCGCGCTTCGCCGACTATCTGCTGCAAACGCGCCTGAAAAGCCGCAGCAACGGTCCGCGCATGATCTACAGCATCACCATCAACCTGGTGCCGAACCATCTCGACAAACGCGCGCATAAATACATTGGCATGGTCCGTCAGGCGTCGCGCAAATATGGCGTTGATGAGTCGCTGATCCTGGCGATTATGCAAACCGAATCTTCCTTTAACCCCTATGCGGTCAGCCACGCCGACGCGCTGGGGCTGATGCAGGTGGTGCAGCACAGCGCCGGGAAGGACGTATTCCGTTCGCAGGGTAAATCAGGCCTGCCGAGCCGCAGCTATCTGTTCGATCCGGTCAATAACATCGACACCGGCACCGCCTATCTGGCGATGTTGAACAACGTCTATTTGTCCGGCATCACCAACCCGACCTCGCGTCGCTATGCGGTCATCACCGCCTATAACGGCGGCGCGGGCAGCGTGCTGCGGGTCTTCTCCAGCGATAAGGTTCAGGCGGCGAATATCATCAACAACATGACGCCGGGAGATGTTTATCAGACCATCACCAGCCGTCACCCCTCCGCCGAGTCGCGTCGTTATCTGTATAAGGTTAACTCTGCGCAGAAAGGCTACCGCCGCAGGTAATCTCCCTCCAGCGCCCTTGTTTCCTCAAGGGCGTATTCCTTCTGCTATACACAATAGAGTTGCGCAACTGTTTTGCGATTTTCTGCGGCAGTTAACAAAAGCATCCATCGCATAAATGATAGAATCCAACCAAAATAACGCCATAAATGTTATTTAAAACACAAAACAATTCTATATCCGTGAGGATCAAAACATGAATCTTAAGCTGCAGCTCAAAGTACTGTCGTTCCTGCAGTTCTGCCTCTGGGGAAGCTGGCTGACCACGCTCGGCTCGTATATGTTCGTCACCCTCAAGTTCGACGGTGCGGCCATCGGAGCGGTCTATAGCTCACTCGGTATCGCCGCGGTGTTTATGCCGACGCTGCTCGGTATCGTTGCCGATAAATGGATCAGCGCCAAGTGGGTTTATGCCATTTGCCATCTGGTCGGCGCGCTGACGCTGTGGCTCGCCGCCCAGGTCACCACGCCGGGGGAAATGTTCCTCGTCATCCTGCTCAACTCGCTGGCCTATATGCCAACGCTGGGGCTGATTAACACCATTTCGTACTACCGCCTACAGTCTGCGGATATGGATATCGTGACCGATTTCCCGCCGATTCGTATCTGGGGCACCATTGGTTTTATCCTCGCCATGTGGGGCGTCAGCTTCTCCGGCTTTGAACTGAGCCATATGCAGCTCTATATCGGCGCGGCGCTCTCCTTGCTGCTGGTGCTCTTCACCCTGACGCTGCCGCATATTCCGGTGGCCAATCAGCAGAAAAACCAGAGCTGGACCGCCATGCTGGGCCTTGATGCCTTCGCGCTGTTTAAAAACAAACGTATGGCGATCTTCTTTATTTTCTCGATGATGCTGGGCGCCGAACTGCAAATCACCAATATGTTCGGCAACACCTTCCTGCACAGCTTTGATAAAGATCCGCTGTTCGCCAGCAGCTTTATCGTGCAGCACGCCTCGGTGATGATGTCGATTTCGCAGATCTCGGAAACCCTGTTCATCCTGACCATCCCGTTCTTCCTCAGCCGCTACGGCATCAAAAACGTGATGCTGATTAGTATCGTGGCGTGGATGCTTCGCTTCGGCCTGTTCGCTTACGGCGACCCGACCCCGTTCGGCACCGTGCTACTGGTGCTGTCGATGATCGTTTATGGCTGCGCCTTCGACTTCTTCAACATCTCGGGTTCGGTGTTTGTGGAAAAAGAGGTTCGCCCGGAAATCCGCGCCAGCGCGCAGGGGATGTTCCTGATGATGACCAACGGCTTCGGCTGCATACTTGGCGGGATGGTAAGCGGTAAAGTGGTGGAGCACTTTACCGTCGAAGGGATCACCGACTGGCAAACCGTATGGCTGATTTTCGCCGGCTATTCGCTGGTTCTGGCTTTTGCCTTTGTGGCGCTGTTTAAGTACAAGCACGTCCGCGTACCAGCCGGGGCGCAGACCGTCGCACATTAAATAAACGGCTTACCCCAGATTTACGAGTAAAAAAACGCGCCCCGGTGTTATCAGCGGGGCGCGTTTTTTATGCTTTCAGCACATAGCCATATAGCCGCTTAATGCCGTCAGGGTCCGTTTCGCTGTAGACCCCCTGGAGCTCCGGCGAGAAGCCCGGCAGCATATTGACGCCTTCCTCCAGCGCCAGAAAATAGCGCAGCACCGCCCCGCCCCAGATTTCGCCAGGCACGACGCACAGCACGCCCGGTGGATACGGCAGCGCGCCCTCCGCCGCAATGCGCCCTTCGGCTTCGCTTAAGCGCACCAGCTCAACGTTACCGCGAATAAACTCGCGGTTGGCGTCCTGCGGGTTCATCACCGCGCGCGGGAAGCTCCTCTTGCGGAACATCTCTTTTTGCAAATCCTTCACGTCAAAGCTGACGTACAGGTTATGCATCTCCTGGCACAGCTCGCGGATGGTGTAATCCCGATAGCGCACCGGATATTTATTAAAAATGGTCGGCAGAACATCGGCCAGCGGGGTGTCGGATTCAATATGCTGCTCAAACTGGGCGAGCATCGCCACCAGCTGCGCCAGCTTCTCGGCGCTCTCTGCGGGCGTCAGCAGGAACAGAATGGAGTTCAGATCGCACTTCTCCGGCACGATGCCGTTTTCGCGCAGGTAGTGTGCCAGAATGGTCGCCGGGATACCAAAATCGGTATATTTTCCGCTCTCCGCATCGATCCCCGGCGTCGTCAGCAGCAATTTACAGGGGTCAACGAAATACTGATCGCTGGCATAGCCTTCGAAGCCGTGCCAGCGCGCGCCCGGCTCAAAGCTAAAGAAGCGCCGTTCGCGGGCGATGGCTTCAGTGGGATGATCCTGCCACGGACGCCCCGCCACCACCGGTGGAATAAACGGCTGGATCATTTTGCAGTTGGCGATAATCGCCTTGCGCGCTTCAATACCCAGCGCCACGCACTCCGCCCACAGGCGGCGTCCGCTCTCTCCTTCGTGAATTTTGGCATTCACGTCCAGAGCGGCGAACAGCGGATAAAACGGGCTGGTCGAGGCGTGCAGCATAAAGGCGTTGTTGAGCCGCTTATGCGGGCAAAAACGTTCCTGTCCGCGCAGGTGGTTATCTTTTTTATGGATCTGCGACGTTTGCGAAAAACCGGCCTGCTGTTTGTGCACCGACTGAGTGACAAAAATGCCCGGGTCGTCCGGCGTCAGGTCCAGCAGCAGCGGCGAACAGTCGGCCATCATCGGGATAAACTGCTCGTAGCCGACCCAGGCCGAGTCAAACAGGATGTAGTCGCACAGACCGCCGATTTTATCGACCACCTGGCGGGCGTTGTACACCGTCCCATCATAAGTACCGAGCTGAATCACCGCCAGGCGGAACGGGCGCGGCGCATCGGCTTTTTCCGGCGCCGTCTCGCGTATCAGTTCGCGCAGGTATTTCTCATCGAAGCAGCGATCGTCGATACCGCCAATAAAACCAAACGGATTGCGCGACGCTTCGAGATAAACCGGCGTTGCCCCGGCCTGAATCAGCGCGCCATGATGATTGGATTTATGGTTGTTACGGTCAAACAGCACCAGATCGCCGCGCGTCAGCAGCGCGTTGGTCACTACTTTGTTCGCCGCAGAGGTGCCGTTAAGGACGAAGTAGGTTTTATCGGCGTTGAAGACCTTCGCAGCGAACTTCTGCGCGTGTTTGGCAGACCCTTCATGAATCAGCAGATCGCCAAGCTTAACGTCGGCATTGCACATGTCGGCGCGAAAGACGTTTTCACCAAAGAAGTCGAAAAACTGCCGTCCCGCCGGATGCTTCTTAAAGAAGGCGCCGTGCTGATGGCCCGGGCACGCGAAGGTGCTGTTATCCATCTCAACGTATTGGGTCAGCGTATCGAAGAACGGCGGCAGCAGATTCTCTTCATAGCCGCAGGCGGCGGCTTCCAGTTCGAGCCACTCCTGCTCTTTGCCGCTAACGATGGCCGTCACGCCTTCTGGTTTTTCGTGGTCAGCGTCACTGAACAGATAAACCGGCAGGTTGAACCCGGTGCGTTTCAGTAACGCAAGGATGCCGCTGCGGCTGTCCGCTACGGTAATGACGACTGCCGCCACATCGGTAAAATCTGTACTGTCCAGGGCCACAACGCGACGGTGGGTGGACAGGCGGGATACCAGCTCGCGGCTGGCGGCAATGTGCATTGATTTCATGAGCGCGAATACCCGTTTCCGGAGAGTAAAAGGCTTCGGCCAGGGCGTCTGGGCTCTGGCCAACGAAATGTCAGGGTCTGACTGGATCCCAGCTCCGACCGCCAGACATCAGTAAAAGCAGACCGCGTCCGATCTTACTGTTGTCCTGCAGTGAGCCTGCGTTACGCTCACCGCATGGTGGGCAGAAGTTGCAGTGTAAGGGTAGCAAGACGAGGCTGCCTGCGCATCTGTACGCAGCGGCAACGGCGATGTAGCGGCGATGTCGTCATCACGGCGGCCTCATTCAGGAGAGGAGAAAATTCGCGCAATCATGTCACCTTTAAATCTACCGCGCAAGATGAATTACGTATGCAGCCATACCACGGATGCGCAAGCCTTTTGGCCCGTTTAGCGTCATAATAATGCAGTCATTAGGGATAATTAACAGGAGTCATGCTGTGGTTACAGGGCCATTTATTAACGCCGGCGCGGTCCTTTTGGGCGGCGTACTCGGCGCACTCTTAAGTCAAAGATTGCCGGAACGGATTCGTACATCAATGACCTCTATTTTTGGCCTCGCGTCGCTGGGCATCGGCATTCTGCTGGTGATCAAATGCGCCAACCTGCCGGTGATGGTGCTTTCAACGCTGGTGGGCGCGCTGCTCGGCGAAGTGTGCAACATGGAGAAAGGCATTAATACGCTGGTCAGTAAGCTCCAGCAGCTGCTTTCGCCCAAAAAGGGGCAGAAAAAGGTCTCAGCGCATGAGTCCTATATTCAAAGCTACGTCGCGATAATCGTGCTGTTCTGCGCCAGCGGAACCGGGATTTTCGGCGCGATGCGCGAAGGAATGACCGGCGACGCCAGCATTCTCATTGCCAAAGCGTTTCTCGACTTCTTTACCGCCACCATCTTCGCCTGCACCCTGGGGCTGGCCGTCTCGGCCATTTGCGTACCGATGCTGGCCATCCAGCTGGCGCTGGCGGCCTGCGCGTCGCTGATTATGCCGTTAACCACGCCGATGATGATGGCGGATTTCACCGCCGTCGGCGGCATGCTGCTGGTCGCGACCGGTCTGCGCATCTGCGGAATTAAAATGTTCGCCGTGGTGAATATGCTGCCGGCCCTGGTGCTGGCGATGCCGATTTCAGTGGCCTGGACGGCGTTTTTCGCCTGAAGATGCGTGCTTTTGACGCAATGTGGTGATAGATTGTTCAGTCTGCTGCGAAACAGATAAATTTCGTTGACGAGGTGCGGTGAATCAGGTTTAATGCGCCCCGTTGCCCGGATAGCTCAGTCGGTAGAGCAGGGGATTGAAAATCCCCGTGTCCTTGGTTCGATTCCGAGTCCGGGCACCACTTATTCAGAGAACCCAGCCTATGGCTGGGTTTTTGCTTTTCTGCGACCGGACTCTCCATCGAACTCCGTTCGATTATTCGCCGCACGGCAGTCTTATTTTGCAAGATATTGGGTGGAAACTCGCTTATCAGAAGTTATACCCAAAACAACATGCTAAATCCGGTCAAAACGACGATACAGGCGACATTCAAAAACAGGCCGGCGCGCATCATCTCCTGCTGCTTGATATGGCCGGTGGCGAAAACGATAGCGTTTGGCGGCGTCGCCACGGGCAGCATAAAAGCGCATGAAGCCGCAATGGCAATCAATACCGACAGAATCACAGGCGACATGCCGAACGCTTCGGCCACTGAGGCAAATACGGGAATAAGCAAAGCGGCGCTGGCCGTATTACTGGCAAACTCGGTCAGAAACACCACGAATGTTGCAATCACCAGGATAATAATAAATATCCCCATATGAGCCACCATCCCGCTAATCTGGTTTGCCAGGAACAAGCTGGTACCCGTCTCTTTCAACACATTACTTAAGCAGATACCACCGCCGAATAATAACAGCACGCCCCAGTCAGCCGTTTTTTCTATATCCTTCCAGTGAACCACCCGGGCGAAATTGACTAATATAATGGCGCCTAAAGCCACAATGGTATCGAAGGATTTAAAACCGCCCAGTAGGTCGTTAATGGGGCCGCTGAAAATCCAGAAGAATACGGTAAGCGCAAAAATAGCCAGGGTGACAACTTTGCCTTTATCCCAATCGACCTGCTCAGTATTCGTTTCGAAGGTCCCCTTAAGTTCCGGCCTGAACACGAGGTAAAGAATCGCAATAGCGACTGGCAGTAAGACGATCATTGCCGGGAAACCGAACTTCATCCAGTCAAAGAAGGAGAGCCCCACCTCGGCGGCGGCAATCGCATTCGGTGGACTGCCGACGATGGTCGCCATTCCGCCAATGCTGGCGCTATAGGCAATACCGAGGAGCACAAACACATAGGTCGAATGGCGGTTTTTGCCATCGACTTTACTCAGGATCCCCAATACCAGCGGCATCATCATTGCGGCCGTCGCCGTATTACTGATCCACATTGACAGCAGCGCCGTCACGCCAAATAGCATAAAGACCGCGAGGCGCATTTTGCCCCTCGCCATCGCTAATACCTTATCGGCAATGACTTTATCCAGCCCCTGCACATGCATTGCCGCCGCCAGAGCAAAGCCGCCGAGGAAAAGGAATATCGTTGAGTTGGCGAAACTGTTTAGCGCCGCCTGGGTATTAAATACCCCCAGAAGCACGGCCATGACGGGAACCATGATTGCCGTAACGGTCACGTGCAGCGCTTCCGTTAACCATAATACGGCGATAAAAGCGAGCATACTCAGCCCCATTACCACCTTCGGCTCATAGGGTAGCGTGTTGTAGAGAACGATAAACAAAACAATATCGAGCAAAATGATGATGCTGTTACGATTAAAAAACCACTCATGGGTATTGGTGGGTAAAGGACTCATGTCGTTTTTATTCATAGTAGCTTCCTTGTAACTGGTTACGACTGAATCATTACATGTATATGTCCTTCAGGTATAAATTATGTTCCTGTTCTGTTAACTGGATCGTACCAGACAATTTCCTTGCTGAATGACACCCAGGTCAGGATATTTCCGGAAAGAGGTTCCTGATAGAGACGATTTATTGAAGCGAGCAGGCCGACTTTATTAGCTTTAATTTCCTTCATCTGAATTTCTGTCTTTGGCTGCTACGCCGGTATACGCGGCGTTGATAGTTTCACCAACACCTAAAATAGCCCCAAAGAACCATCGATTATTTTCGGCAATCCATTTCTGAAATAGAGATAAAGCAGCGCGTAAAAACGGATAATTCGGTGAAAAACCGGGCAAAAGCGCGCTATTCTGGAAATCAACACGCCCAGGCGGCTAACAACCTTTCCCTCCGGACGGCTAAAAAGCATCTTATATTCCTTTTTGCTCTTAGCGGCAGACAAAAGTTCTTTAAAATGCCAATTTTGCAGCCCTACCATTCAAATCATCTCGATACGAATGGGCAAAATGTTATGTCAGTTTTTCATTCCGTTAGCGACCTGATTGGTCATACTCCCCTGCTGCAGCTTCATAAGCTGGATACCGGCCCCTGCAGCCTGTTTCTAAAACTGGAAAATCAAAATCCCGGCGGCTCGATAAAAGACCGCGTCGCGCTATCCATGATTACGCAGGCAGAGCGCGAAGGGAAATTAAAACCCGGCGGCACGATTATCGAAGCCACCGCCGGCAATACCGGCCTCGGTCTGGCGCTGATCGCCGCGCAGAAAAATTATCGCCTGATTCTGGTGGTGCCGGACAAAATGAGCCGCGAGAAGATTTTCCATCTGCGCGCGCTGGGAGCGCAGGTGCAGCTTACCCGCTCGGACGTTAACAAAGGCCATCCCGCCTACTATCAGGACTACGCCCGGCGCCTTGCCGACAAAACGCCAGGCGCCTTTTATATCGACCAGTTTAATAACGAGGCTAACCCGCTGGCGCATGCCACCACCACTGCCCCGGAAATCTTCCAGCAGCTGGATGGCGATATTGACGCGATCGTCGTCGGCGTCGGCTCCGGCGGAACGCTCGGCGGGCTACAGGCCTGGTTTGCAGAGCACTCCCCTGAAACGGAATTTATCCTCGCCGATCCGGCGGGCTCCATTCTGGCGGACCAGGTCGAAACCGGGCGCTACGGCGAAACCGGCTCCTGGCTGGTGGAAGGGATCGGCGAAGACTTTATTCCGCCGCTGGCCCATCTTGAAGGCGTCCGCAGCGCATACCGCGTCACCGATAGCGAAGCTTTCGCCACCGCCCGCCAGCTGCTGCAGGTTGAAGGCATTCTGGCAGGCTCCTCTACCGGAACGCTGCTCACCGCCGCCCTGCGCTACTGCCGGGCGCAGACATCCCCTAAACGCGTGGTGACCTTCGCCTGCGACAGCGGCAATAAATATCTATCAAAGATGTTTAACGATGACTGGATGCGCCAGCAGGGCTTTTTAAGCCGTCCATCGCGCGGCGACCTCAGCGATTTTATCGCTCTGCGCCATGACGAAGGGGCAACCGTCACCGCCGCGCCGGACGATACCCTGGCGGCCATCCTCGCGCGTATGCGCCTCTACGACATCTCGCAGCTGCCGGTGCTGGAAAACGGCCGCGTCGTCGGCATCGTCGACGAATGGGATCTAATTAGCCACGTCCAGGGCGACAGTCAGCGCTTTTCTCTGCCGGTCAGGGAAGCGATGACCCGTAACGTGGAGACCCTGGATAAGCACGCGCCGGAAAGCGCGCTGAAGGCCATTTTCGATCGCGGCCTGGTGGCCGTTATCGCCGACAACGATCGTTTTCTTGGCCTCATTACCCGCAGCGATGTGCTGACCACCTGGCGTAACCGACTCGAACAGTAAGGACTTCTCAATGACAAATTTGCATACCCTGAGCGTACATAGCGGCACATTTACCGATGAACACGGCGCGGTGATGCCGCCTATTTATGCCACCTCCACCTTTGCTCAGCCCGCGCCGGGCCAGCATACCGGGTACGAATATTCGCGCAGCGGCAACCCGACCCGTCACGCGCTGGAGACGGCGATTGTCGACCTGGAAAGCGGCACGCGCGGCTACGCCTTTGCTTCCGGCCTTGCGGCTATCTCAACCGTGCTGGAGCTGCTGGATAAAGACAGCCACCTGGTCGCCGTCGACGACGTCTACGGCGGCACATACCGGCTGATTGAAAACGTTCGCCGCCGCAGCGCCGGCCTGCGGGTGAGCTGGGTGAAGCCCGACGATCTGGCGGCCATCGAAGCGGCCATCCGACCCGACACGCGCATGATCTGGGTTGAAACGCCGACCAACCCGCTGCTTAAGCTGGCCGACCTCAGCGCCATCGCCGCCATTGCGCGGCGGCACAATATTATCAGCGTTACCGACAACACCTTCGCCTCGCCGGCTATCCATCGTCCGCTGGAGCTGGGCTTTGATATCGTGGTGCATTCGGCGACCAAATACCTTAACGGCCACTCCGATGTGGTCGCCGGGCTGGCGGTGGTCGGCGACAACGCCGCGCTGGCGGAAAAGCTGGGCTACCTGCAAAACGCGGTCGGCGGCGTCCTCGACCCGTTCAGCAGCTTCCTGACGCTGCGCGGTATTCGTACCCTGGCGCTGCGTATGGAGCGTCACAGCAGCAATGCGCTGCTGCTTGCCGAGTGGCTGGAGCAGCAGCCGCAGGTCGAAAGGGTCTGGTTCCCGTGGCTGGCCTCGCATCCGCATCATCAGCTGGCGCGCAGGCAGATGGCGCTTCCCGGCGGAATGATCTCCGTGGTGGTCAAAGGCGACGATGGCTACGCCGAGCGGATTATTCGTAAGCTGAAGCTGTTTACCCTCGCAGAGAGCCTCGGCGGCGTGGAAAGCCTGGTGAGCCAGCCGTTTAGCATGACTCACGCGTCGATCCCGCTGGAGCAGCGTTTAGCCAACGGCATTACTCCGCAGCTGATTCGTCTGTCGGTAGGGATTGAGGATCCGCAGGATCTGATCGCCGACTGGCGCCACGCGCTGCGCGACTAAGCAGATTACCCGGCGGCGGCTAACGCCTTGCCGGGCGACAAGATCCCCCATCACATCAGGCCCGCCGCCCGGCAGAGAATTAAGCAGTCTGCCCGTTCTGGCCCTGCCCCTGCAGAAGATGCTCAACAAAGCGCGTCAGCTTCGGCAGCGGCCGCAGATCCTGCCGCCAGAGCAGGTGAATCGGCCTCGGCTGCGGGGTATACGCCTCGAGCACGCGCACCAGTTTGCCGCACTCGAGCGCATCCGCCAGCAGCACTTCCGGCTGCAGCAGCAGCCCGGCGCCGGCGATCGCCGCCGTTCGCAGCGCATAGCCATCATTACAGCGCAGAACAGCGTCGCGCTTCCAGCGTACGCCCTCCTCCGCGCCCGGCAGCTTCCACTCATTGCGCGCGGTCCACACCGTATGCGACAAACAGAGATGATCGGCCAGGTCCGCAGGCGTTGTCGGCGTACCGTGGCGGGCTAAATACCCGGGCGCGGCGCAGATCGTCATCCGGTAGGGCGCGAGATATTTTGCCACCAGATCGTTATTGCGGATCTCGCCGATGCGGATCGCCAGATCGATGCCCTCATCCACCAGATCGACCATCCGGTTGGTCAGATCCAGCTCCACGCGCACGTCGGGCCAGGCCTGCAGAAACGTGGCGGTCAGCGGGGCAATCACGCAGGCGCCAAACGACGTCGGCGCGCTTATCCGCAGCGTGCCCGCGGGCGCGACCCGTAGTCTCTCCACTGAACTTTCGGCGATGGAGACCTGCTCCAGGACGCGTTTCGCCTCGTCAAAATAGACCCGCCCGGCGTCGGTCAGGCTCTGGCGACGGGTATTGCGCTCAAGAAGACGGGTATTAAGCTGCCGCTCGATCAGCGCGATATATTTCCCGACCATCACCGCCGACATCTCGAGCCGCGCTGCGGCACCGGTAAAGCTTCCGCACTCCACGACCGCAATAAAGGTCTCCATCGCCCGCAGCTTATCCATATTACAAACCCCTGGTTAGTAATTATTTAACTTTTAGCCAGTTTATCCGATATTTGTTTTATTAAAGAATAGCCTCTCACCCGAGAGAGGAACCTGCTATGAAAATCATCATTATTGGCGCCAGCGGTACCGTTGGCCGAGCGGTTGCGCAAGAATTAAACCAGCGTCATGAAGTCATTCGCGTCGGCCGCACTCAGGGCGACTATCAGGTCGATATCACCTCACAGCAGAGCGTGCAGAACCTGTTTGCGAAAACCGGTCGGGTAGACGCGATTGTTTCCGCCACCGGCAATCTCTTCTTTGGCCCGCTGGCGACCATGACCGACAGCGATTTCAACCAGGGCTTACAGGATAAACTACTGGGGCAGATTCGCCTGGCGCTGACCGGCCAGCATTATCTGAACGACGGCGGATCTATTACGCTGATTAGCGGGATCGTCGCCCATGAGCCCATCGCTCAGGGCGTCAATGCCACCACCGTCAACGCCGGGCTGGAAGGATTCGTTCGCGCCGCCGCCTGCGAACTGCCGCGCGGAATACGTATTAACCTGATTAGCCCCACCGTATTAACGGAATCGGCGGCAGCCTACGACGGTTTCTTCCCCGGTTTTACCAGCGTCCCCGCCGCCAGCGTGGCTCAGGCCTACCGCCGCAGCGTAGAAGGCGTTCAGAGCGGACGGATCTATAAGGTCGGCTACTGACCGGCGCCGCTGCGGGCCGGAATGACGCTGCCGGCCCGCGACGGCGTTTACATCCTGTTTCATCAACGGCTACACTTATCCTTCAATTTGCCTTTTTGAATGACTCATGTTGAAGAAACTCGCTTTTATTGCCCCGCTTTTGGCGCTTATCGCTCTACTTATCTGGTGGTTCATGCCCCGCTACGCCGAAGAGGACGTCGCGTACTACCGCTCCGTCTTCTGCGTTATTGACCATCAGGACAGCCGTGCGTTTCTCCGCGATATGGAAAATATGATTGAAGGCGGTAATTCGGATTATGCGCTGCATAAGACCCACTACGTGCCCGCTCTGGGCCAACGGATGCTGGACACCTGGCAGCAGTTGACGCCGGAAGAGCAGAAAAGTATCAGCCAGGACCAGCAGCGCTGTCGCCAGCTGATGAGCGAAAAGCAGCGCCCGGATTAAGGCATATTACTGCGCAAAATGACTCGCTGACAATAATAGAAAATAACATTCTGCTGCGACGAGCGGAATGTTAAACATAAACATGGCGAATGAATAACAGTATTTAGCGCGCGAAAAAGTTATATTTAACCGATATCCTGACGTTATTATCACCCTATTTATTTAAAAAAATCGTTCTGGAAATAATTCCGTCACAATCCCCTCCTATATTTCCAAGCCTTAATAAACAGTAAATTATAACCAATAATTATCGAGGCTTATTTTGATTCGCTATATTCCCGTTTCGCTCTCTCTGGTCGCCGTCGGCGTTTCCGGCGTGCTCTACGCTGCGCCGATAAATACGCCCGTACTCGCTACGATGGATAATTTCCGCGATATCGCTGGCACGACGTCTGTTTATACCACCAGCCACGACGGCACCCTGCGCACCGGCGTTTTTTATCGTTCTAATGCTCTGGCATTATCCTCCGCGGACCAGGCAACGCTGAGCACGCTCGGTATCAGCGATGTTTATGATTTGCGCACGGCCAGCGAAATCGCCAGCAGCCCGGACGTGATGCCCGACGGGGCGAGGTATACCCATATTGATATCATCGGCAACACCGCTTCGGGCAGCAACATCACCTCAATAACGTTCAGTAGCGCCGCTGAAGCCAAAGCGATGATGCAGCAGACCAACGTCTCCTTCGTCAGCGATGCCGGGATGCGCACCCGGTTCACCACGCTATTTAACGATCTGGCCAGCGCCGACGGCGCAGCGCTGTTCCATTGTACCGCGGGCAAGGACCGCACCGGCTGGACCGCCGCGATGCTGCTGAGCATTGCCGGCGTCGATGAGGGGACCATTATGGAAAACTACCTCGCCACCAACGACTATACCCGCCAGCGCGTCGAAGCGACCCTGGCGATGATGCCCCCCGCCATGGCGGCAATTTACGAGCCGCTGCTGGGCGTCGATGCCAGCTATCTTCAGGCCGGGCTGGATGAAATCAGCCGCGAGTACGGATCGGTGGATAACTATCTGAAGCAGGGCCTGGGGCTGTCGCAGGAGACGCTCTACGTCCTGCGCGGCAAAATGGTGCAGTACGGCCAGCTGCCGGGACAAAGCGAACTGCGGGGGAATGCGGCGCAGGGCGCTGCGCTGCTTAACGCTCTGCAAAACAGCGAGCTATCGGGCCGCTACACCGACTATAACTATTATCTGCAATCGGCCATTGATGCCGGAACCCTCGGCGGCGTGGAGACTCAGGTCGGCGGGCAGATTTACGCGGACGCCGCCAGCTACCTGCTGCGCAGCGGATCGCGATTAGACAGGGCGTTAACGCCGAATATTGATAGCCGTCAGCTGCGGGATGGGGAAGGAAAACTGTGGCTGACCGGGCTTAGCGGCTATCTTGGCACCGATGGTTCCGCCCGCGCCGCCAGCAGTAATGAGCATACCACCGGCTCGCTGCTGGGCTATACCTGGCGGTTTAACGCGCAGCTTAGCGGCTACGGCACTCTGGGATATAGCTGGGGCTCGCTGGGCAGCGCCAGCGCCGATGCGGATGCCAACACCACTCTGCTGGGGTTTGGCGGTCGCTATGCTTTTGAGGATTTAAATCATGGCCTCTTTGCCGCCGCCGATCTTAACGCAGGCTGGATCGATTATAGCAGTACGCGCCGGCTGAATGGCGGGCTGGGTACGGCCACCGGCGATACCCATGGCCAGCTGGTTGGCGGCACGCTGCGCCTCGGCTACGTCAGTCCGCTCGATTTTGCCAGCGTTGAGTACGCCGTCGGGACCCGCCTGACCCACCTGCGGATGGACGCTTTCCGCGAAAACGGCAGCGAGCTGGCGCTCAACGTCGACCGCGTCAGTGAAAATAACGCCAGCGGTATTGCCAATGTGAGTATCGCATTTCATTCGCAAAACGGTGGCGGCTGGCGCTTCACGCCGGCGATAAATATCGGCTATGAACACAGTTTCAGCGGCCCTTCGGTACGCACTCAGGGACAGGTTTATCACTATGAGGTCGTACAGAACGCGGCCTTCGATAGCCGTGACATGGTCAACGCTGGCGCCAGTTTGAGCATCACGCGCGGTGCGCTGAGCCTGAACCTTGGCGGCCAGGCTGACGTCGCCAGCGGCGGCGACAGCCACGGCTACAGCGGCAGCCTTAGCGTGGGCTACGCTTTTTAAACATCCATAGCAGGCCGCCGCGGGCGGCTTGCTCTTAGCCACGAAATTGCAAAGCGGTTAAACATACACCGCCGAGGATCGGCGCATTTTTCGCCGCCATGGGCAAAACGAAACGCTGGCAGGAAAGGTAAAACAGAAATTATGTTTCAATCCGCTACTGGCAGCGGCAATCATCAATCTGATGCATGATTGTCCTTACCATAAAAAGTAGTTGATCTGGTATCGACAAGCTCTTATTTTGCTTCTCAGTTTTTAAACGAGATGAAACTGATGCCTACTATTACAGCCAGTAGTATGAAAGAAGCAAAAGAGTTAATGAATTGTGGGAAGTACAAAGAAATCGTTCTCAATTTCGATATTGATGCTGACGATTTTTTCACCCTCGCAACATCCCAGTCAGGAACAAAAGTCACCATCACAGACAGAAATAATCGCTCATCGGTCAAAGCAGAAAAATAATAAAAACCCCTGAGGCTCTTCTTATGCTGTTAGCTATTGGTACCGTCGCTGTTGCTTTTCTTTCCACGTTGATGCTGATCTGGCTTGACGATCGCATTACCGACCAGGATTAACGACCGGGGCCGGCGATAAGCCGCAAAACCGCCCGCCTCTGTGTTTCTCTCGCCCGTAGCCATCGGCTGCGGGCGATTCAAAAACCCCGCCAATCCCGTTTTCACATTACGCACTGATGATTTTCACCCGCCGGGCAGGTCATGCATTCGCATAAAAACAGGGGCTTAAAGAAGAAAACGAGAAGGGAGCCCCGCGCCGCCGACGGCGCGGAGCAGGGCGATTACAGCGACTTCGCCAGGCGCTCGACGGCGGTCATCAGACCCTCTGTCGACACCGTCGAGTAGGACAGGCGCAGCGTGCGGGTATCCGGGTTATCGTTATAGAACGCTTCTCCTGGTACGTAGACCACGCCATTTTCCAGCGTTTTCTTCATCCATTCCATGGTATCGAACGGATAACGGAAGCGAGCCCACAGGAACATACCGCCTTTAGGACGGCTGAACGCCAGATGCTCGCCAAGCTGCGATTCCAGCGCGTCGGCCAGCGCCACGCACTTCTTGCGGTAATCTTCGCGGATCAGGGCAATCTGGCTTTCCAGGCGGTTCATGCTCAGGTATTCCGCGGTGATGACCTGCGAGAGCATATTAGTGTGCAGATCCGCCGCCTGTTTAACGATCACCGTCTGCTGCGCCAGCCAGTCCGGCATCACGATCCAGCCAATACGCATCCCCGGCGCGAGGATTTTGGAGAAGGTGGAGGTATAAACCACCTGATCTTCACAGCCCAGCTCAACCGCATACTGATACAGCGGACGCCGAACTTCATCAGTGAAGCTGATTTCACCGTACGGATCGTCTTCGATAATGACGAAGTCGTGCTTTTTCGCCAGCTCAACCAGGCGGCGGCGGCGCGCTTCGCTCAGGGTTTTCCCGCCGGGGTTGCCAAACGTCGGCACCAGATAAACGGCTTTCACACGCGTGGTTTCCAGCAGATCGGCCAGCTGTTCCACCAGCATGCCGTCATCGTCGGTATCCACGCTGAGAATATTGGCCTGCGCCAGCTGGAAGACCTGCAGCGCCGCCAGATAGGTCGGACGCTCAACGACAATCGCATCACCCGGATCGAGCAGGGTGCGGGCGACGATATCCAGCGACTGCTGCGAACCGGAAGTGATATAGACATGACTTGCCGAACAGGCCACGCCGCGCGCCTGACACAGTTCGCTAACGGCCTGACGCAGCGGCGGATAACCTTCGGTCAAACCGTACTGGAACGCATCGTTAAAGCGCCCGTTCATCACCTGCTGCACCGCCAGGTTCAGGCCTTCGGTATCAAAAAGCTCCGGGGCCGGAATACCGCCGCCCAGAGAGATAACGCCGGGCAGCTTACTGTGCTTGAGGAGTTCGCGGACGGCGGAGGGCTTAAGTTCACCCGCGCGGGCGGCGAGTCGCCGATCGTGCATACTATTTTCCTTTTCTGTCTTGTTGTTGTGATGTTTTATCTATTTTTACCGTTCATTCCCCCGGTCGCACTATGCTCACTGGGGCTACGGGTTCGTATGTTCGGTAGCCCGGACAGATGCGCAGCATCGCCTCCGGGTTATTCTTCAGCATCCTGCGGCCTTCCCCCGGGGGCGGCGCGATGCGCCTTGCCCGGGCTACAAATGCCGCAGGTGACGAGAACCGCAGCCCGGATAAGGCGCTCACCGCCGCAATCCGGGGCCAAACTTAACGGCTATCTGTGTCTTTTAGCACGATTAACGGCTCAATATCGCTCTCTTTTTTAACCACCAGAGAATCATCTCCGCGCAGGCAGGTCCCGCCGTAGTTACCGCCGACGGTGAAGGTGCAAACCTGGATGTATTTGCCATCCACTTTTGGCAGGCACCACAGCTGCTGGTAGATATTTTTGCGGTCGAAAAACTGGCCGCTGGTTTTATCCAGCACTTCGTCCTGCGGGCCTATCAGGTCGATATTGTTGCCGCAGCGGCCCGAGATAGGCTTAACCGCATAGCCGCTTTCCGCCAGCTGCTCGTTGACCACAAAATCCGTATCCAGAAGATAGCGATGATTGGGGAACAGCGACCACAGCACCGGCAAAATCGCCTTGTTGCCGGGGATGACCGTCCACAGCGGCTCGAAGACTAATACTTCCGGGCGCAGCAGAACGTCTATCAGGCGCACTTCATTATTCGGGTGTCCGGTACGTATCGGCACCGCCGCGTACTCATCGGCGCTGACTTCCCGCACCTGCTCAATGGCGGTCTCCCATGCCCAGGTTTTCCAGACGCAGTTGACCAGACGACCGTCGGCATCAATCAGCTGCCCGGCGGCATCCCAGCGCAGCTCATCCAGGCCAAACAGAATTTTGCTCTCGAAGCCGGCCTGGGTCAGCGAACGCTGGATAAACTGCGCGTGGTAGTTCTCCTCCAGATCCTTATCCTGCATGATGTGCACGAAAGGACGCGCCCGGCTGTGCTTCCACGCTCCGGCCAGCTCATCCAGCAGATTTTCCGCCGGGTTGTGACCGGTGCCGTAGTAGCCCTGCTTCAGCCACTGCTCGAGGATCAGCCCGCCTTCGGTATGGCAGGACGCGGAATCGGCGTTGTACTCATACACCTTGAGCCCGCGCTCATCCATACAGAAATCCATGCGGCCGGTAATCATATGATGGCGACGGCGCTGCCACGAGAGGCGCAGACGCGGCCAGAGAATTTTCGGAATATCGAACAGCGCCAGCAGGCTGTCATCCTTCATCACCTTGTCGGTAGCGTGCAGGTACATCAGATGCAGCTCATTGGTGGCTTTGATAAGCTCCTGCTCGGCGCTTTCGGTGATGGTGAAATACTGGTAAGGGTCTTTATTGATGACGTGGCCGTTGGCTTCCACGTAGGCTTTTTGCAGTGAATCTTTCTCGTTGAGCCAGTTGCCGCGGTATTGGCCTTTATTCGGCAGACGCGCGCCTTTGATGGCCATCGCCTCACCCGGCAGCACCGGCTGCGGCAGGCTGTGCTCGATATCGGCGGTTTGGATCATCCAGCCGAGGATTTCGGTATCGGCAAAGGTGTCTTTAATCGTGTAGAGGCCGTTTTTCACTTCCAGCGTCAGCTCGCGGGTCCACTGCTGGCCCTGCGGCAGCGGCGAGTGAATGACGTTCTGTTCGGCGATCCTGACCTTATTCCCTATCAGTTGCGTAATCACCGCCACGTGGCCCGTGTGCTTAAACTCGCCGCCTTTCTGCCAGATCAGCAGTGAGCCGGCGAGAGGCGGACGGCGGGAGCCGTTGGCGAACGCCTGCAGCGGCAGAATATTGTCGTTGACCACCTCGCGGAGAAAACGCAGGGAGAAGATTTCGTAGGCCATGCCGACGTCGGTGAAAACAAAACCGTAGGTGAGGAACAGAAAGCGGCGCGCGAACTCCACGCACTGCCATTTGTGCCCCATATACTCATTACCGATATAGCTGCGGAACGTGGCGTCATCCGGATAATCTTGCGGATTTAAGCTACTGTAATTAGAAGAATAAATCGCCACGCCGCCCGGTGCGTAGCCTAATAGTGTACCAAACGGGGCGTCACTGCTTGTGGAACCTTTGCTCATTTAGCCTGACCTCAAATTAATGCAGCCCGGGCAGTTGGCGAAACAAAACTCCCTCTTCTTATCCTGCCGCAGGCACTTACCAGACAGAGGTGGAATGATGATACCACTCATTCGATTCGCTAATCGTGCCCTTAAGGAAAATAAGCCTGCGCCCCCGGGCAAAAGTGATATCGTTATTTGAGATAAAAAAACAATCAGGAGTCGACAATGAGCACACCATCGCATCTGACCGCCCAACCGCTGGTCTGGGGGCATGGCCCCCGCACCTTTGAGGTGTTCCTCGAACCCACCTGTCCTTTCTCCGTGCGGGCATTTAATAAGCTTGATGACCTGCTGGATGAAGTTGGCGCGGATAACGTGACGATCAAAATTCGTCTGCAGTCTCAACCGTGGCATCTGTTTTCCGGCGTCATCGTCCGCTGCGTTCTCGCCGCGTCCACCCTGCCGCACGGCCGCGAGCAGGCGCATAAGGTGCTTAAAGCCGTCGCCGACCACCGTGAAGAGTTTGAGTTTACCGACCACTGCAGCGGGCCGAACATGAACGCCACGCCGCAGCAGATTATCGAGCGTATCGAACGCTATAGCCACGTCTCGCTGGCCGCGGCGTTTGCCCGCCCGGAGCTGCAAAACGAGATCAAATGGCATAGCAAGTACGCGCGCCAGAACGGCATCCACGTGTCGCCGACCTTTATGGTTAACGGCCTGGTGCAGGCGGATCTCGGCAGCGGCGACGACGTCAGCGTATGGGCCGCGCGGATTCTGGCTTAGTACGACTCTCCCGCGCCGGCGCGGTAGCGCCAGCGACACGACATCAACACCTCACTAAAAAGGCAGATCAGCATGTCAGAGAATAACTACCAGCCACCTAAAGTGTGGGAATGGAAGCAAAACAACGGCGGCGCATTCGCCAATATCAACCGTCCCGTCTCCGGCGCAACGCACGATCGGGAGCTGCCGGTGGGCGCGCATCCGCTTCAGCTCTATTCGCTGGGGACGCCCAACGGCCAGAAAGTGACCATTATGCTGGAAGAGCTGCTGGCGTTAGGCGTCAGCGGCGCGGAGTACGACGCCTGGCTGATTCGCATCGGCGAAGGCGATCAGTTCTCCAGCGGCTTTGTCGAGGTTAATCCGAACTCAAAAATCCCCGCGCTCCGCGACCACTCCACCACTCCGCCGACCCGCGTTTTTGAATCCGGCAGCATCCTGCTCTATCTGGCGGAAAAGTTCGGCTTCTTCCTGCCCAAAGATCCGGCAGGCCGCGCCGAAACCCTCAACTGGCTGTTCTGGCTGCAGGGCTCGGCCCCGTTCCTCGGCGGCGGCTTTGGCCACTTCTTCAGCTATGCGCCGGTGAAAATCGAATACGCGATCGACCGCTTTACGATGGAAGCCAAGCGCCAGCTGGACGTGCTGGACAAGCAGCTTGCCCGCGGCCGTTTTGTGGCAGGAGAGGAGTACACCATCGCCGACATGGCCATCTGGCCGTGGTACGGCAACGTGGTGCTGGGGAATGTTTACAACGCCGCCGAGTTCCTGGATGCCGGTAGCTATAAAAACGTGCTGCGCTGGGCGCAGGATGTGGGTAAGCGCCCCGCCGTTCAGCGCGGGCGGATGGTTAACCGCACCTCAGGCCCGCTCAACGAGCAGCTTCACGAGCGCCATGACGCCAGCGACTTCGACACGCAAACCGAAGATAAACGCCAGGCGTAGCGCCCATGCCCGCCGGAGGCTTCCGCCTCCGGTTTTTAGCTTTCCAGCCGATAGCCCGCCATAAAGTAGCGCTGCGCGGTCGAGGAACAGCCCTCTTTGAAGAAGTCCATCACCATATCTCTTTCCAGACCATAGCGACGGGTAAGGATCCCCGCTTCCCAGGCGCTGAGCTGGCGGTCGCCGGTTTTTTCAAACATACGGTGCGAGTAGCCGAGCACAAAACCGCGTTTATAGTCGGCGCAAAAATTCGCCGCATGGGCGGCGGTGTCAGCATGGGATGCCTGTAGCCCCGCCATTAAGCCTTTTCCAAAATGATTTTCCATCGCGCCCTCCCAATCGTTATATATAAAATTATATAGCGATTTTTTGAGCGAGCGGTAGCGCTATTTATGGCGTTTGCGCTAGCGCATATACTTCTCAAACCACGCCAGCGTGCGTTGCCAGGCCAGGTCAGCCGCGGCCCGGTCGTAGCGCGGCGTGGAGTCATTATGAAAGCCGTGGTTAACGCCCTGATAAATATAGGCCTCGTAGACTTTATTATGCGCCTTCAGCGCGTTTTCATAGGCGGGCCAGCCTTCATTAATGCCGCTATCGAGTCCGGCATAATGCAGCAGCAGCGGCGCTTTAATTTTATCGACCTCATTCAGCGGCGGCTGGCGGCCGTAAAACGGCACCGCGCAGGCCAGCTCAGGGATCGCCACCGCCGCCGCGTTGCTGACGCCGCCGCCGTAGCAGAACCCGGTGATACCGACCTTCCCCGTCGCCTGCGGATGCTTCGCCATAAACGCGACCGCCGCAAAGAAATCATTCATCAGCTTCACGGGATCGACTTTCTGCTGTAGCGCGCGGCCTTCATCATCATTACCGGGATAGCCGCCGACGGAGCTCAGGCCATCCGGCGCAAGCGCGATATAGCCCGCTTTCGCCACCCGCCGGGCAACGGCTTCAATATAGGGATTCAGGCCGCGATTCTCATGAACCACCACCACGGCGGGCGCTTTGTCGGCTATTTTCACCGGCGTCACCTGATAAGCCCGCACTTCGCCGTGGCCGTCAGGAGAAGGGTAATGAATATACTCCGGACGGATATCCGGGTCGGTAAACGCCACCTGCTCCGCCAGAGCATAGTCGGGCTTCAGCAGGTTAAACAGCGCCAGCGCGGTCATCCCGCCGACGGTATACTTCCCCGCCAGCTGGAGAAACTCGCGTTTGCTGATTTTGCCGTGGGCATAGTAGTCATAGTATTCGAGCAGCTGCTGCGGAAAATCTTTGGCCGTTAGTCGCGTCATCACCCTGCCTCCGTTATTAAGCGCCCTTTAAGCAAAGCAGAAGCCCGGACATACGCCAGCGGAGAAAAGCAGAAACGGGGAGTAAAAAGCCCAGCGGCCAACACCGCCGGGAGAGGAGGGATCAGTGTTTCACTTTGGTCAGACGATCGAGGTAGCCCATCACAAAGGCCGACAGCACAAAGGTCAGGTGGATGATGACGTACCACATCAGCTTATTGTCCGGGACGTTTTTCGCATCCATAAACACCCGCAGCAGATGAATGGAAGAGATCGCCACGATGGAGGCGGCAACCTTATTTTTCAGCGAAGTGGCGTCCATTTTGCCCAGCCAGCTGAGCTTCTCCTTGCCCTCGTTGATATCCAGCTGGGAAACAAAATTTTCATAGCCGGAGAACATCACCATCACCAGCAGACCGCCCACCAGGGTCATATCCACCAGCGACAGCAGGGTCAGAATCATATCCGACTCACTGACGCTGAAAATATGCGGCAGTATGTGGAAGATCTCCTGAAAAAATTTGATCGTCAGCGCAATCAAACCGAGCGAAAGGCCAAAATAAACCGGCGCCAGCAGCCAGCGCGAGGCGTACATAGCATTTTCCAGAAAGCGTTCCATAAGATCCTGTCAGTTAACATAAACGGCCGCCATTATACCGCAACAGGGCAACGTTATAGCAACAGGCGTCCAACAAGAGAGCGATTCGAGGCGATAAAAAAGGCTGGCGCAAGGCCAGCCTGAGAAGATGGGTGGAGAGAGGTTACTTCGCTTTGACGGTTTCTTCGCCCACCAGGCCAATCTTCAGATAGCCCGCCTGGTGCAGGGTATCCATGACCTTCATCATCGTCTCGTAGTCCACGGTTTTATCCGCGCGGAAGAAGACGGTGGTGTCTTTCTTGCCTTCGGTCAGCGCATCCAGCGAGGCGATCATGCTCTCGTCGGTAATGGGGTCATTGCCGAGGAACATGGTTTTATCCGCCTTCACCGACAGATAGATCGGCTTTTCCGGACGCGGCTGCGGCTGGCTGGAGGAAGCAGGCAGATTCACCTTCACGTCGACGGTAGCCAGCGGCGCCGCCACCATAAAGATGATTAACAGCACCAGCATGACGTCGATAAACGGCGTCACGTTGATGTCGTGCATTTCGCCGTTATCATCGAGGTTTTCGTTAAAATGCATTGCCATAAAGCATTAACCTACGCGTAGTTTCTGGGCGGTACGTACCGGCTTAACGCCGCTGGCGCTCAGGTCCAGGTCGCGGCTTTGCAGCAGCAGAACCTGGGCGGCGACATCGCCAAGGGACGCTTTGTAGCTGGCGATCATGCGGGCAAAAATGTTGTAGATGACCACCGCCGGAATCGCAGCGAACAGGCCAATTGCCGTGGCCAGCAGCGCTTCCGCGATACCCGGTGCAACCACCGCCAGGTTAGTAGTCTGGGTCTGGGCAATCCCGATAAAGCTGTTCATGATGCCCCAGACGGTACCAAACAGACCAACGAACGGAGAAATCGCGCCGATGGTCGCCAGATAACCGTTGCCGCGCCCCATGTAACGACCCACCGCCGCCACGCGACGCTCCAGTCGGAAACCGGTACGTTCTTTAATGCCTTCGTTATCTTCAGAACCTGCGGAAAGCTCCAGCTCGTTCTGCGCTTCGTTAATCAACCGCGAGGTCAGGCTTTTCGCATCGAAACCGTTAGCGATATCGCTGGCCTGGTCGAGAGAGCGTGCTTCAGCAACCAGCAGCTGTTCGCGCTTGAGGCGACGCTTGCTGGCCAGGATCTCTGCGCCTTTGCCGAAAAAGATAGCCCATGTGACTACCGACGCCAGAATCAGGCCGATCATCACTACCTTAACGACAATATCGGCATGATGATACATACCCCAAACGGAGAGATCCGCCTGCATCAAATTATTACCCACACTGTATCTCCAGGACGTAAATCACAAAATCTGCGCACAATAATATCAAAACGACATCGAATTGATAGTGGTTCTCATTAGTATTTACACTGTGCAGCAAATCACGTTTATTTTCCTTGCGCTTACGCAGTAAAAAAGTTGCTGACCGCGCCGTTGATAAAATTTTTACCTGTATCCGCCGCGACCCGGTACATCAACGGGTATTCATGTTAGTTTAGACGTCCAGACGTATAAAAACAGGTTATCTGAACATGGCTGATAAACATCTTGATACTGCGCTGGTTCACGCCGGGCGCAGCAAAAAATACACCCTGGGCTCGGTAAACAGCGTCATTCAGCGCGCCTCATCGCTGGTTTTCGACACCGTCGAAGCGAAAAAGCACGCGACGCGCAACCGCGCCAAAGGCGAGCTGTTCTACGGGCGTCGCGGGACGCTAACCCATTTCTCCCTGCAGGAAGCGATGTGCGAGCTGGAAGGCGGCGCCGGCTGCGCCCTCTTCCCCTGCGGCGCGGCGGCGGTCGCGAATACCATTCTGGCGTTCGTCGAGCAGGGCGACCATATTCTGGTGACCAACACCGCCTATGAGCCTACCCAGGATTTCTGTACGAAAATTCTCGCCAAACTCGGCGTTACCACCGGCTGGTTCGACCCGCTCATCGGCGGCGATATCGCCCGTCTGGTGCAGCCGAACACCCGCGTGGTGTTCCTCGAATCCCCCGGCTCCATCACCATGGAAGTCCATGATGTTCCGGCGATCGTCGCGGCGGTACGTCGCGTCGCTCCCGAAGCCATCATTATGATCGACAACACCTGGGCGGCGGGCGTGCTGTTTAAAGCGCTGGAGTTTGGTATCGATATCTCCATTCAGGCCGGCACCAAATATCTGATCGGCCATTCCGACGCGATGGTGGGTACCGCCGTGTCCAATGAGCGCTGCTGGGCGCAGCTGCGCGAAAACGCCTATCTGATGGGGCAAATGGTGGATGCCGATACCGCCTATATGACCAGCCGCGGCCTGCGCACCTTAGCGGTACGCCTGCGTCAGCACCATGAAAGCAGCCTGCAGATTGCCGAATGGCTGGCGCAGCATCCGCAGGTGGCGCGCGTGAATCATCCCGCCCTGCCCGGCAGCAAAGGCCATGAGTACTGGAAGCGCGACTTCACCGGCAGCAGCGGTCTGTTCTCTTTCGTGCTCAATAAACGCCTGACCGACGCCGAACTGTCCGCTTATCTGGACCACTTCAGCTTGTTCAGCATGGCCTACTCCTGGGGCGGCTTTGAATCGCTGATTTTAGCCAACCAGCCGGAACACATTGCCGCAATCCGTCCTGATGCTGAAGTTGATTTCAGCGGCACGCTGATCCGCCTTCATATCGGGTTAGAAAATGTTACCGATCTGCTGGATGATTTAGCGGCGGGCTTCGCGCGTATCGTGTAAAGTGACAGTCAGTGGCAACAATAGCGGACGTTTTTTAGAAAAACGGCCGCTTTAGTTGCGCCCGGGATCAAGGTGCCCGAGCCTCTTCAGGAGTACACTAGACAAAAAACACGGTACCACTTAGGAAAGTCCATGGTTGTCATTCAAGAAATTGTCGCCGCGCTGTGGCAGCATGATTTTGCCGCGTTGGCAAACCCCCACGTTGTGGGCGTTGTATATCTGGTCATGTTCGCAACCCTGTTTCTGGAAAACGGTCTGCTGCCCGCCTCATTTTTACCGGGCGATAGCCTGCTGCTGCTCGCCGGGGCGCTCATCGCCAAAGGCGTAATGGACTTTGTACCTACGGTCGCCATTTTAACCGCCGCTGCCAGCCTCGGCTGCTGGCTGAGCTATATCCAGGGGCGCTGGCTGGGTAACACCGTTACGGTTAAGCGCTGGCTTGGGCATCTGCCGCATAAGTACCATCAGCGGGCAACCTGCATGTTTGACAAACACGGCCTGCTGGCGCTGCTGGCCGGGCGTTTCCTGGCGTTTGTTCGCACCCTGCTGCCCACCATGGCGGGCATTTCCGGGCTGCCAAACCGCCGCTTCCAGTTCTTCAACTGGCTGAGCGCGCTGCTGTGGGTTGGCGTAGTCACCGGTCTGGGCTATGCGCTGAGCATGATTCCCTTCGTTAAGCGCCATGAAGATCAGGTTATGACCTGCCTGATGATTCTACCTATCGCGCTGCTGATCGCCGGGCTGCTCGGTACGGTTATCGTGGTGATTAAAAAGAAATACTGTAACGCCTGATCGTTTACCGGGGCGGCGCGGATTCGCCGCCCTTACATCGTTCGTCACATCCCCTGAATCGTTCTGATACGCGCCGCATCCTCCCCCGGCGTCATGCCGAAATAACGCTTAAACTCGCGGCTGAACTGCGACGCGCTTTCATACCCCACCCGCATCGCCGCCGCGCTGGCCTTCATACCATCGTGGATCATCAGCATGCGCGCTTTATGCAGGCGATAGGTTTTCAGGTACTGCAGCGGGGAGGTGCTGGTGACTGATTTAAAGTTATGGTGGAACGCCGAGACGCTCATATTCGCTTCTGCCGCCAGCTGATCGACGCTGAGGTTCTCTGTGTACTGGCTTTCAATACGCTTCAATACGCGGCTAATCAGGCTGAAGTGGGTCTGACGACTGACCAGCGCCAGCAGCGCACCCCCGCACGGCCCGGTCAGCACGTGATAGAGAATTTCGCGGATAATCTGTTTGCCAAGAATGCGCGCGTCCAGCGGGCGCTCCATGACATCCAGCAGGCGCTCCGCCGCGCACAATATCTCTTCGGACAGTACCGCAGAGTTGATTCCGCTCGACGCCATGGACGGCTGAAACTGCTCATCTTCCCCGATATCCATCAGCAGTTCTTGCAACTGAAGAATATCGACGTTCAGCCGAATCCCCGCCAGCGGGACTTCCGGAGTGGCGAAGGTTTCGCATTCAAACGGCAGCGGTACCGTCAGCAGCAGATACTCATTGGTGTCATAGCGAAAGGTGCGCTCGTTAATGTAGCCAATTTTATGCCCGGAAAAGAGAAAAACGATCCCCGGCTGATACATAACCGGCGTGCGCGTCCCCGGCTGGGTACCGTACAGCAGGCGAATATCCGGCAGCAGAGCATTAAGCATTTCTTCTTTATCTTTCAGCTGATTAACCTTATGCGTTAATAGCTGGCATATCTCAGCGCGGTTCATTTATCGTGCTTCTCCGAACGTTTTTATACCTTCGCATTGTGCGCACTTCCGGCGAATTTCTCCAGCCCCAAGGAGAAATGGGCAAGACAACGGCAGGAATGTGCATTGAGGGGAACGGCCCGCGGGAACACAATGTCCGTCATCTGGCAGAGGTATTGTCTCTGTTGGCGGTTTTATCTATTTGAGGGCACCAGCCATGAATAATTTCGACCTACATACCCCAACCCGCATTCTGTTCGGTAAAGGCGCGATTGAAAATCTGCGCGATCAAATCCCGGCGGATGCACGCGTGCTTGTCACCTACGGCGGCGGTAGCGTGAAGAAAACCGGCGTGCTTGATCAGGTTCTGAGCGCGCTGAACGACATTGACGTTCGGGAATTTGGCGGCATCGAGCCAAACCCGTCCTACGAAACGCTGATGAACGCGGTGAAAATCGCGCGTGATGAAAAGATCACTTTCCTGTTGGCGGTGGGCGGCGGCTCCGTTCTCGACGGCACCAAATTCATCGCCGCGGCGGCCCACTACGATGCCAGTATCGATCCGTGGGAAATTCTCGAAACCTACGGCAGCAAAGTGGCCAGCGCTATCCCGATGGGCTCCGTGCTGACGCTGCCGGCGACCGGTTCCGAATCCAATAAAGGCGCGGTGATCTCGCGTAAAACCACCGGCGACAAACGCGCGTTTATGTCCACCCACGTCCAGCCGGTGTTCGCTATTCTGGATCCGGTTTACACCTACACCCTGCCGCCGCGCCAGGTGGCTAACGGCGTCGTTGACGCATTCGTCCATACCGTTGAGCAGTACGTCACCTATCCGGTCGACGGCAAAATCCAGGACCGCTTTGCCGAAGGTATTCTGCTGACCCTGGTGGAAGACGGCCCGAAAGCGCTGAAAGAGCCGGAAAACTACGACGTTCGCGCCAATATTATGTGGGCGGCCACCCAGGCGCTGAACGGCCTGATTGGCGCAGGCGTGCCGCAGGACTGGGCGACCCATATGCTCGGCCACGAGCTGACCGCCATGCACGGTCTCGATCACGCCCAGACGCTGGCTATCGTTCTGCCGGCCCTGTGGAATGAAAAACGCGATGCTAAACGCGCCAAGCTGCTGCAGTACGGCGCCCGCGTCTGGAACATCACCGAAGGTTCCGAGGAAGAGCGCATTGACGCCGCCATCGCCGCAACGCGTGATTTCTTCGAACAGATGGGCGTCCCGACGCGCCTTTCCGCCTACGGTCTGGATGGCAGCTCCATCCCGGCGCTGCTGGCGAAACTGGAAGAGCACGGCATGACCCAGCTCGGTGAAAATCAGGATATTACGCTGGACGTCAGCCGCCGTATTTACGAGGCTGCGCGCTAATCAACGCCCTCTCCGACGCGTAAACTCGCGCAAAGGAGAGGAGTTTAACTACCGTTTTTAGCTATTTCGTCCAGACTTAATGCTACCCCTCGGCGGAATTTATTCCGCTGAGTTCATTAACAGGAGGAAGGCATGACACATCCAACCGTTATAAAACTACACGACGGCAACCTGATGCCGCAGCTGGGGCTCGGCGTGTGGAAAGCAGGCAACGAGGAAGTCGTCTCCGCCATTCATAAGGCGCTGGAAGTCGGTTATCGCTCGTTTGACACCGCCGCCGTGTACCAGAATGAAACCGGCGTCGGCAATGCGTTAAGCAGCGCAGGCGTCGCCCGCGATGAGCTGTTCGTCACCACGAAACTGTGGAATGACGATCAAAAGCAGCCCAAAGAAGCGCTGCAGGAAAGCCTTAAAAAACTGAAGCTCGACTACGTCGACTTATACCTCATTCACTGGCCGGTTCCGGCAACTAACCATTACGTCGACGCCTGGAAAAGCTTAATTGAGCTGCAGCGGCAGGGGCTGGTAAAAAGCATCGGCGTCTGTAATTTCCAGGTTCATCATCTGCAAAAAATCATCGATGAAACCGGCGTCGCTCCGGTGATAAACCAGATTGAACTTCACCCGCTGATGCAGCAGCGCCAGCTTCACGCCTGGAATGCGACGCATAAGATCCAGACCGAGTCCTGGAGCCCGCTTGCGCAGGGCGGCGAAGGGGTATTCGATCAGAAAATTATTCGTCAACTGGCGGATAAATACGGTAAAACCCCGGCGCAGATCGTTATCCGCTGGCATCTCGACAGCGGCCTGGTGGTGATCCCGAAATCGGTGACGCCATCGCGCATTGCCGAGAATTTTAACGTCTGGGACTTCCGTCTTGATAAAGATGAATTGAGTGAAATCACTAAACTGGACCAGAACAAACGCCTGGGGCCAGACCCGGATCAGTTCGGCGGTTAACCTTTCCCGCTCCGTCGGCTTCCGGCGGAGCATCGCTTTGCTATCTGGCTAAAACCACGTACATTCAGAGTTTATTGCAATCAAATGGATGCGTGCTGATGAGCTGTATTTTCTGCCAAATTGTTGAGGGGAAAGCCCCCTGCCATAAGGTGTGGGAAGATGAACACCACCTCGCCTTTCTCTCTATTTTCCCTAATACCGACGGTTTTACGGTCGTGATCCCGAAGAAGCACTACCCCAGCTATGCGTTTGATATGCCGCCGCAGGCATTGGCCGATCTGGTGCTGGCGACGCAGAAGGTGGCGAAGCTTTTGGATAAAGCCTTTGATGACGTGGGCCGTACGGGGATGTTTTTTGAAGGCTATGGCGTTGATCATGTCCACAGCAAACTCAGCCCGATGCACGGCACCGGGGATATGACCCAATGGCGGCCTATCGAGTCGCGTCAGTCTAAGTTTTTTGCGCAATATGAAGGCTATCTCTCCTCCCACGATCATGAGCGGGCGGATGATGAAAAGCTGGCGGCGCTGGCGGCCAGAATCAGAGAGGCATAGCCATAGAATTTGCTTTGCCGTTTGGCAAGCGGCTGCCCGGGCCCGAAATTATCAGGCCCGGTCAGCGAAGCGCCAGCGGGCAATGCAGTCAAATTAACGACCGGCGACCTTACCGCGTTTTACGGGCTTCTTCGCCGTTTCCCCGCCGTTCGAGCGCTGGTGCACAATCGGCGTATGCTTGGTCAGCGCCGGACGGGTATGGCGGTTCTGGCGACGCGCTTCGCGCATTTCGTCGATCGTCGGCGCCGGTACCAGGCAATCGCGACGGCTGCCGATCAGGTGCTTTTTACCCATGGTTTCCAGCGCCTGGCGGATCAGCGGCCAGTTGGCCGGATCGTGATAGCGCAGCAGCGCCTTGTGCAGGCGGCGCTGTTTGTCACCCTTCGGCACCACCACATCCTCACTCTTATAGCCAATCTTACCCAGCGGGTTCTTGCCGGTGTAATACATGGTGGTCGAGTTCGCCAGCGGCGACGGATAGAAGTTTTGCACCTGATCCAGGCGGAAACGATGCTGTTTAAGCCACAGCGCCAGATTCACCATATCTTCATCCCGCGTGCCGGGGTGGGCGGAAATAAAGTATGGGATCAGATACTGCTCTTTACCGGCCTGCTTCGAATAGGTATCAAACAGCTGCTTAAAGCGATCGTAGCTGCCCATACCCGGCTTCATCATTTTCGACAGCGGTCCCTCTTCCGTATGCTCCGGGGCAATCTTCAGATAGCCGCCAACGTGGTGGGTAGCCAGCTCTTTGATATAGCGCGGGTCTTCAACGGCGATGTCGTAACGTACGCCGGAAGCGATGAGGATCTTTTTGATGCCTTTCAGGTCACGGGCGCGGCGATAGAGATTAATCGTCGGCTCGTGGTTGGTGTCCATATGCGGGCAGATATCCGGATAAACGCATGACAGGCGGCGGCAGGTCTGCTCGGCGCGCGGCGACTTGCAGCGCAGCATATACATGTTGGCCGTCGGGCCGCCAAGATCGGAAATAATGCCGGTAAAGCCGGGAACCGTGTCGCGAATCGCTTCGATTTCATTGATGATCGAATCTTCGGAACGGCTCTGAATAATACGCCCCTCATGCTCGGTAATTGAGCAGAAGGAACAGCCGCCAAAACAGCCGCGCATAATGTTAATCGAGAAGCGGATCATCTCGTAGGCCGGAATGCGGGCATCGCCGTATGAGGGATGCGGAACGCGCTTATACGGCAGGGCAAACACGCTATCCATCTCTTCGGTGGAGAGCGGGATGGCGGGCGGGTTAACCCAGATATAGCGCTCGCCGTGCTTCTGCATCAGCGCGCGGGCGCAGCCGGGGTTGGTTTCATGGTGCAGAATACGCGACGCGTGCGCGTAGAGAACCTTGTCGCCTTTCACCTTCTCAAAGGAAGGCAGCAGGACGTAGGTCTTCTCCCACGGCTTCGGACGCGGGGGCTGCACGGTAACGCGCTTCGCTTCCTGTTTTGGCGGTGCGACGGTTTTGTTATCCGCGCACGGCAAATCTTCACCGTACGGATGCGGAATCGGGTCGATTTTCCCCGGCGTATCCAGACGCGTGGAATCCACTCCGCTCCAGCCCGGCAGCGCCTCTTTCACCATGATGGCGGTGTTGCGTACGTCACGAATTTGCCCGATGGGCTCGCCGGCGGCCAGACGGTGCGCCACTTCCACCAGAGGACGCTCGCCGTTGCCGAACATCAGCATATCGGCTTTGGAGTCCACCAGAACCGAGCGACGCACGGTATCAGACCAGTAGTCGTAGTGCGCGGTACGGCGCAGGCTGGCTTCGATACCGCCGAGGATCACCGGGACATCTTTCCACGCCTCTTTACAGCGCTGGGTATAGACCAGCGTGGCGCGATCCGGGCGTTTACCGGCAACGTTACCCGCCGTATAGGCATCGTCATGACGCAGCTTGCGGTCGGCGGTGTAGCGGTTGATCATCGAATCCATGTTGCCGGCGGTGACGCCGAAGAACAGATTCGGTTTACCCAGGCGCATAAAATCGTTTTTATTATTCCAGTCCGGCTGGGAAATAATCCCCACGCGAAATCCCTGCGCTTCCAGCATGCGTCCGCAAATCGCCATGCCGAAGCTCGGGTGATCGACATAGGCATCGCCGGTAACCAGAATGATGTCGCAGCTATCCCAGCCAAGTTGATCCATCTCTTCTCGCGACATCGGCAAGAACGGCGCGGGGCCAAAGCAGGCGGCCCAGTACTGCGGCCAGGAGAAAAGGTCACGATCCGGTTGGATCAGGGATATTGCGCTCATATTGCTTCCGGGGAAATGATAAAAAAATAATCAAAAAGGGCGGCGATTATAAGCCGGAACGATGGAAGAAATGAAGGAGGTTTTTCCGATCCCGGCCGGCAGGGGCCGGGACAGAATACATTACGGCGCCGGATTCACCAGAATCTGGCCAATGGAGCCCCGGTCGGCAAGCTCCAGCGTCTGGCTTAAATACTGGAACGGGAAGTGCGGCCAGGAGGGCTGATTGTAATAGACCAACAGCTCAACCTGGCCGTCGATCCAAACGGTATCCTTCCAGCCACGATCTTCCGGGAACGGCGCGGAGCCGTTGACGTTACGCACCTGGAACATGACGCCTTCAATATGGAACGACTGCGGCCGGTCGGCGCGCACAATCCAGCGCTCCCAGGTGCCCTGCTGCGCCGTAATATCGATACGCTGCGGATCCCACAGCTGACCGTTGATCCCCGGATCGTCGCCAAGGGTGATCTCACGGCTGCGAATCGCCGCGCCGGCCAGAATTTCCGTCGGCAGCAAACGCACGGGCAGACTATCGGTCACCAGCGGCAGCAGGCCCGTCGGGCGCAATGTCAGAATCAGCGTGGAGATCAGAATGCTCGACGGCTCGAAGAAGCCGCGAATACGATCGACGATGCTTGCCGCTTCCCCGCAGGTGATAGACACTTCATCGCCGTTGGTCATATCGACCAGAATTTCTCGACGCTCGCCCGGCGCCAGCGACAGCTGTTTCAGCGAAACCGGCGCGGGCAGGAGCCCCTGGTCACCGGAAATCACGTGCAGCAATCGGCCATCGCTCATCTGCAGCTGATAGCGACGGGAGTTGGACGCATTCAGCAGGCGCAGGCGCACCCAGCCGCGCGACACCTCAACGAAAGGCCCCTGTACGCCGTTCACCAGCAGCGTATCGCCCACGAAACCACCGCTACCGGGCTCGCTGTATTCAGGCGTACCGAAGTTATCCAGACGCTTGTCCTGAATAATCACCGGAAAATCATCCACGCCGTAGTGATTGGGGATCGGCAGATTCTTACTGACATCATCTTCCACCAGCCACATTCCCGCCAGGCCGTTATAGACCTGTTTTGCCATATGGTTTGGGGTGTTAGCCTGATACCACAGGGTCGCCGCGCTTTGGCGGATTGGCAGTACCGGCGCCCAGTCGGCGTTAGCGGACATCATGCGCGCGGCGCCGCCGATCAGCGGACCGGGGACCTGCAGACCACGGATGGTCATCGCCACGTTTTCCGTCAGGCGGTTGCTGTAGATCAGCTTGACATCGTCGCCGTTCCAGACGCGAATGGTTGGCCCCATATAGCGACCGTTAATCCCCCACACCGAGGCGCGGGTACCGGGCGTAAACGACCAGTGCGCGCGCTGTAGCGTCAAGAATAGCGGCTGCCCGCGGCGGGACTCCAGCAGAGGGGGGATCGGCAGCGCAGGCTGCTGGCCAGCGGCCTGTGCCTTCAGCGGCGCGGCGCCCGCGCACAGCGCTACGCCTGAAGCCTTAATGAACTGACGCCGACTGAGTGACATATTAACTCCATGAAATACTGACTAATTAATAAGGGAATTCGTTTCCCGCCAGCAATCCGCGCGCTGTTTGCGGCGTTTCCTGTGTTATTTCTTTGCGGCCGCTTCGCGTTCGGCAACTTCTTTATCCAGCTCAGCGATTTTCGCGGACATCAGCTCGCGGCAGTGCGTGGCCAGCGCGCGAACGCCCTCTTTTCCATACTGGCTGGTATCTACCGGCGGCAGCATTTCTACAATCACCAGACCGTTATTCAGGCGATTGAGATTAATTTTATTCGATGTATTAGACACGCACACCGGAATAATGGGCACGCCAGCCGCGACAGCAGCATGAAAAGCGCCGGTTTTAAAAGGCAGCAAACCGCGGCCGCGGCTGCGAGTCCCTTCCGGAAACATCCAAAAAGAGATATTGCGCTTTTTAAATGCGTTCACGACTTCGGCAATAGTGCCATGCGCCTTTGCCCGGTTATTGCGATCGATCAGCAGGTTCCCCGTGAGCCAGTAGAGCTGGCCGAAAAAGGGGATCCACGCCAGGCTCTTTTTACCCACGGTCACGGTCGGCGGCTGCACGATATTTGATGCCGTCACCATATCATAGTTATTCTGGTGGTTAGCGATATAGATAGCGTTGCCGTAGCTTTCCGCGTCGGCTGGCTTGCGCAGCTCGACTTTCAGGCCGAAGACCGGCGACAGTTTGCCAAACAGGTGGCCGAAGGTGGCGACGTGCTTAGGGTTACGCGGGCTGAACAGACAATAAATACAGCCGAAGATGCAGACCAGAATACAATAGATGACAACGATAATTAGTCGAAAAATAAATAGCATAGCTACCTCTGAAACCCAAACCGCTTAGAATTATACTCGCTGTTTCGCAGATTGCAGGCATCGGGCATCATTGCAAAGCGCGTTGCGCATCTCGAATGACGCTGGCGGATATTGTTCATCGCAATGCCTGAATAAACAACGATTTTGCGGTAAATATTAACCTCCCCCGCCAAACCGCGGGGGAGGATGCTCCTACTCTTCGCTATCGCCCGCGGAGGCGCGACGCGGTGAATCAATCTCCACCCGGTCAATTTTCTGTAATCCGCGCATCAGAGAGCCGCGGCGGCCGCGCTCGCCGGTGACTTTTTGCAGCTCTTCCGGGCGTAGTTTGATTTTCCGTTTGCCGACGTGAATCGTCAGCGTACTTTGCGGCGGCAGAACGAACAGGTGCGCCAGGCCATCCTGGCCCGCAGCCGCTTCCGCCGACGGAATACTGATGATCTTGTTGCCTTTGCCTTTCGACAGCTGCGGCAGGTCGCTCACCGGGAACATCAGCATGCGGCCGGCTGCGGTAATGGCCAGCAGCATATCGGACTCATCCTCAATCACCAGCGGCGGCATTACGTGCGCGTTATCCGGAAGGCTAATCAACGTCTTACCGGCACGATTGCGCGCGACCAGATCGTTGAAAGTACAAATAAACCCGTATCCTGCGTCGGAAGCCAGCAGCAGTTTTTGGTCATCGGCCTCCATCAGCATATGTTCTACCGTCGCCCCCGGCGGCAGCGTCAGCTTACCGGTGAGCGGCTCGCCCTGTCCGCGTGCGGACGGCAGGGTGATTGGGTCAATCGCGTAGCTACGCCCGGTGGTGTCAATAAAGACCACCGGCTGATTGCTCTTCCCTTTTACTGCGGCTTTAAAACTGTCGCCCGCTTTATAGTTCAGCCCCGGCGCGTCGATATCGTGGCCTTTGGCGCTGCGCACCCAGCCGCTCTGCGACAGAACGATGGTGACCGGCTCGGACGGCAGCATATCGTGCTCGCTCATCGCTTTCGCTTCTTCACGCTCGCGCAGCGGCGAACGGCGATCGTCGCCAAAGGCGTCGGCGTCGGCCTGCAGCTCTTTCTTCAGCAGGTTATTCATTTTGCGTTCAGACGCCAGAATGGCCTGCAGATGGTCTCGCTCTTTTTCCAGCTCGTTCTGCTCACCGCGAATCTTCATCTCTTCCAGCCGGGCGAGATGGCGCAGTTTTAACTCCAGAATCGCTTCCGCCTGGGTTTCGCTGATGCCAAAGCGCGACATCAGGGCCGGCTTAGGCTCATCTTCGTGACGGATAATTTCGATAACTTCATCGATATTCAGAAACGCCACCAGCAAACCTTCCAGGATATGCAGGCGCTTAAGGACTTTTTCCAGACGGTAGCTGAGACGACGGCGCACGGTATCGCGGCGGAAAGTCAGCCATTCCGAGAGGATTTCCAGCAGGTTTTTTACCGCCGGACGGTTATCGAGCCCGATCATATTCAGGTTGATACGATAGCTCTTTTCCAGATCGGTCGTCGCGAACAGGTGGTTCATCACCTGCTCCATATCCACGCGGTTAGAGCGCGGGACGATCACCAGGCGAGTCGGGTTTTCGTGATCCGATTCGTCGCGCAGGTCATCCACCATCGGCAGCTTTTTGTTGCGCATCTGGGCGGCGATCTGCTCGAGCACGCGGGCGCCGGAAACCTGATGCGGCAGCGCGCTGATCACCACCGCGCCGTCTTCTTTCGCCCACACCGCGCGCATCCGCACCGAACCGCGGCCATTCTGGTAGATTTTGCGGATCTCGGCGCGGGGGGTGATGATTTCCGCTTCGGTCGGGTAATCCGGCCCCTGTACGATATCCAGCAGATCGTCCAGCGAGGTCTGCGGTTTTTCAATCAGGGTAATGGCCGCCTGAGCGACTTCACGCAGGTTGTGCGGCGGAATATCCGTCGCCATGCCGACGGCAATGCCGGTAGTGCCGTTGAGCAGAATATTAGGCAAGCGCGCAGGCAGCATCTTCGGCTCCTGCAAAGTGCCGTCGAAGTTTGGTACCCAGTCAACGGTGCCCTGCCCCAGTTCGCTCAGCAGCAGTTCAGCATACTTCGACAAACGGGATTCGGTATAACGCATCGCGGCGAAGGATTTAGGATCGTCCGGTGCCCCCCAGTTCCCCTGACCGTCAACCAGCGGATAGCGGTAAGAGAAGGGTTGCGCCATCAGCACCATGGCTTCATAGCAGGCGCTATCGCCGTGCGGATGGTATTTACCCAGCACGTCGCCGACGGTGCGGGCGGACTTTTTGAACTTGGCGCTGGCGTTGAGACCCAGCTCAGACATCGCATAGACGATGCGACGCTGGACCGGCTTCAGGCCATCGCCAATAAACGGCAGCGCCCTGTCCATGATGACGTACATGGAGTAGTTCAGGTAGGCGTTTTCCGTAAATTCATGCAGCGCAAGGCGCTCTGCCATATCGCTCATTAATCGTGAATCCTCAATCTGCGTACCGGCCGTTCGGACGGCAAAACTACCGGCGATAATACCCTATCTGACGCCCTGAGTCACAGGGCGTTAGGCTGGTTGAGGAATTCAGTGGACATCCTTCATTTCAGCGGAAGATAAACGTCCGTCTGCAGCTCATGTTCACCGACTTCATGCACGAAAGTGAGGTAGCGAAAGAAAACAGGGAAATCGCGCAGCGACTCTCCCGATGCGGGCAGCCAGTCGCGATAAAGAAACCAGATGCTCTGCGCGAGCGTGTCCAGAGAGCCGTGATGACGCACCACTGCGCAACGTCCGCCGGGGATCTCGCCATTCACCACGCCGAAGCTGTTTTCCGGCACCGGCTGGCTGACCGTACCGCCAATATCGAAACGAAAATCGTCAGCCGGCGTGGCCGCGGGGTCGTCCCAGGAGATTCCCCAGGTTGCGCAGCTGGCGACCGGGGACAGACCGCTCACCTTGCGCCAGGCGATAAACTTCGCGGCGGTCTCATTGACTAAATCAGGGTTGCCGCGATGCCGCAGCCTCGCGATCTGAGTGGTAGGTAGCTGGATTATTTTAACATCCATCGGGTGTTGCTCCTGTAGCGTATGTTTCGGCACGCGTCGATGCCATTCCAGCCAGTCCGGCTGTTGACGGAACTGGCTGGGGCTTTGCGCGAAAGCGCTGCGGAAGGCACGACTGAACGACTCAGGATTCTGGAACCCCGCATCAAGGGCAATATCGATAATCTTTTCCTGTGGATTAAACGCCAGTCGCCAGCAGGCGCGACGCAGACGTAGCCACTGGATATAGCGATAGAGCGGTACCCCGCTATAGGCGCTGAATTGCCGGTGAAAATGATACGGCGAGCTGTGGGCTATCGCACTAAGCGTCTCCAGCGACAGCGGCGTGTCCAGATGGCGTTCAATGTACAAGCACACTTGCTGAAAACGCCCGGCAAAGGCCGGGCTTACCTGAGTATCGTTCATCGCATCCTCCCGGAAACATACTCTGACAGAGCGAGGAGTGCGGTTCCTGACCGATCTTGCTTAAGATGATAAGAAAATTATGGCGCGATTTTACGAATCTGCTTTACGTCGATTTCCACTGAGTTCCAGTCTTTATCCACTTCACCCTGAATCTCTACCGTATCCTGCGGGGTTACGGTCACGCCGTTCCAGCGCTTGTGATCGATATCGACGTTCACGGTGCCGGAGCTGTCCTGGAATTTATACAGGTCGTCGGAAATACGCTCCACGATTTTACCGCGCAGGGTCACCCAGGTATCGTCACGCAGGCTTTTCGCATTCGCAACCGTCGTTACGCTCCCGTTCGGGCCAATGAACCCGCCGTTTTGCGTGGTCGTCTGGCTGGTTTGCGTCGAGCCGGGTCCGGAAAATCCGCCCTGCCCGGCGGCCAGTACCGGCATGGAAACTAAGGCGATGATAGCGGTCATTGCGGCGATTTTCTTCATGATGTGTTCTCCCTTTGTGTTTATATCGTCACTATTACACCGGGCAAAACTTAACGACTTCTTAAGCGGAAAAAATAAATTTCATTCCTGTACAGCGCGCGCCGCAACGCGCTTTACTGCGGGAATATCCGAGGGACACAGGAGCAGAAAATGCGCATTTTACTGGTGGAAGACGACAAACTGATCGGCGACGGCCTTAAAACCGGACTGACCAAGCTGGGCTTCAGCGTCGACTGGTTTACCCGCGGCGAAGAGGGCAAAGCCGCGCTGTACCACGCCCCTTACGACGCCATTATTCTGGACCTGACCCTGCCCGGCATCGATGGGCTGGATATTCTGCGCGAATGGCGCGACAAAGGCCGCCACGAACCGGTACTGATCCTCACCGCCCGCGACGCGCTCAGCCAGCGCGTTGAAGGGTTACGTCTCGGCGCCGATGACTACCTCTGCAAACCTTTCGCACTGGTTGAAGTCGCCGCGCGTCTGGAAGCGCTGATGCGTCGCGCCCACGGCCACAGCAGCAGCGAGCTGCGGCACGGCAATGTTGTTCTCGATCCGGGCCGACTCACGACCACGCTAAACGGCGAGAGCCTGCCGCTCAAGCCAAAGGAGTTTGCTCTGCTGGAACTCCTGATGCGCAACGCCGGACGCGTGCTGCCGCGTAAGCTGATTGAGGAAAAGCTCTATAGCTGGGATGACGATGTCTCCAGCAACGCGGTAGAAGTACACGTTCATCATCTGCGCCGTAAGCTCGGCAGCGGCTTCATTCGCACCGTGCACGGCATCGGCTATACCCTGGGGGACGCATGAAACGACTGGGTAGACTAAGCCTGCGCGTCCGCCTGACGCTGCTTTTCCTGCTGCTGACCAGCGCCGCCTGGGGCATTGCCAGCCTTGTGGCCTGGCAACAAACCGCCGACAAACTGGATAAGCTGTTCGATACCCAGCAGCTGCTGTTCGCCCGCCGCCTGAGCGCGATGAATGTTGACGAACTCCATACCCTCGCTCCGCAGGTACGGGAGCAGAAAAAGGTCAAACATGGCCATCTCGATGACGATGCGCTGGCTTTCGCTATCTTTACCGCCGACGGCAAAATGGTGCTTAACGATGGCGAAAATGGCCAGGATATCCAGTGGGGTAACCATCGGGAGGGGTTCAGCGATGGCTACCTGCGCGGCGACGATGACGAGTGGCGCTTCCTGTGGCTTACCACCCGCGATGGTCGCCATCGTATCGCCGTCGGTCAGGAGTGGGATTACCGCCGCGAGATGGCGCTGGATATCGTCACCTCCCAGCTTACGCCCTGGCTGGTTGCGCTGCCGCTGATGTTTTTGCTGCTCATCGTGCTGTTGAGCCGGGAGCTGGCGCCGCTGAAAAAGCTGGCCACCACGCTGCGCGCCCGGGCGCCGGACTCCGCCGAAACGCTAAATAGCGAGAACGTACCCAGCGAAGTTCGCCCGCTGGTCGACGCGCTAAATCAGCTCTTTACCCGGACGCATGACACCATGATCCGCGAGCGTCGCTTCACGTCCGATGCCGCCCACGAGCTGCGCAGCCCGCTGGCGGCGCTGAAGGTGCAGACCGAAGTGGCCCAGCTCTCAACGGACGATCCGCAAGGGCTGGATAAAGCGCTGGCGCAGCTTCACCAGGGGATCGATCGCGCCACTCGCCTGGTCGACCAGCTGCTCACCCTGTCGCGTCTGGATTCGCTGGCGCAGCTGGACGATCTCCAGACTATCGCCCTTGATGAACTGCTGCAGTCGGCGGTCATGGAGATGTACCACCCCGCCCAGCAGGCCGGCGTTGAGCTACGCCTGCACCTGAACGCGAAAAACATCATGCGCACCGGCCAGCCGCTGCTGCTGAGCCTGCTGGTGCGCAATCTTCTGGATAACGCCGTGCGCTATAGTGCCGCCGGACGCCAGGTCGACATCATCCTTGAGGCGGGTGAATTTCGCGTACGCGACAACGGCCCGGGCATCAGCGCCGAGGCCCTGACGCGCATCGGCGAGCGCTTTTATCGCCCTCCCGGCCAGGAGCAGCCCGGCAGCGGCCTTGGGCTCTCCATCGTCAAACGCATCGCCGCGCTGCACGGGATGACGGCCAGCTTCGACAACGCCCGGGACGACGGATTCGAGGCGCGCATTCGCTGGTAGCGGCATTATTGCGAAAAAAGCAAAAGACTTTGCACATTTTGCTCATTTTACCGCTCTGCCCTGCGGGGTAAAATTAGCCTCAAAATTGAAAAGTTGAGGATAAAAAATGAGCAACATCCTGATTATTAACGGTGCGAAAAAATTCGCCCACTCTAACGGCCAGCTGAACGACACCCTGACCGAGGTCGCGGATGGCTATCTGCGCGACGCCGGGCATGATGTTAAGGTCGTCCGCGCCGAGAGCGACTACGACATCAAAGAAGAAGTGCAGAATTTTCTCTGGGCAGACGTGGTTATCTGGCAGATGCCGGGCTGGTGGATGGGCGCACCGTGGACGGTGAAAAAATACATTGATGATGTCTTTACCGAAGGTCACGGCGCGCTGTATGCCAGCGATGGCCGCACCCGCTCCGACGCCAGTAAGAAATATGGTTCCGGCGGCCTGATTCAGGGGAAAAAATATATGCTGTCCCTGACCTGGAACGCGCCGATGGAAGCGTTCACCGAGAAAGATCAGTTCTTCCACGGCGTTGGCGTCGACGGCGTGTACCTGCCATTTCATAAGGCCAACCAGTTCCTTGGGATGAGCGCCCTGCCCACCTTCATCGCCAACGATGTGATCAAAATGCCCGATGTTCCGCGTTATACGGCAGAATATCGCAAGCATCTGGCGGAAATTTTTGGTTAACTGTAGTGAGTTATGAAAAGACGACAAGCGCGGCTCATTTTAGCGGCGGCTTGAAGTATGATGAGAATATACAGAAGGAGTTGAGTTAACCATGTTGACAGTGATCGCTGAAATTCGCACTCGTCCGGGCCAACACCATCGTCAGGCGGTGCTGGATCAGTTCGCAAAAATTACCCCGACCGTTCTCCAGGAAGAAGGCTGCCACGGCTATGCGCCGCTGGTGGATCACGCCGCTGGCGTCAGTTTTCAGACTACTTCACCGGATTCTATCGTGATGGTCGAGCAGTGGGAAAGCGTCGCGCATCTTGAAGCGCACCTGCAGACGCCGCACATGAAAGCCTACGGCGAAGCCGTGAAAGGCGACGTACTGGAAATGAATATTCGTATTCTTGAAGCGGGTATTTAAGCAAGCAAACGACATCGGCCGGTTTCCCGGCCGATTTTTTATTATCCGTCCAGCTCCGCCAGATCGCCCTTCTCCTGCAGCCAGTTACGCCGATCTTCAGAACGCTTCTTCGCTAACAGCATATCCATCATGGCGGTCGTCTGCTGCTCGTCTTCATCGTTGATAATCAGCTGTACCAGACGGCGGGTATTCGGATCCAGCGTGGTCTCGCGCAGCTGCATCGGGTTCATCTCGCCCAGCCCTTTAAAGCGCTGCACGTTCGGCTTGCCTTTCTTGCGCTTAAGCTGCTCCAGCACGCCGGTTTTCTCTTCTTCTGTAAGCGCGTAATACACCTCTTTGCCGAGGTCGATACGGTACAGGGGCGGCAGCGCCACGTAGACGTGACCTTGTTTAACCAGCGTGCGGAAGTGCCTGACGAACAGCGCGCAAAGCAGCGTCGCGATGTGCAGGCCATCGGAGTCGGCATCCGCCAGAATACAAATCTTGCCGTAGCGCAGCTGGCTCAGGTCGTCGCTATCCGGATCGATACCGATGGCGACGGAAATATCATGCACTTCCTGGGAAGCCAGCACCTCATCGGAAGAGACTTCCCAGGTGTTCAGGATTTTACCTTTCAGCGGCATGATCGCCTGATACTCGCGATCGCGCGCCTGCTTGGCCGATCCGCCCGCCGAATCCCCTTCCACAAGGAACAGTTCGGTTCGGTTCAAATCCTGGGCGGTACAGTCCGCCAGCTTACCGGGCAGCGCCGGACCGCTGGTCAGCTTTTTACGCACCACTTTCTTCGCCGCGCGCAGGCGACGCTGGGCGCTGGAGATCGCCATTTCCGCCAGCAGCTCTGCCGACTGAACGTTCTGGTTCAGCCACAGGCTGAAGGCATCTTTGACCACCCCGGAAACAAACGCGGCGCACTGACGGGAAGAGAGGCGCTCTTTCGTTTGCCCGGCAAACTGCGGGTCCTGCATCTTCACGGACAGGACGTAGGCGCAGCGCTCCCAGATATCTTCCGCCGACAGCTTCACGCCGCGCGGCAGAATATTGCGGTATTCGCAGAACTCGCGCATGGCGTCCAGCAGCCCCTGGCGCAGGCCGTTAACGTGGGTACCGCCCTGCATCGTCGGGATCAGGTTGACGTAGCTTTCGGTCAGCAGTTCACCGCCTTCCGGCAGCCACAGCAGCGCCCAGTCAACCGCTTCGGTATCGCCGGAGAAGGTGCCGACGAACGGTTTTTCCGGCAGCAGCGGCAGGCCGTTAACCGCTTCGCTAAGATAGTCGGTCAGACCATCGGCGTAGCACCAGCGCTGTTCGCTGTCGTTAACCAGATCGCGGAAAACAATCTCTACGCCCGGGCAGAGAACGGCCTTGGCCTTTAATAAATGAGAAAGGCGCGAGACGGAAAAACGCGGGCTATCGAAAAAGCTTTCGTCCGGCCAGAAGTGCACGCTGGTACCGGTATTGCGCTTACCGCAGGTACCGGTCACGTGGAGATCTTCTACTTTATCGCCGTTTTCGAACGCGATGCTGTAGACCTGGCCGTCGCGGCGCACGTTCACCTCAACGCGTTTCGATAAGGCGTTGACCACCGAAATCCCTACGCCGTGCAGGCCGCCGGAGAACTGGTAGTTCTTATTGGAGAATTTCCCCCCGGCGTGCAGGCGGCAAAGAATCAGTTCAACTGCCGGAACCCCCTCTTCAGGGTGGATATCCACCGGCATTCCGCGTCCATCGTCAATGACTTCCAGCGACTGATCGGCATGGAGAATCACCTCCACGCGTTTCGCGTGACCGGCCAGGGCCTCATCCACGCTGTTATCAATAACTTCCTGACCAAGATGGTTTGGACGTGTGGTATCAGTGTACATTCCCGGACGGCGGCGAACCGGCTCTAGCCCGGTGAGTACCTCAATGGCATCAGCGTTATATGAAGATTGCGTCATGGTGTGTATTCGTAGGTCGTTCCGAACCGCTCAGCGCAGGCCCAGAAAATCGATAATCTGAGTGAAATGATCTTCAAAGCCAACAAATGCGTGATTACCGCCCTCCTCTACCGTTTGTCGGCAGGAGGCGAAATAATCCACGGCCTGGCGGTAATCAAGCACTTCATCACCCGTTTGCTGCAATAACCAGATTAAATCCGGCGCTTCCAGCGGGTCAATTTGCATGACCTTGAGATCGTAAATATGGCGAGACTCTAGCACATATTGCTGCCCCGTGTATGGATTCTCATTGGGGCCAAGGAAATTGTTCAACAGCTCAAACGGGCGCACCGCGGGGTTCACTACCACGGCGGGCAGCATAAAGCACTGCGATAGCCAGGTCGCGTAATATCCCCCCAGCGACGACCCGACAACGCCCAGCGGTTCACCGCCATGCTCCAGCACGATAGACTCCAGATGCTCAGCCGCCTGCGCGGGATAAACCGGGAGCTCCGGTATCACCATCGAGATGTCAGGATAGGTCTGCGCCAGCCACGCTTTCAGCGCAGTCGCTTTTGCCGACCGAGGCGAGCTGTTAAAACCATGCAGATAGAGAAGCGTAGACATCAGTATCCTTCTGAAGCGATATCCGGGTGAAATTTCACGCCTTCGAGGCGGCAAACTTCAGTGGTCAATGTGCCGTCAGGATGCAGTTCCAGCCAGCGCCAGCCTGGGGAGACGGTATCGAGCGTGAAGTTCGCGCAGTGCGGCTTAAACTGCACGCAGGTGGATGGCGTGGCCATCATGCGCCGTCCGTTCCAGTCAAGGTCCAGCTCCTGGTGAATATGGCCGCAGAGCAGATGCTTAACGCGAGGAAAAGCGGCCAGCGCGCAATCAAGCGCCCCGGCATTGCGCAGGCTATGCTGATCCAGCCAGCTACAGCCTGACGGCAGGGGATGATGGTGCAACAGCAGCAGCGTATACCGCTGCGGAACTTCGGTCAGCTTCTGCTCAAGCCATTCCAGCTGGAAATCGCTCAGCTCGCCGTGCGGCACACCGAACACCTGGCTATCCATCAGCAATACTTGCCAGTGTTCGCCCAGCAATACGCGTTTAGCGGGAGAGATGCCGGATTCCTGCAGCGTACTGTACATTGCCGGTTGAAAATCATGATTACCCGGTAGCCAGACGCAGGGTGCAGTAAAACTCGCGATGCCTTCAGCAAAATGCTGGTAGGCCGCGGCAGAGTGATCTTGCGCCAAATCGCCTGTAGCAACGATCAGGTCGCACTCTCGCTGTGAGGCGTGGATCGCATCCAGTACGGCCTGATAGCTTTCCCAGGTATTGATACCTAACAGCGTTTCATGTTTTTCAGCAAACAGGTGAGTATCGGTAATTTGTAATATCCTGACTCTGGCCTCACCAGCCAAAGGTAGGTTTAACAGGCTTTCCAAATGGTGTCCTTAGGTTTCACGACGCTAACAAACCGGAATCGCCATCGCTCCATGTGCAAAACAGTATCGCAGCCAATCGGCCAGAAACTGATTAATTTGATGCTTTTCGTCGCGTTGATGCAACTTTTTATTAGGATAATCATACCGCGCTTTGAAGCGAAAGATCTGCTGACTTGAACACACTTCAGCGACCATTGCATCGTGATAGAGCCGTACCGTCATTGACGGCAGACTCCAGTAGCTCACCGCAGGCAGAGTCTGTTCAATCGCCACTAACGTAGTGTAGCGGGTCGATTCGATGATGGTTAATCGGTATTGCGCGTTGCCCACCTGGTAACTCACCTTTTCTCCCGCTGCATCCGTTCGCGGCAACAGGCGGCGCAGCTGGGCAAAGTTGGTTTCACACAGGCGCATCATTTCAGGAAAGTCAGGCGTATAACGCTTCATTTTGTCCACTCGTTTCGTAAATTGTGATAATGCAGTTGCAGCCATTGCAGCGCGATGACAGAGGCTGCGTTGTCGATTTTCCCCTCTTCCACCCATCTGTAAGCCTGTTCCCGGCTCACCACATGAACGCGAATATCTTCGTTTTCGTCGGCCAGTCCATGAATTCCTTTTGCCGTCGTTGCATCGACTTCACCCACCATAATAGACAGCCTTTCGCTGGTGCCGCCGGGGCTGGCCAGGTAACTCAGCACCGGTTTCACCCGGCCAACAATAAGCCCGGCCTCTTCCACCGCTTCACGACGGGCGACATCTTCAGGAGACTCACCTTCTTCTATCATACCGGCGACCATTTCGAGCAGCCACGGGCTCGCGCTGGTATCATACGCCGCAATACGGATCTGCTCGACGAGCACAACTTCATCACGTACCGGGTCAAAGGGTAGCAAGACTGCGGCGTGGCCGCGCTCAAAAATTTCGCGGGTCACTTCGCCGCTCATCCCACCGTTGAACAGGCGATGGCGAAAACGATATAAATCGAGCGAAAAAAAACCGCGATAAAGCGTTTCGCGTGCAATAATTTCTACATCGTTTTTAGAGAAGGTAATCCCCTGCTGATTGACGTCGCTCATTTCGATATCCTGTAGAACATGAAGTTATGAATTTATAGGCGGTGTGGCTACCGTTTTACGGCTCGTATGCTAGATTGGTGCAAATTACCGCCCCATGGCACATAACGCCAACTTTTTACGGTAACAGACTCTATACAATCAGTGATTATTTTTAGAATTTGAGTAGCGCTAAATGCTTCACAACAAGGAATGCAAATGAAGAAACTCTTTCCCATCCTTATCGGCCTGGGCCTGACTGGCTTCAGCGCCATGAGCCAGGCTGAAAACCTGCTGCAGGTTTATCAGCAGGCGCGTGTCAGCAACCCTGATCTGCGTAAATCAGCAGCCGATCGTGATGCCGCATTCGAGAAGATCAACGAAGCGCGTAGCCCGTTATTGCCACAGCTCGGTCTGGGTGCAGATTATACCTATACCAGCGGCTTCCGTGATGCTAAAGACCAGAATTCCGACGTCACCAGCGGATCGCTGCAGCTCACGCAGGTTCTGTTTGATATGTCGAAATGGCGTGCGCTGACGCTGCAGGAAAAGAACGCCGGCATTCAGGACGTCACCTATCAGACGGATCAGCAAACGCTGATTCTGAACACCGCGACGGCCTATTTTAAAGTGCTGGCCGCGATCGATACGCTCTCCTATACCGAAGCGCAGAAACAGGCTATTTACCGCCAGTTAGATCAGACCACCCAGCGCTTTAACGTTGGCCTGGTGGCGATTACTGACGTACAGAACGCCCGTTCGCAGTACGATGCCGTGCTGGCGAATGAAGTCACCGCGCGCAACGACCTCGATAACGCCGTAGAAGGGCTGCGTCAGGTGACCGGCAACTACTATCCGGAGCTGGCCTCGCTGAACGTTGATGGTTTTAAAACCACTAAACCGTCGGCGGTGAACGCGCTGCTGAAAGAAGCGGAAAACCGTAACCTGTCGCTGCTGCAGGCCCGGCTCAGCCAGGACCTGGCGCGCGAGCAAATTCGCCAGGCGCAGGATGGGCATCTGCCGACCCTGAATTTAAACGCGTCCAGTAGCGTATCTAATAACAGCTACAGTGGCTCTAAAAACACCACGCAGGACAGAGATATCGGGCAGAACCAAATCGGCCTGAACTTCTCCCTGCCGCTGTATCAGGGCGGGATGGTGAACTCCCAGGTTAAACAGGCGCAGTACAACTTTGTCGGCGCCAGCGAGCAGCTGGAAAGCGCACATCGTAGCGTGGTGCAAACCGTTCGTTCCTCTTTTAACAACGTGAACGCGTCCATCAGCAGCATCAATGCCTACAAACAGGCCGTGGTGTCTGCCCAAAGTTCACTGGATGCCATGGAAGCCGGTTATTCAGTGGGTACGCGTACCATCGTCGATGTCCTGGATGCGACCACCACGCTGTATAACGCAAAACAGCAGCTGTCCAACGCGCGTTATAACTACCTGATTAACGAGCTGAACATCAAATCCGCGCTCGGTACGCTGAACGAGCAGGACCTGGTTGCGCTGAACAATACGCTGGGCAAGTCTATTCCGACTTCACCGGATAGCGTTGCGCCGGAGAACCCGCAGCAGGATGCCAGCGCTGACGGCTACAGCAACACCGCCGCGGCAAAACCGGCATCAGCCCGCAGCACCAGCGGCAGCAATCCGTTCCGCCAGTAATCAAGCTTGCGCAGTCCGCGCTTCGCTTACCCGCCGGGTAAGCGAAGCGTTAAACGTAAGGCAACGTAAAGATCCCCCGCTTTCCGCCCCTATTCGCTTCATTTTCCACCACTCATCCTCTATCCTGAGCGTTAACAAAACGCATACCACTGGGTCCAGGAAGACAAACATGAAACGGACAAAAAATATTAAACACGCCTCCTTCCGCAAAAGCTGGAGCGCCCGTCATTTAACTCCCGTTGCGCTCGCCGTGACGGCGGTATTTATGCTCGCCGGTTGTGAACAAAGCGATGAAACGGTTTCTCTGTATCAAAACGCCGATGACTGCTCTGCCGCTAACCCGAGTAAATCCGCAGAGTGCACCACCGCTTACAACAACGCGCTCAAAGAAGCGGAGCGTACCGCGCCAAAATACGCCTCCCGTGAAGACTGTGTCGCCGAATTCGGTGAGGGTCAGTGCCAGCAGGCGCCGGCTCAGGCAGGCATGGCTCCGGAAAACCAGGCCCAGGCGCAAAGCAGCGGCAGCTTCTGGATGCCGCTGATGGCTGGCTACATGATGGGCCGGATGATGGGCGGCGGAATGGGCGCTCAGCAGCCGCTGTTCAGCTCAAAAAACCCGGCCAGCCCGGCCTATGGTAAATACACCGACGCGGGCGGTAAGAGCTACGGCGCAGCGCAGCCGGGCCGTACCATGACCGTGCCGAAAACCGCGATGGCGCCAAAACCAGCCACCACCAGCACCGTGACGCGCGGCGGGTTTGGCGACTCGGTCGCTAAGCAATCAACCATGCAGCGTAGCTCAGCAAGCTCCTCTTCTTCACGCTCGATGGGCGGCTAAGCGACATGGAAAGAATCAGCATTAACGAGCGCCCGGACTGGCGCGAAAAGGCGACAGAGTATGGCTTTAACTTTCACACCATGTACGGCGAGCCGTACTGGAGCGAAGAAGCCTATTACAAACTGACGCTGGCGCAGGTTGAGAAACTTGAAGACGTCACCGCTGAGCTGCATCAGATGTGTCTGCAGGCGGTGGAAAAAGTCATCGCCAGCGATGAGTTAATGGCCAAATTTCGCATCCCCAAACACACCTGGGGCTTCGTACGCCAGTCGTGGAAAACCCATCAGCCCTCGCTGTATTCGCGTCTCGATCTCGCGTGGGACGGCGTGGGTGAGCCGAAGCTGCTGGAGAACAACGCCGATACGCCGACGTCTCTCTATGAAGCGGCATTCTTCCAGTGGATCTGGATGGAAGATCAGCTGAACGCCGGTCAGCTGCCGGCGGGCAGCGATCAGTTCAACAGCCTGCAGGAGAAGCTGATCGATCGCTTTGGCGAGCTGCGCGAGCAGTTCGGCTTCCAGCTGCTGCATATGGCCTGCTGTCGCGATACCGTTGAAGACCGCGGTACCGTGCAATATTTGCAGGACTGCGCCGCAGAAGCGGGCGTGGTAACCGAGTTCCTCTACATCGAAGATATTGGTCTCGGAGAAAAAGGCCAGTTTACCGATCTGCAGGATCAGGTGATTGGTAATCTGTTCAAGCTCTATCCGTGGGAGTACATGCTGCGCGAGGTGTTCTCCACCAAGCTGGAAGATGCCGGCGTGCGCTGGCTGGAGCCGGCGTGGAAGAGCATTATCTCCAACAAAGCGCTGCTGCCGCTGCTGTGGGAGATGTTCCCCAACCATCCGAACCTGCTGGCCGCTTATTTCAGCGAAGATGCGCATCCGGAGCTGGAGAAGTACGTTATCAAGCCGATCTTCTCCCGCGAGGGCGCTAACGTCTCTATCGTGGAAAATGGCAAAGTGCTGGAGGCGGTAGAAGGGCCGTACGGCGAAGAGGGCACCATCGTGCAGGCGTTCTATCCGTTGCCGAAGTTTGGCGACAGCTACACGCTCATCGGCAGCTGGCTGATTAACGACCAGCCGGCGGGTATTGGCATTCGCGAAGACCGGGCGCTGATCACTCAGGATCTGTCGCGCTTTTATCCGCACATTTTCGTCGAGTAACATCGAACCCCGGCGGCATCGTTTACTGCCGGGGTTTATCTATTTTCAGGCGCCAATGACCACTGACAGCATGCTCAGGGAGCCCATTTCCATTCCTTCAACCGGGATCGTAATCGGCTCTTCACCGTCCCAGGCGCCCAGCACGTACAGCAGCGGCAGAAAGTGATCGGCCGTCGGGTTCGATAACGATCCGCCTTCATGCGCCAGGTAATTCACCAGCGGATGTTCCGCTACGGGACCTTTCCAGTCCAGATTCGCCTTCACGTAGTCATTAAACGACGCCGCCCAGGGATAAGGTGTATTTTCGCCGTGCCAGCGTGCGGTACGCAGGTTATGCACCACGTTGCCGCTTGCCACCAGCATAATGCCCTCATCGCGCAGCTGGGCCAGCTTACGCCCCATTTCGAAATGCCATGCCGCGGGCTTCGTACTATCAATACTCAGCTGTACCATCGGAATATCGGCATCGGGATACATTTTAATCAACACGCCCCAGGAACCATGGTCAAAGCCCCAGGCTTCTTTATCCAGCGTCACCGGCACCGGCGCCAGCAGCTCAACCAGACGCTGGGCCAGTTCAGGCGAACCCGGCGCCGGATAATGCGTATCGTAGAGCGCCTGGGGAAAACCGCCAAAATCATGAATCGTTTTCGGCGCCTCCATCGCGGTCACTCCTGTACCGCGAGTGAACCAGTGCGCGGAGATCACCACAATGGCTTTAGGCCGCGCCAGCGTCTCGCCCAGATGCCGCCAGGCGCGAGTATAGATGTTATCTTCCAGCACGTTCATCGGGCTACCGTGACCTAAAAACAGCGCGGGCATGCGGGTACGGGACATAGTGATATCCTTTATTAAGAAAGTTGATGTATTTACATTACGCTCTTTCTATGGAGGATAAACTCAGATAAGCATGATGATGATCGTCAGAAAATTTGAATGTAAGCGGCGGTAAAGAGTGAATCCGCGCGCTCGCGATCGTCAATGGAACACGATACTCTTAATAAGAATTATTTTCATAAGGAGGTGAATGTTGTCCTCACCCGTCATTCTGACCCTGCTGGCAGGGAGCGCTACCTTTATTGGCGCCATTTTCGGCGTTATCGGGCAGAAACCCTCGAATCGCTTACTGGGATTCTCGCTGGGATTCGCCGCCGGGATCATGCTGCTGATTTCGTTGATGGAGATGCTGCCCGCCGCGCTGGCTACCGAAGGCATGTCTCCCCTGCTAGGCTACGGCATGTTTATTATCGGCCTTCTTGGCTACTTTGCGCTTGACCGCATGCTGCCTCACGCCCACCCGCAGGATCTGATGTCTCCCGGCATTTCCCGCCCGCGTAACCTGCGCCGTACGACGATTTTACTGACCTTAGGCATCAGCCTGCATAACTTCCCCGAGGGCATTGCGACCTTCGTGACGGCCAGCAATAATCTCGAGCTGGGCATGGGGGTCGCGTTAGCCGTTGCGCTACATAACATCCCGGAAGGACTGGCGGTAGCCGGACCGGTATATGCCGCTACGGGCTCCAGAAGTAAAGCGGTGTTCTGGGCGGGTCTTTCCGGCATGGCGGAAATCTTCGGCGGCGTGCTGGCCTGGCTGGTGCTGGGCAGCGCGATATCCCCGGTGATGATGGGCGCCGTTATGGCCGCGGTTGCCGGTATCATGATTGCGCTGTCGGTTGATGAGCTTATGCCGCTGGCGAAAGAGCTCGATCCGCAAAGCAACCCGAGCTACGGCGTGCTGTGCGGGATGTCAGTGATGGGATTAAGCCTGGTGGTTTTGCAAACGGTGGGCATTGGCTGAGCCAATGCGCCAATTATTTGCAGCGCTATATTTCACTTGTCAATTTATCACATAAATTCATCACAATGATGGATTGAGAATAGATATTTGATTTAACTTTTAGTCAATTAAAACCCTACATAAATAGCGTTTTTACAGCGCCCCTCCATTTATTTGGCATTAACTTAACGTAATTTTTCGGGTATCACACGAAAATTCATTCACACAAACAATAAACATACGTAAAACCACCGTTAAAAGAGAGTGTGTGTTGAGAAAAACCCTAAAAAAAGCGCATTGAAATACATGTATTAAGGAAAACTGCGAGTTACCTTTAATTACAATTAACATGCGTAACAGTGAGCAGCATGATACTTTTTACGCGTTGAATTAATATTAATTCAAGCAAAACCAATCCCATACCAGTTGTCGTATACCTCATATTTAATATTGATCATCTATAAAGGACTATATTCCATGTTTAAAAAAACGCTGCTTGCTGTTGCCACCACCGCTGTTTTTTCTGCGACGGTTTTTAATGCCAGCGCAGAAGATCAGGGCCACGGTATTGTCACCTTCTCCGGTACCGTTATTACCTCCCCTTGCTCTGTGACACCGGAAAGCGCTCAGATTGATGTCGATCTCGGGCAGGTTGCCGATAGCGTACTGAACGGCGGCCAGTACTCTCAGCCTGCAGATTTCTCTATCAAACTGCGCGATTGTATTCTGAGCACAACGGATGATAAAGGCGTTAAAACGACAACGGATAAAGTGAGCGTCACCTTCACTTCTGCCAACGTCGACAGCAGCGACGCCAGCCTGATGGTGAATACCAAAGAAAGCAACTACGGTGGCGCTACCGGCGTTGGCGTACGTATCATGGACGCAGGTTACAACACCGTAACCCTGGGCTCCGCAGTACCGGTAGTGTTTACCGATACCAACCCGACGCAGAATCTGGACTTCCACGCCCGCATGGAATCTAAAGGTAAAAATGCGACCGAGGGTGATGTTTACGCTCAGGCAAACTACGTCCTGGCTTATAAATAATTATCGCTTTCGCTTAATTTTTATTGATTCAGGCCGGTGAGGGATTCACCGGCTTTCCCGGTCTATTTTATTAAAAGAAACGGATTTTATGCGTACTATCATTCATAGCGGTTTAACGCCAGGAAAGCTATCCCTTTTAATAAAGCATACCCTATACTCAGTAGCTATTATCGCATCGCTATCAATGCCGCTTTCTGCACTAGAATTCAATACCGATATGATTGATGCAGAGGACAGGGAAAATATCGATCTCTCACAATTTGAAAAAAAAGGTTATATCCCTGTCGGCACCTATTTGGTGCGCATACAGATCAACAAAAACACCTTACCAAAAGCCTATCACCTGGAGTGGGTACAAGCCGATAACGAAAGCGGTTCTCAGCTTTGCCTGACTAAAGAGCGCCTGGCAGAGTTCGGCTTTGCCGACGCGTTTATTGAGCCACTACACGTGTGGGCTCAAAAAGGCTGTCTCGATCTCAGCCATCAGCCAGAACTGATTATTCGTCTGGATAAAGCGAACATGGTGCTGACGTTAACCGTACCTCAGGCATGGATGAAATATCAGGCTAAAAACTGGACGCCACCGGAGTACTGGGACGACGGTATCGCGGGTCTTATGCTGGATTATAACCTGTACGCCAGCCAGTACACGCCGAGCCACGGCGACAGCAACCAGAGCGTCAACTCATATGGCACCCTGGGTTTCAATCTCGGCGCATGGCGCTTACGTAGCGATTATCAATACGATCAATCGTTTATTGAGCGTAAATCAACGGGAACCAGCAGTAGCCTGCCGCGTACCTATTTATTCCGCCCGATTCCGTCCCTGGCGTCAAAATTCACAATGGGCCAGTACGACCTGAGCTCAGGCCTCTACGATACTTTCCACTTTACCGGCGCCTCTCTGGAAAGTGATGAACAAATGCTTCCGCCGGATTTACGCGGCTATGCGCCGCAAATAAGCGGCATTGCACAGACCAACGCTAAGGTCACCATTACGCAAAACAGCCGCACGCTCTATCAAACGACCGTCTCCCCCGGGCCATTCACCATCGCCGATCTGGGCACGACCTTGCAGGGGCAACTGGATGTTACGATCGAGGAAGAAGACGGACGCAAAAGTACGTTTCAGGTTGGTTCCGCCTCTATCCCTTACCTGACGCGTAAAGGGCAGGTACGTTATAAAAGTTCACTGGGTAAACCCACATCAACGACTCACAACGATGTGAATAACCCCCTTTTCTGGACCGGGGAGGCTTCCTGGGGCTGGTTGAGTGATATCTCTCTCTACGGCGGCGCTATCGTCACCGCCGATGACTATCAGGCGGCAACCGGTGGGGTTGGCTTTAACCTTAACCGTTTTGGCTCATTCTCCCTTGATATTACCCGCGCCGAGGCCAATCTACGTAATGACGATCAAGGTAAACAGCGCGGCTTTAGCTATCGCGCTAACTATGCCAAACGTTTTGAAGAAACAAACAGTCAGGTAACCTTCGCGGGTTACCGATTCTCAGATAAAGAATACGTCACGATGAGCGAATATATCAGCTCGCGCGATGGTTCCGACTCCAGTTCCAATGAGAAAGAGAGCTATGTGCTCTCCTTTAACCAGTACGTTGCGCCGCTGGAGCTAAATACCTATCTGAGTATCACACGTAATACCTACTGGAACAGTCAAACCAATACGAACTACTCGTTTTCTCTGAGCCGTAGCTTTGATATTGCCGCGTTTAAAAATATTTCAGCTTCATTGGCGATGAGCCGTGTGAGCTGGAATAATAATCAAGAAAATCAATATTACCTTTCACTCTCTCTGCCGCTAGAAAATAATCGCAATATTATGTACAGCCTGCAGCGCTATGGCGACGACGCAACGACGCAAACGGCAACCTGGTACGATGGTTCAGATCGTAATAACCCGTGGAATATGTCCGTTTCAGGCACAGATAAAGAGTTTGGCGATGGCGAAGCGGCCATGCGCGGGTACTATCAGCACTATTCACCCTATGGCCGGTTGAATGTAAACGGTAGCGTGAAGCCGAGCAGCTATCGCTCGTTCAGCGCTGGCTGGAACGGCTCATTTACGGCAACCCGTTACGGTGCGGCCTTGCATGACTACAACACAGGCAACAGTTCTCGCGTAATGGTGGATGCGGATGGAATAGCCGGTGTTGAGGTGAACAATAACCGTAGTATGACCAATATGTTTGGTATTTCCGTGGTTCCGTCAGTGGGTAACTACACAACTGCGACGGTAATGGTGAACAATAACAACCTGCCGGATGGCGTGGATGTTACCAACTCCGTTATCCGCACCACGCTGACCGAAGGTGCTATTGGCTATATGCCCCTGAGCGCGACCAAAGGCTATCAGATCATCGGCGTTATCCGCCTGGAAGACGGACGCTATCCACCGCTGGGCGTGACCGTAACCGACAAAGCAACCGGTCGCGATATAGGTTTAGTCGCTGATGACGGCTTTGTGTATCTGAGCGGAATACAGGAAAACAGCATCCTGACGCTAAAATGGAACGACAACGTGTGTGATATGACGCCGCCTAACCATAGCAACATCAACGGCCAGGCCATTATTTTACCATGTAAACCCGCACATTAATTCAGGATGAATGATGATGAAAATTAACACGTTTGCGAAAGGACTATTATTTCTGTTGGGTACCAGCTTTGCGGTAAATGCCGCCGTGTCGCCCGACAGAACCCGCATTATTCTTAACCAGTCGGATAAGAGCGTCTCCGTGCGCTTGACCAACCAGAGCACAACAATCCCTTTCCTTGCTCAATCATGGATTGAGGACAAGGATAATAAAAAATCCCGAAACTATATTACTGCTGTTCCGCCAATGGTGCGCCTGGAGGCGGGTGAGCAAGTACAGGTACGCCTGATTCCTCAGCCAACGTTGACGCAGCTTCCGGCAGACAGGGAATCGCTGTTTTATTTCAATGTGCGCGAGATTCCGCCTCGCTCGGAACAAAAAAACGTCATGCAAATCGCCATGCAGAGCCGCATTAAAATTTTCTGGCGACCAAAGGCTGTCGAAGTGAAGAACGGACAGGTGAATCTGACCGGTAAATTCGATATTAGCCGAACGGCCAGCGGGTTAACGTTAAAGAATAACTCCCCCTATTTTATCACCGTTGGTTATATCGGCACGAATGGCAAAACGCTGCTGCCAAAAACATCCAGCATGATGGCTGAACCGTTTGGCCAGGCGTCGCAGGAGATTAAAGACCTGCCTGCTAATTTCCAGGTGGGCTTTATTGGCGATTATGGTGGTCTGAATATGTTTAAAATTAGCTGTAATTCGGTACAAATAGTATGTCAGTCTGAACCAGTGAAAAGGGGCTAATAATGAAAAAATTATTCATTTTTTTTATTTTGCTGATTTGCCTTTTTTCATCATCATCCTGGGCAATCGACTGTTATCAAAATAACTACGGTGGAGACCATCTCGTTACCACATCACTGCCGCCATTTACTGTCCCCGCAGACGCACCTGTTGGAAAAAAAATATGGGAAAGCGGCGATATTACTGTAACCGTTTATTGTGATGAAGCCTCACATAACAATAAAGATCCCAAATCGCCTTGGTCAGAAAACGTTTATGCTTATATTCTGGATAGCTTCCATAACACCGATAACCTGGTTACCAATAATTCTTATCTGGCATTTGGTGTAACCTATAATGGTGTGGATTACGACATACCGAACACAAAAATCAATACAGGCGCATGCCTTGATCAAATGAGTGACTTTGACCAGTCATATAAGCATAAGGCATGTAATGGCCATACAATCCAGAAAAACACGACATTTACCGTTCGTTTTCGCTTATACGTTAAGCTAAAATCAATTCCACCTTCACAGATAGAGTATAATTTTCCTGCAGTCACCGTATTAGCCTTTGATGGTTCTGGAGGAATAAACCGGCTGGCGCATGCTAAAAACTTGCACTATGATATTGACGGGCTTTCAAACATTCATTTTTTAGATTGTAGCGTAGATATTAAAATTTATCCCGAATCACAAATTGTCGACTTCGGTCAAATATCTGATAGTGTTATATTGAAAGAACCAGCAAAGAAACCATTTAGCATATCCACTATTAAAAATGAAGCTGCGGGATGTACCGATAAATTTGATGTCAAAACCAGTTTTTATACTAATGATACGCTATACGATAATACTCATCTGGATATGGGAAATGGTCTTCTGATGCGAATTAACGACAAAACAATTAACAGCGATATCGTGTATAACCAATATGCAAATTTTGCAAGCTATATTCCAGGTAGCGCTGCAACGGTAACCCATAACTACATTGCTGAGTTGACGAAGCATCCAACAAAAAGTCTTGTGGAAGGGCCTTTCAGTAAAGATTTAATCATAAAAATAAACTATCAGTAGACCAATTTTACCCACACAACGAACAGTATCCTCCGACTATATTGGAGGATACTGTTTATGAGCGCAACAACTGCAATCAGCTGGCTTTACGCTCGTGTTCGCGACGGTAGGCCACTAAATCTTCAATCGTGACCACTTCCATATTGTGCTGCTGAGCAAACTCAATGCACTGCGGCGCACGCGCCATAGAGCCGTCGTCGTTGGTCAGTTCACACAGTACGCCCGCCGGTTTGAGGCCAGCCAGGGTGACCAGATCGATGGTTGCTTCAGTATGGCCGCCGCGGGTCAGAACCCCGCCCGGCTGCGCGCGCAGCGGGAAAACGTGTCCAGGGCGGTTCAGGTCGGACGGCTTCGCGCCATCGGCAATTGCCGCGCGCACGGTGGTCACGCGGTCAGCGGCGGAAACGCCGGTGGTCACGCCTTCAGCGGCTTCGATGGTCACGGTAAAACCGGTACCGTAGGCGCTGGTGTTGTTCTCAACCATCATTGGCAGGTCGAGCTGTTTACGGCGATCTTCCGTCAGGCACAGGCAGACAATGCCGCTGCCGTGGCGAATGGTCAGCGCCATCTGCTCAACGGTCATGGTTTCAGCGGCGAAAATCATATCGCCTTCGTTTTCACGGTCTTCATCGTCAAGCACCATCACACCGCGGCCTTCGCGCAGTGCATCCAGAGCACGTTCTACACGTTCAAAAGCGGTACCAAAAGAGGAAAGTAGCGTCTGATTCATGGTAAAAAAAACCTCATTAATTGTATGGTTACCAGAATCAGGGCAGTCTTAGGAGCGCCGGTTTAGCGGCAAAAGTCAACGCAAGCGGGTACAAACCCGGCTGAGCCGTTACTCTCTCCCATCCGGACTCTAACCGTCGGCCCCGGAATTACACCGGATCTGCTGACCTTTCTGCATTTGCAGAAAGCGCTCGCGGGCTTTCAACGCTATGGTTGATTTACCGCCGGTGGGGAATTTCGCCCCGCCCTGAGAATAAGCAAAGCAACTATAACGCTATTGACTATCGTCGGCAATGCATAAGCTTCAAACATTTATGGTTTATAGGCGCCGACGATCGCACTACAATGAGCGGATAACCGACCAGAGCAGGAAACCACCATGATTGACCCGAAAAAAATTGAACAAATCGCCCGTCAGGTTCATGAATCAATGCCGAAGGGGCTCCGCGATCTGGGGGAAGACGTGGAGAAAAAAATCCGTCAGGTGCTCCAGTCGCAGTTAACTCGCCTGGACCTGGTAAGCCGCGAAGAGTTCGACGTGCAGACGCAGGTGCTGTTGCGCACGCGTGAAAAGCTGGCGCTTCTGGAGCAGCGTCTTAACGATCTGGAAAACCGTTCGCCGAGCGCGCCGGCAGCGCCGGACGTCGAAGAGAAGCCGTAAAACAAGCAACGGGCCGTCAGGCCCGTTGTCGTATCTGTACTGCGGTAAGTAGATTAGTGCTCCAGCTCCGCTTCTGGCGACATGGTTTTATTCGCCTGGCGGCAGTAAAGTTCATAGCGTTGACAAAACCATTCGCGATGCGCTTCATCCATATTACCAACAATGGCCTGAAGATCGACGGGCTGACCTTGTGCGTTCATTCTGGCGAAGCTCTGGGCCAGAAAATCAAAATTCTTCATTAAATACATATCGTTTTTCTTCATACGCATACTCCTTCAGCCGTTGGTCTTCTGATTGGTCATATGCTTTTTACTGACTTCAGTATTTATCCTTACCTTAGCTTTTTTTGTACGAAAAATGCGCCTCAAATGGCGATTTGTTGAGCCAAATCATTTATGCCGTCATTAAATAAAAAGAGGCCCGCGATTAGGCGATCGCGGGCCTCTTTTGTCCTGTTTTGCAGCGTTATCGCCGGTTACGCCTCGGTTAGCGCGATAATTCCGGACATACCGCCGCTACGGTGCGAAGAGAAAACATTACTGTTTGTTATCTTTCTGGATCTTCTTGATGATGTTGGTCGTCGAGCAGCCATCTTCAAAGTTGAGCACCAGCACCTCGCCGCCGTTTGCCCAGACTTCTTCGCTACCGGCGATCTGTTCCGGCTTATAGTCGCCGCCTTTTACCAGCAGATCCGGCAGAATTCCGGCAATCAGCCGCTGCGGGGTATCCTCTTCAAAAGAGACCACCCAATCGACGGCTTCCAGCGCGCCCAGCACGATCATCCGCTGATCCAGCGGGTTGACCGGGCGAGAGTCGCCTTTCAGACGCCGGGTTGACGCGTCGCTGTTCACCGCAACGATCAGCCGATCGCCCAGCTTGCGGGCGTTAGCCAGGTAGGAAACATGGCCCGCGTGTAAAATGTCGAACACGCCGTTGGTCATCACCACTTTCTCGCCGCGCTTACGCGCCGCGGCAACCGCCAGCTTCAGCTCTTCTTCGCTCATCACGCCAAAACCGGTCTCGGAACGCCCGCGTACCGCGTTCTCCAGTTCGATAGGCGAAACGGTAGAGGTACCGAGTTTGCCCACCACGACGCCCGCCGCCGCGTTGGCAAAGTAGCAGGCCTCTTCCAGAGTGTTGCCGGAGGCCAGCGTCGCCGCCAGCACGCCAATGACCGTGTCGCCCGCGCCGGTAACATCATAGACTTCCTGGGCCTGAGTGGGCATATGCAGCGGCGGTCGCCCCGGCTGCAGCAGCGTCATCCCCTGCTCGGAACGGGTCACCAGCAGCGCCGAGAGGTCAAAATCGGCGATGATTTTCATCCCGCGCTCAACGATCTCTTCTTCATCCTTACATTTACCCGCGACCGCCTCAAACTCTGAGAGATTAGGCGTCAGCAGGGTGGCGCCGCGATAGCGTTCAAAATCCGTGCCCTTCGGGTCGATAAGCACCGGAACGCCCGCGTCGCGAGCCAGCTTAATCATGGTCTGGACGCTGGTCAGAGCGCCTTTGGCGTAATCAGACAGCACCAGCGCGCCAATGGAGCTCAGCGCCTGCTGAATACGCTCGTGCATCGGCTGAGGATCGACGCCGGAGAAACCCTCTTCAAAATCGAGACGAATCAGCTGCTGGTTGCGCGACAGCACGCGCAGTTTGGTAATCGTCGGATGGGTCGGGACGGACACAAAGTCGCACTTCACGTTGACGTCGGCCAGCGCCTTGCTTAACGCGCGGGCGGCATCGTCAATCCCGGTCAGGCCAACCAGACGAGAGGTCGCGCCGAGCGACGCAATATTCATCGCCACGTTTGCCGCGCCGCCAGGACGTTCTTCGATATTTTCCACCTTCACCACCGGCACCGGCGCTTCCGGCGAAATACGGCTGGTGGGACCATACCAGTAGCGGTCCAGCATCACATCGCCAACCACCAACACTCCTGCACGTTCAAACTCTGGCAGCGTTACTTTCATTCCTCTCTCCTGCGAGACGCAAACTTTGCGCGCGATAATAGCACACCCGGTTTTTTAGTTAAGCCATCAACCACTTCTGCCAGCTGGCGCTGACCTGTTCACGCTCCTGGCTAAACGCTTCTGGCGCCACGTTCCCCGGCTGCTCCTGCAGCGCCAGGTGATGGAGCGCATCGCGCAGCGTGGTGTAAGCGTGAGTTAACGCCCTCGCCTCTGCCTCGTCCATAATGTCGTTCTGCGCCAGCAGTTCCAGAATACGGACGTTATCGGACCAGCGCGTGAGCTTCGGTTTATCACTGGCATAGCGTAGGACCAGATACTGGGTAATAAATTCAATATCCGTGATACCCCCGGCATCGGCTTTAATATCAAAGCGATCGTGATGCTTATTCCCCAGGTGAGCGCGCATTTTTTCACGCATTTCCCGCACTTCGGTCTGCAGTTTTTCGCCTTCTCGCGGGGTAGTAAGAATATCCCGACGAATGGCGTCAAAGCGCGCCTGTAGCTCAGGATCGCCATACACTACGCGGGCGCGAACCAGCGCCTGATGCTCCCAGGTCCATGCCTCATTTTGTTGATAATCAGCAAAGGCATCGGCGGTGGTCACCAGCATGCCCGCCGCGCCAGAAGGACGTAAGCGAGCGTCCACTTCGTACAGAATGCCCGACGAGGTGCGAGTGCTGAAAAGATGCATGATGCGCTGCGCCAGCCGCAGATAAAACTGACGACCGTCGATTTCGCGCTCGCCGTCGGTCATCACCTCCATCGGACAATCGTGGAGGAACACCAGATCGAGATCGGAACTGTAGCCCAGCTCCCAGCCCCCCAGCTTACCGTAGCCAACCACCGCAAAACCGCGCCCCTGGCGATCGTGCAGGTGCGTCGGCTGCCCGTAGCGGGCCACCATCTGCAGCCAGGCCTGCTGGACCACCGCGTCAATCATCGCCTCCGCCAGCCAGGTTAAGTGATCGCTCACTTTCATCACCGGCAGGGTTCCGGCGATATCGGCCGCGGCGATATGCAGCAGCTGCGCCTGCTTAAACTGGCGTAGCGCCTCCAGCTGCTGCTCTTCATCATCTTCCGGTACGCGCAGCAGATACTGGCGCAGCTCATCGCGATAGGCATCGGTGGCCGTCGGCTGATAAAGCGTATTCGGGTCCAGCAGCTCGTCCAGCAGCAGCGGATGGCGAGCCAGCTGGCTGGCGACCATCGGCGACGCCGCGCACAGGCTAATCAGGTGCTTTAACGCGCCGGGGAATTCGCTCAGCAGCTCCAGATAGGTTGTGCGGGTGACAATCCCGGTGAGCAGCGGCGTAATGCGCGCCAGCGGCACCGGGGCATCCGCGCGCGAGCAGATTTCGCTGAGCAGATGCGGCATGAGCTGGTCGAGCACCTGACGGCCGCGCGGGCCAATCGTGCGCCGGTCCAGCTCTTTACGAAAATCGGCGATCAGCGCCAGCACGCTGCGGCGATCGCTGTCGGCGAGATGCGCCAGCGCCGGGCTGGTATCATCCTCCTGCAGCGCGTCCTGCCACAGTTCGCGCCAGTACTCTTCAAGCTGTTCATCCGGCGACTGGGTTTCATCGTCGCCGATCAATTCATTAAACACGCGCCGCACGTTGGCCATCTGCTCCGCCAGCCGCGCGCTGAGCGTATCCCAGTCGGCAGCCCCCATCCCCCAGGCCAGCCGGGCGCGATTAAGTTCATCCTGCGGCAGGGTTTGCGTCTGCTCGTCGTTGATGCTTTGCAGCAGGTTTTCCAGGCGACGCAAAAACAGATAGGCTTCGCGCAGCCTCTGCGCATCCCCTTCCGGCAGCAGGTGCAGCTCTTCGATGGCGGCCAGCGTCGGCAGCAAAGCCCGCTGTTGCAGCATCGGTTCGCGTCCGCCGCGAATCAGCTGGAAGACCTGGACGATAAACTCCACTTCGCGGATGCCGCCCGCGCCGAGCTTGATATTGTCCTTCAGTCCCCGACGGCGCACCTCACGGGCGATCATTCCCTTCATGTTGCGCAGAGACTGAATCACGCTGAAATCAATATAGCGGCGGAAGACAAACGGCCGCAGCATGGCGCGCAGTTCGCTGGCGTAAACGCCATCGTTATCGCCCATGATTCGCGCTTTCACCATCGCGTAGCGCTCCCAGTCGCGCCCCTGCTCCTGGTAATAATCCTCCAGCGCGGCAAAGCTCAGCACCAGCGGGCCGCTGTCGCCAAACGGGCGCAGGCGCATATCCACGCGGTAGACAAAGCCATCCTGGGTGGGCTGATCCAGCACCTTAATCAGGCGCTGCCCGAGGCGGGTAAAAAACTGGGCGTTGTCCAGCTCGCGACGGCCGCCGCGCGTGGCGCCATGCTCCGGCCAGGCGAAAATCAGATCGATGTCGGAGGAGAAATTCAGCTCGCCGCCGCCGAGCTTGCCCATCCCGAGGATCAGCAGCGGCTGCGGCGTACCTTCAGCATTACACGGAGTGCCCCATTCACGGCAGCAGGCGGCGTATAGCCAGTCGCGCGCAGCGACGATTAAGGTCTCCGCCAGCGCGCTTAGCTGCTGCAGGCTGCTCTCTTCGCTGACCAGCGATAGCGCCTGGGCCCAGGCGATACGCACCATGATCCGACGGCGAAACTGGCGTAGCTCGCGCATCAGCGCGGCTTCATCATTGACCTCGGCCAGGCGAACCTGCAGCCAGTCGGCATAGTGATGCCACTCCTGCGCCTCGGGAGGCGCACTTTCAAGCTCCGCCAGCCACTGCGGCTGCGCGATCAGACTCTGTTCGACGAAATCGCTAAAGGCCATGACCGATTGCGCCCGATCGCTCAACGTCGATACGGGAAAATCCGCTGGTAGCCGGCCTGCGACCGTCTGCCAGTGCTGCTGTAATTGCGAAGAAAGCGGCATCTTAGGGGCTCCCTGGCCTGAAATTATCGTTTTCCACTATGCAGCCAGAACGGCTCCGCGGCCAGCGCCTGGCGACGAAAATATTCGATAACGCTGCTGTCGTTATGCGCAATCGCCCGGCGGGTTTCTTGCCAGTTTTCCAGCCACGGCGCGGCAGCGTCGATATAAGCGCCGGATAGCAGCTGAACGGTGTCAATTTCACGGGTCAGGCGCGGAAGCTGATCGACATAACCGTCAGCGGACGGCTGGCGGAAGGCGTTTTTCAGCTCCGCCGCCGCTCTGGAGAGCTGAATATCCGCGAAGCGTTTAAACGAACCGGCAATTTTCTGCTCTCCGGCTGCGTTCAGGAAGGGACGCCAGCCGCGGTTTATCAGCAGATCGGTGAGCGTCAGCTTGGCTCTGACGGTCGCCACGCTGAAAAGCGCCGCCTGGGCGGTTTCGGCCTCCGCCAGCGCCGCCTCAGCTTCGCTCAGACGCTCACGCAGCAGCGTGGTGGCCTTGCGCGGGACAATACCGCCAAACAGCACCAGCGCGTGCCGCACGCGGGCAATAGCGTGCAAAATCTCTGCTTTCGCTTTTGCATTGCCGCGATTGAGGAGTTCATCATGATACAGCCAGTGCGCCAGCGCGCTTTCCAGCGCCGCTTCCAGACCCTGCTCGACGCTGGCCTTCGGCGCGACGCGAAGGATCGTTAACGCGGTCAGCGGACGTTCTTCATTGCCCTGCGCCAGATGATAACCGCGCGCCGCCTTGCTCAGGCTGCCCTGACGCAGTACGCCGGTATCCAGCAGGCGACGGGCAAGGGTCAGAATGTCCTGGGTAGTACCGGACAGCAGTTCCAGCTCCAGTTCACAAATCGGTTCCTGATGCTCGCCGGCTTTAACTTCGCCGCGGTCAAGCGCAATTTCAATTTCGCTGTCGCCTTCTTTGACCACCCATCTTTCACGCTCAAAATCGGTGCTGAAAAGCGGCTGTACGTTCTGTGCGAGCGCCGCCGGCAGTTCCCCCTGCGGCCAGACCTCAGCCGGCAGTTTCTCCAGCGCCAGCTCCGGCGTGTCCAGAGGAATGTTGTATTCCGGACGCTGATGCAGGCCGCCGACGACGCGCCCGGCAATTTTCAGCGTCATTTCATAGCGCCCCTGGTCGCCGCGAATGCGCAGCCCCATGTCGTGGCGGCGCAGCCAGTTATCCGCCGTTTCATAGTAAATATTCAGCAATTGACCCGCTGGCGTATGCTTTGCCTCCAGCGCGTTGAGGTGCTGACGCAGCGCGTCAACGCCATCCTGAGCGACGATAAACTTTAATTCGATTTCTTGAGCCATGACTGAATTCTTCCGCTTATATGCTGTGCCGGGAAATTGCGGCGAACTAACAACGATATTTCTTGTCAGTAAATAGTATTTTGCGGCGAATCGCCATGCAATGCGCATTTTGCCGGGCCACCTCCTGGATGATTCCGATTGTGGCGGAAAACTTTGCGTCGCTTCGGCGATGCCACTACTATCGTTCAACTTTTTATGACCAAACGATGACCTGATGCCAAAATTACGCCTTATTACATTGACTTTGCTGGCGCTGAGCGCCGCCACGGCGGTTCACGCGGAAGAAAAACGTTACGTTTCAGATGAACTGAATACCTGGGTGCGCAGCGGTCCGGGCGATAACTATCGTCTCGTGGGCACCATCAACGCCGGTGAAGAAGTCGCGGTGCTGCAAACCAACGACAGCACGAACTATGCTCAGGTACGCGACAACAGCGGCCGTACCGCCTGGATCCCCTTGAAAGAGCTGAGCAACGAGCCCAGCCTGCGCACCCGCGTGCCGGATCTGGAAAACCAGGTCAAAACCCTGACCGACAAACTCAACAACATCGACACCACCTGGAATCAGCGCACGGCGGACATGCAGAAGAAAGTCGCCGGTAGCGACGCCGTGATAAACGGTCTGAAAGAAGAGAACCAAAAGCTGAAAAATGAGCTGGTTGTCGCGCAGAAAAAGGTAAACGCCGCAAATCTGCAGCTTGATGACAAACAGCGCACCATTATCATGCAGTGGTTTATGTACGGCGGCGGCGTGCTGGGCGTCGGCCTGATCCTCGGACTGGTGTTGCCGCACCTGGTACCGAGCCGCAAACGCAAAGACCGCTGGATGAACTAATTCGTCTTCTCTGCCAGACTTACGTATCATCGTAAGAAAATAAAGACGGGAGAGTGAGGCGTGAAGGTTTATCTGGTCGGTGGTGCAGTACGAGATGCGTTATTAAGGCTACCGGTTAAAGACAAAGATTGGGTCGTGGTTGGCGCCACGCCTCAGCAACTTCTCGACGCGGGCTACCAGCAGGTAGGCCGTGATTTTCCCGTGTTCCTGCATCCGCAAAGCCGCGAAGAGTATGCGCTGGCGCGCACCGAGCGCAAGTCCGGCTCCGGCTACACCGGCTTTACCTGCTATGCCGCCGCTGACGTCACCCTTGAGCAAGACCTGCTGCGCCGCGATCTGACGATCAACGCGCTGGCCCAGGACGCCGACGGCCAGATTATCGATCCCTACGGCGGCCAGGCTGATTTACGCCAGCGCCTGCTGCGCCACGTCTCGCCCGCCTTTAGCGAGGACCCGCTACGCGTCCTGCGCGTGGCGCGTTTTGCCGCCCGCTACGCGCATCTGGGGTTCCGCATCGCCGATGAAACCATGGCGCTGATGCGGGCGATGGCCGATGCTGGCGAGCTGGCGCACCTCACGCCCGAGCGGGTGTGGAAAGAGACGGAAAGCGCCCTCTCTACCCGCAATCCGCAGGTCTTCTTCCAGACATTACGCGACTGCCGCGCGCTCAAGGTGCTGTTCCCGGAAGTCGACGCTCTTTATGGCGTACCGGCCCCGGCTAAATGGCACCCGGAAATCGACACTGGCCTGCATACGCTGATGACCGTCACCATGGCGGCGATGCTCTCGCCCGAAGTGGATGTCCGTTTTGCCACCCTATGCCACGACCTCGGGAAAGGGCTAACGCCGAAAGCGCTCTGGCCGCGCCATCATGGTCACGGTCCGGCTGGCGTTAAGCTGGTCGAGCAGCTCTGCGCCCGTTTGCGGGTGCCAAACGAGCTGCGCGACTTGGCAAAACTGGTCGCCGAATTTCACGATCTGATTCATACCCTGCCCATCCTGCAGCCGAAAACGCTGGTCAAGCTGTTCGATAATATCGACGCCTGGCGCAAGCCGCATCGTGTCAGGCAAATCGCGTTAACCAGCGAGGCCGACGTGCGCGGGCGCACCGGCTTTGAAGCCTGCGATTATCCGCAGGGTCGCCTGCTGCTGGAAGCCTGGGACGTTGCCCGGTCGGTTTCAACAAAAGAGGTGGTGGCGGAAGGTTTTCAGGGCGTTGAAATTCGTGAAGAGCTGACGCGTCGGCGGATTCAGGCCGTCGCCCGCTGGAAAGAAAAGCGTTGCCCTCAGCCGCGGGACTGAGGGCGGACGCTTAGAAGAAGACCACGTAGACCGCTGCCGCAACGATAAAACGGTAGATGGCGAACGGGATAAACGAAATACGTTTAATCAGCTGCAGGAAGGTTTTAATCGCAATCAGCGCGACGATAAACGCCGTGATAAAACCGACGGCAAACATCGGAATATCACCGGCGTTCAGGAAGCCAATGCTCTTGTACATATCCAGTACGGTTGCGCCCATCATCATCGGCACCGCCAGCAGGAACGAGAACTCAGAGGCCGCATAGCGGCTGACGCCCATCAGCATCCCGCCGGAAATCGTCGCCCCGGAACGCGAGAAGCCCGGCCACAGCGCCAGACACTGGAAGCAGCCGATGACGAACGCCTGACGATAGGTCATATCATCAATGCCCACCGCGCGGGGCTGTTTTGGCTTCAGCACCTCCGCCGCGATCAGCAGCACGCCGCCGACAATCAGCGCGTACATCACGTTTATCGGGTTAAACAGCGATTTGATGGTATCGTGGAAAATCAGCCCCAGCACCACCGCCGGGATCATCCCCAAAAGAATATGGATAAGCGACAGGCGACCGCTGCCCTGGCCTTCATGCTCGGGCTTTTTGCCAAAATGAATGCCGATAAGACCAAACAGGCGGCGCCAGAACATCACCACAACGGCCAGAATGGAACCAAGCTGAATGACGACTTCAAACGTATTCGCAGTATCGCCTTCAAAACCCAGCAGATGACCGACAATAATCATATGACCAGTACTGGAGACAGGTAAAAATTCTGTCAACCCCTCAACCACACCCAATATTGCCGCTATCAGCAGCGAGTGTATATCGCTCATCCAATTAAACCCTTTAAAAAGTAAAATGAAAAAAACCAGGAACGAAGAACCGAGCTATCAGGCGTGCTTATTTGGCCACAGACAGCGCGCAGAAAAGTGAGCGTACAGGTTGTACGTAAGGATTTCGAGCGCTGTCACAGGGCAAAACGGCAAAGAAAATAGCCTGATGGCCGGATTCTATGACCGGTATAAACGCAATTTGTTTAACGAGTATGACCTGAAAAGTTTTGTTTCAGATTAAGGCCACGTTCAATAATGACGCCGACGTTAGCCGCCCGGGCTACCGCCCCAGGTTTGCTGACTTTAATACGTACCCATGGAGATTGAAACTTTTCCAGCAGCAGGTCGGCAATTTCTTCCGCCACGCGTTCCACCAGCGCAAAACGCCCGCCTTCGACGTGGCTGATTACCAGTTCGCTGATATCAGCATAGCTGAGACAATCGCTGACATCATCGCTGGCCGCCGCTTTGCGGTTATCCCACGCCATTTCGATATCGAACACCAGCTTCTGTTCGATGGTCTGTTCCCAGTCGTAAACACCAATTGTGGTGATTACCGAAAGTTGCTCTATAAATACAATATCCATCACGACCTGCCTGCTTTTTGGCTAAACCGGATACCACTTCCGGCCAATTATGCGTATTATCCACAGATGCAAAGACATCCCCTAAATAATTTGCGTTGCAGGAAGACAGTGACGCGGCAAGGCTCCAGGAGCATAGCGTCGCTATGGGTCCCGGCGAGCCAATGCGCGGACAACGCGCAGTGCGCAGGGGATAAAACGACACTTTCAAAATGGAACAGCTGATGAGTGCAATCGCGCCTGGACTGGTTATCCTCGCCTACCTCTGCGGCTCAATCTCCAGCGCCATTCTCGTTTGCCGCCTCGCTGGCCTTCCCGACCCTCGCGACAGCGGCTCCGGCAATCCAGGGGCGACGAACGTCCTGCGAATTGGCGGCAAGGGCGCAGCCGTAGCGGTGCTTATTTTTGACGTCCTGAAAGGGATGCTGCCGGTCTGGGGCGCGTGGGCGTTAGGCCTGACGCCGTTCTGGCTCGGCCTGGTGGCGATCGCCGCCTGCGTGGGCCATATCTGGCCGGTATTTTTTAACTTTCGCGGCGGTAAAGGCGTGGCCACCGCTTTCGGCGCCATTGCTCCTATCGGCTGGGATCTCACCGGCGTGATGGCCGGAACCTGGCTGCTGACGATTCTGCTCAGCGGCTACTCCTCGCTGGGGGCTATCGTGAGCGCGCTGATTGCGCCGTTCTATGTCTGGTGGTTCAAACCGCAGTACACTTTCCCGGTTTCGATGCTGTCATGCCTGATTCTGCTGCGCCATCACGACAACATACAGCGTCTGTGGCGTCGTCAGGAAACCCGCATCTGGACCCGGCTCAAAAAGAAGAAAAAAACGCCGGAGCAGAAATAACCTTTGCTGCGCCGCAACTCGCGGCAAGTGAGTCCCAGGTGATTAAGGTGAACCAACGCGGCTGCGGCTCGAAGTATGACGGGCATAAGCTTTTCATATGACCGGGATGATTGGCCCCCGATCAATACTCTTCGCTGCTGTTTTATCTTGATTTTGCAGGGGCGCGACATTGCACGGCACCGTGTTACCACAGAATAAAAAAGGCTGGCAGGCCTCGCTGGACCTCCAGTTTCAATTTCTCGGCGGGAAAACCACGCTCGCCTCCCGTCGTCATGTCGGTCCCCTCACCGTTCAGCGCCCGTTTTATCCCGAAGAAGAGACCTGCCACCTCTATCTGCTTCATCCGCCCGGCGGTATCGTCGGCGGCGATGAGCTCACCATTAGCGCGACGTTGGATCCCGGGTGCCACACGCTGATCACCATGCCCGGCGCCAGCAAGTTCTATCGCAGCAGCGGCGCGCAGGCGCGTCTTCAGCAAACCCTGACGCTGGCCGAAAACTCAACGCTCGAGTGGCTGCCGCAGGACGCCATCTTCTTTCCCGGCGCCAACGCCGCTTTGTCTACCGTCTTTCATCTCTCCGCCTCCAGCACGCTGCTGGCGTGGGACCTGCTGTGCCTTGGCCGGCCGGTCATCGGCGAAGCCTTTAGCCACGGCGCGCTCGCCAATCGCCTGGAGGTGTGGGTCGACGGCTCTCCGCTGCTGATTGAGCGCCTGAGCCTGGCCGATGGACAGCTGGCCTGCGTCGCGCAGCAGCCGTGGGTGGGAACGATGCTGTTCTACCCGGCGAACGAAACGCTGCTCGAAGGCGTACGCGAAAAACTTACGCCGCTGGCAAACTACGCCGGCGCGACGCTCACCGACGGCCTGCTGACGGTACGCTTTCTAAGTGACGATAATCTGCTTTGCCAGCGGGCGATGCGCGATATCTGGCAATTTATGCGCCCGCACCTGACCGGCAAATCTCCGGTACTCCCCCGAATCTGGCTGACTTAAGAGAACGCTATGGAACTGACACCCAGAGAAAAAGACAAGCTGTTGCTGTTTACCGCCGCGCTGGTGGCGGAGCGTCGCCTGGCCCGCGGTCTGAAGCTCAATTATCCCGAATCCGTGGCCCTGATTAGCGCCTTTATTATGGAGGGCGCGCGCGATGGCAGAAGCGTCGCCGAGCTGATGGAAGAGGGACGCCACGTCCTGAGCCGCGACCAGGTCATGGAAGGCGTGCCGGAAATGATCCCCGATATCCAGGTCGAAGCCACCTTCCCGGACGGCTCGAAGCTGGTTACCGTCCATAACCCGATAATCTGAGGTAGCGCGATGATCCCAGGAGAATATCAGGTAAAACCCGGCCAGATAGCGATTAACGTCGGCCGCGCCACCTGCTGCATTATCGTTGAAAATCACGGCGACCGGCCGATTCAGGTCGGCTCGCATTACCACTTCGCCGAGGTCAACCCGGCGCTGAAGTTCGATCGCCAGCAGGCGACCGGCTATCGCCTGAATATCGCCGCCGGCACCGCAGTGCGCTTCGAACCGGGCCAAAAGCGCGAGGTGGAGCTGGTGGCGCTGGCCGGAACCCGCGCGGTGTACGGTTTCCGCGGAGACGTTATGGGCGCGCTGGAGGCAAACGATGAGTGACATTTCACGTCAGGCCTATGCCGACATGTTCGGCCCCACCACCGGCGATAAAGTTCGCCTGGCGGACACCGAGCTGTGGATCGAGGTCGAAGATGATTTGACCACCTACGGCGAAGAGGTCAAATTCGGCGGTGGCAAAGTGATCCGCGACGGTATGGGCCAGGGACAGATGCTTTCCGCCGGGTGCGTGGATCTGGTGCTGACCAATGCCCTGATCGTCGATTACTGGGGGATCGTCAAAGCCGATATCGGCGTCAAAGACGGGCGGATCTTCGCGATCGGCAAAGCCGGCAACCCGGATATTCAGCCAAACGTCACGATCGCGATCGGCGCGGCCACGGAAATTATTGCGGCGGAAGGCAAGATCGTCACCGCCGGCGGCGTCGATACGCATATTCACTGGATCTGTCCGCAGCAGGCGGAAGAGGCGCTGGTCTCCGGCGTCACCACCATGATCGGCGGCGGGACCGGCCCGGCGGCGGGCACCAACGCCACGACCTGCACGCCCGGGCCGTGGTACATCTCGCGGATGCTGCAGGCCGCGGACAGCCTGCCGGTCAATATTGGCCTGCTGGGTAAAGGCAATGGTTCGAATCCGGATGCGCTGCGTGAGCAGGTCGCGGCCGGGGTTATCGGCCTGAAAATTCACGAAGACTGGGGCGCGACCCCGGCGGCAATCGACTGCGCGCTGACGGTGGCCGACGAAATGGACGTACAGGTCGCTCTGCACAGCGACACCCTCAATGAGTCCGGATTCGTTGAGGATACCCTGGCGGCCATCGGCGGGCGCACTATCCATACTTTCCATACCGAAGGGGCGGGCGGCGGCCATGCGCCGGATATTATTACCGCCTGCGCGCACCCCAATATTCTGCCCTCGTCGACCAACCCGACGCTGCCCTATACCGTCAACACCATTGACGAACATCTGGATATGCTGATGGTTTGCCATCATCTCGACCCGGATATCGCCGAGGACGTGGCGTTTGCCGAATCGCGCATTCGGCGGGAAACCATTGCCGCGGAAGACGTCCTGCACGATCTGGGCGCCTTCTCCCTCACCTCGTCTGATTCGCAGGCGATGGGCCGCGTCGGCGAAGTGGTGTTGCGCACCTGGCAGGTGGCGCACCGGATGAAGGTCCAGCGCGGCCCGCTGGCGGAAGAGAGCGGCGATAACGACAACTTCCGTGTGAAGCGCTATATCGCCAAATACACCATTAATCCGGCGTTAACCCACGGTATCGCCCATGAAGTCGGTTCGATTGAAGTGGGGAAACTGGCGGATCTGGTGCTGTGGTCCCCGGCGTTCTTCGGCGTGAAGCCGGCGACGATCGTCAAAGGCGGCATGATCGCGATGGCGCCGATGGGCGACATCAACGCCTCTATCCCGACGCCGCAGCCGGTGCACTATCGCCCGATGTTCGGCGCGCTGGGCAGCGCTCGCCACCGCTGCCGTTTGACCTTTCTGTCGCAGGCGGCGGCGGAAAACGGCGTCGCTGAACGGCTGAACCTGCACAGCGCGACGGCGGTGGTTAAAGGCTGCCGCACGGTACAAAAAGGCGATATGCACCACAACGGCCTGCTGCCCACTATTACCGTGGATTCGCAAACCTACGAGGTGCGCATCGACGGCGAACTGATAACCAGCGAACCGGCGGACGTGTTACCGATGGCGCAACGTTATTTCCTGTTTTAAGGAGCGCAAATGCTTTATTTGACCCAACGGGTGGAGACCCCGGCGCAGGCCACGGCCAGCGTTACCCTGCCGATTGACGTGCGGGTAAAAAGCCGCATTAAAGTCACGCTTAACGATGGCCGTCAGGCGGGCCTGCTGCTGCCGCGCGGTCTGCTGCTGCGCGGCGGCGACATTCTCAGTAACGAAAACGGTAGCGAATTCATTGAAGTGATCGCCGCTGATGAAGCCGTTTCGGTCGTACGCTGCGCCGATCCTTTTATGCTGGCGAAGGCCTGCTATCACCTTGGCAATCGCCACGTGCCGCTACAGATTATGCCCGGCGAGCTGCGCTATCATCACGATCACGTCCTGGACGATATGCTGCGCCAGTTTGGCCTGGCCGTGGATTTCGCGCATCTGCCGTTTGAACCGGAAGCCGGCGCCTACGCCAGCGAATCGCACGGCCATCACCACCACCATCACGATCGTGAGCACAGCCACTAAATGCCGACGCCGGAAAAACGTCTGCGCTTGATGCAGCTTGCCAGCAGCAGCCTCCCGGTTGGCGGCTACAGCTGGTCCCAGGGGCTGGAGTGGGCGGTGGAAGCGGGCTGGGTAGCGGATACCGCCGCCTTTGAGCGCTGGCAGCTGCGCCAAATGGAGCAGAGCTTTTTTACCGTCGACCTGCCGCTGTTTGCCCGCCTCTACCGGGCCTGCGAAGCGGGCGATCTGGCCTGCGCCCGGCGCTGGACCGCTTATCTGCTCGCCTGCCGGGAAACTCGCGAGCTGCGCGATGAAGAGCGCAACCGCGGCGCGGCCTTCACCCGGCTGCTGGCCGACTGGCAGCCGGACTGCCCGCCCGAGTGGCGCAAGCTGTGCCAGCAAAGTCAGCTAACCGGCATGGCGTGGCTCGGCGTACGCTGGCAAATCGCCATTCCTGACCTGGCCCTGAGCCTTGGCTATAGCTGGATTGAAAGCGCGGTGATGGCGGGCGTCAAGCTGGTGCCCTTTGGCCAGCAGGCGGCCCAGCAGTTGATTCTTCGCCTGTGCGACCGCTACGCGGCGGACATGGACAGCGCCCTGGCGACCCCGGACGACGCCATCGGTTCGGCGACGCCGCTTGCGGCTATCGCTTCCGCCCGGCACGAAACCCAGTATTCCCGATTATTCCGTTCTTAGGAGAAGGTATGAACATGATTAAGCAACCGCTGCGCGTCGGCGTCGGCGGCCCGGTCGGCTCCGGAAAAACCGCGCTGCTGGAAGCCCTCTGCAAAGCCATGCGCGACACCTGGCAGCTGGCGGTGGTGACCAACGATATCTACACCAAAGAAGATCAGCGCATTCTCACCGAGGCTGGCGCCCTGGAGCCTGAACGCATTGTCGGCGTCGAAACCGGCGGCTGCCCGCATACCGCTATTCGGGAAGATGCGTCGATGAACCTTGCCGCGGTGGAAGCGCTGAGCGAGAAATTCGGCAATCTCGATCTCATATTTGTGGAAAGCGGCGGCGATAACCTGAGCGCCACCTTCAGCCCGGAGCTGGCGGATCTCACCATCTACGTCATCGACGTGGCGGAAGGGGAAAAGATCCCGCGCAAAGGCGGACCGGGGATCACCAAATCCGACTTCCTGGTGATCAACAAAACCGATCTTGCACCGTACGTGGGCGCGTCTCTGGAAGTGATGGAGCGCGATACCCTGCGCATGCGCGGCGAACGCCCGTGGAGCTTCACCAACCTGAAAAGCGGCGACGGCCTGCAAAATATCATCGCCTTTATCGAAGACAAAGGCATGCTCGGCAAGTAACCCCTGCACCATCCCGGCGCAGAGGTGTCGGGATGGTGCATACCCTGCCCTCTCTTTAGCCATCCCCTTCATGAAGCCCTGATAGCGCCTGCCCTGCGATGTGGCATAAGGTTTGCTAATTCCAGTCATGCCTAACCATTAAGGAATGACTATGTCATCACTGGATATAAAAACTGATTTACCTGCGCAAACCAGTGCCTCCGGCTCCAAAGAAACGCTGGAAGATTATACCCTTCGCTATGCTCCGCTGAGCTTTCGCCGCTGGGGACCGGGGGTTGTCGCGGTGACCGCATTGGGCGGCATCGCCTATCTGGCTGACTTTTCTATCGGCGCCAGCATCGGCATGGCCTGGGGCACCACCAATGCGATTTACGCGATCCTGCTGGCGGCGCTGGTTATTTTTCTTACCGGTATTCCGCTGGCGATTACCGCCGCGCGCTATAACATCGACCTCGACCTGATCACCCGCAGCGCCGGTTTCGGCTACTTTGGTTCGGTGATCACCAGCATTATCTTCGCCGGATTTACCTTTATCTTCTTCGCGCTTGAAGGCTCGATCATGGCGCAGGGGCTGCTGGTGGGCCTGGGGATCCCGCTGTGGATGGGCTACCTCATCGCCACGCTGATGGTCTTGCCGCTGGTGGTCTACGGCATGAAGGCGCTGACTCGCCTTCAGGTCTGGACGACGCCGCTGTGGCTGGTCCTGATGGTGGTTCCGGTGGTCTGGCTTATCGCCAAAGACCCGGATCTGGTGGACGGCTTTATGAACTTCGCCGGTAAAAACAACGCCTCAACGGTAGATTTAACCGCCATTATGCTCGGCGCGGGGGTGTGCCTGTCGCTGATCATGCAGATTGGCGAGCAGATCGACTACCTGCGCTTTATGCCGCCGAAGACCGCGGAAAACAGCAAAAGCTGGTGGCTGGCGGTGTTCTCCGCCGGCCCGGGCTGGGTCGTATTAGGCGCGATTAAACAGATTATCGGCGCTTTCCTCGGCTTCTATCTGCTGACCCGCTTCCCGGCGGTGCACAACACCGAACCGGTGCAACAGTTCGTCAGCGTCTTCGATAACCTGGTCCCCGGCTGGCTGGCGCTCACCCTCGCGGTGGTGCTGGTGGTTATCTCGCAGATTAAAATTAACGTCACCAACGCCTATTCCGGCTCGCTGGCGTGGACCAGCGCCTGGACGCGCACCACCAAACGTTATCCGGGGCGGATTATTTTCGTCATCGTCAACCTGACGATTGCCCTTGCCCTGATGGAAGGCGATATGTTTAGCGCTCTGGCGTGGATCCTCGGCTTCTATTCTAACTTTGCCATCGCCTGGGTGGTGGTGGTCGCCACCGACATCACCGTCAACAAAGGGGTGCTGAAGCTGGCGCCGGCGCAGCCGGAGTATCGCCGCGGGATGATCTACAACGTCAACCCGGTAGGCGTAGTCTCTTTTGCCCTAGCGGCAGGCCTTTCGATTAGCGCCTTCTTCGGCCTGCTGGGCGAAACGCTGGCGCCGTTCTCGCCGCTGATTGCGCTGGCGGTGGCTTTCGTGATGACGCCGGTCATGGGGATCGCCACCCGCGGGCGCTATTACATTAAACAGCACGATGATGGTATTGCCGAGCCGCGCTACGATGCGCAGGGTAACGCGTCGATCACCGTTTACCGCTGCCTGAGCTGCCGGGAAGAGTACGAACGTCCTGACGTGATGCATTCGCACAAGCACCAGGGGGCGATTTGCTCGCTGTGTAAGAGTATGGAATAAGTCGCGAAGGCAGGCCGACAGGACGTCGGCCTGTGAAATATCAGACGTTATGCCGCCGGAAGCTCAGCCAGCGGCCAGCGCGGACGAACGGTGACACCGAGCTCCGCTTTAGCGCCGGAGCGCAGACGGACCATCCCCGCATAGGCAATCATCGCGCCGTTATCGGTACAGAATTCAGGACGAGCGTAGAAGACTTCACCACCGCGCTTTTTCATCATTTCCGCCAGCTTCGCGCGCAGCGTACGGTTAGCGCTGACGCCCCCCGCCATCACCAGCCGTTTAAAGCCGGTTTGATCCAGCGCGCGGCGGCACTTAATCATCAGCGTATCCACGACCGCATCTTCGAAAGCGCGGGCGATATCGGCGCGGGTTTGATCGTCATCGCCGTTGCTGCGAATGGTGTTCGCGGCAAAGGTCTTGAGGCCAGAAAAGCTGAAATCCAGCCCGGGGCGGTCGGTCATCGGGCGCGGGAAGACAAAGCGCCCTTCGGTGCCCTGGGAGGCCATCTTCGACAGCATCGGGCCGCCGGGATAATCCAGCCCCAGCAGTTTCGCTGTCTTATCGAAGGCTTCGCCCGCCGCGTCGTCAATCGATTCGCCCAGCAGTTCATACTGGCCAATGCCGGTGACGCCGATCAGCTGGGTATGGCCGCCGGAAACCAGCAGCGCGACAAAAGGATACTGCGGCGGATTATCTTCCAGCATCGGCGCCAGCAGATGCCCTTCCATATGGTGTACCGGGATCGCCGGCACGTTCCAGGCGAACGCCAGCGAACGGCCAACCGTTGCGCCGACCAGCAGCGCGCCCACCAGGCCGGGGCCCGCCGTATACGCAACGGCATCGATATCCTTTGCCGTCAGCCCGGCTTCCTTGAGCGCCGCCTGAATCAGGGGGACGGTTTTACGTACGTGGTCGCGCGAGGCCAGCTCGGGCACCACGCCGCCGTAGTCAGCGTGCAATTTCACCTGACTATACAGCTGGTTGGCTAACAGACCTTTTTCGTCGTCATAAATGGCGATGCCGGTTTCATCGCAGGATGTTTCAATTCCCAGTACACGCATGGCTAGTTTTACCTCGTTTCAATACCGCGCAGTGTAGGACCAATGCGGGTTGATGTATACCCTAAGAATTTCAGGTCGCGGGAAGGCGGCGACGCAGCGCATCCCCCGGAGCGTACGGAAAGTACGTGACTGGGGTAAGCGAGAAAAGCCAACGCTCCTGCGGGCTGAAAGACGACGGGTATAAAACTTTCCTCACCCCTGGCGTTCACTTCGTGTATACTCCCTGTCCTTATAAAAGTCCCTTTCAAAAATCGCGTCGGTGCTTTACAAAGCAGCAGCAATTGCAGTAAAATTCCGCACCATTTTGAAATATGCTGGCGCTGATGCCAGCGGCAAACCGAATTTATCAAAGGTGAGAGTTACATGCCGGTAATTAAAGTACGTGAAAACGAGCCGTTCGACGTAGCGCTGCGTCGCTTCAAACGTTCATGCGAAAAAGCAGGTGTTCTGGCGGAAGTTCGTCGTCGTGAGTTCTATGAAAAACCGACTACCGAACGTAAACGCGCTAAAGCTTCCGCAGTGAAACGTCACGCGAAGAAACTGGCTCGCGAAAACGCACGCCGCACTCGTCTGTACTAATCTGTTGGGAGCCACGCTCTCAATTCAGACCGAGTTGTAGTTGTAAGGCCGTGCTTCCGAAAGGAATGCGCGGCTTATTTTCGTTTATGCATTAGCATATACACCCAATCATTCAAGATGCATCAAGGCGGCAAGGGAGTGAGTCCCCGGAGCTTACCGAAGTAAGTGACAGGGGTGAACGAGCGAAGCCAGCGCAGAGGCAGCTTGAAGGGTAACGTGTATAAAACGGGGCATATGGCTGGACGAATTCCACGAGTATTTATCAATGACCTGCTGGCGCGCACCGATATCGTCGATCTGATCGATGCCCGGGTAAAGCTGAAAAAGCAGGGCAAAAATTTTCACGCGTGCTGTCCGTTCCATAACGAAAAAACCCCCTCTTTCACCGTCAACGGTGAAAAACAGTTTTACCACTGCTTCGGCTGCGGTGCGCACGGCAACGCTATCGACTTCCTGATGAACTACGACAAGCTCGAGTTCGTGGAAACCGTTGAAGAGCTGGCTGCCATGCATAATCTAGACGTGCCGTATGAAGCAGGTAGCGGACCCAGCCAGATTGAGCGCCATCAGCGGCAAAATCTCTATCAGCTGATGGATGGTCTGAACACGTTTTATCAACAGTCTCTGATGCAACCCGCCGCCGGCCCCGCGCGCCAGTATCTGGAAAAACGCGGCTTAAGCAGCGAGGTGATTACGCGCTTCGCGATTGGCTACGCCCCTCCCGGTTGGGACAACGTTTTAAAACGTTTTGGCGGTAATCAAGAAAACCGCCAGTCGCTGATTGATGCGGGCATGCTGGTCACTAACGATCAGGGGCGCAGTTACGACCGCTTCCGCGAACGGGTGATGTTCCCCATCCGCGATAAGCGAGGCCGGGTGATTGGTTTTGGTGGTCGCGTGCTGGGTGACGCCATGCCGAAGTACCTGAACTCCCCGGAGACCGATATTTTCCATAAAGGCCGCCAGCTGTACGGTCTTTATGAAGCGCAGCAGGATAACGCTGAACCGCCCCGCCTGCTGGTGGTCGAAGGTTATATGGACGTGGTGGCTCTGGCGCAGTTCGGCATTAACTATGCCGTTGCATCGCTGGGGACGTCGACGACCGCTGACCATATTCAGCTGTTGTTCCGGGTCACCAATCAGGTGGTTTGCTGCTACGACGGAGACCGGGCCGGCCGCGATGCCGCCTGGCGCGCGCTGGAAACGGCGCTGCCGTATATGACCGACGGGCGCCAGCTGCGCTTTATGTTTCTGCCGGATGGCGAAGACCCGGATACGCTGGTGCGCAAAGAAGGGAAAGCCGCATTTGAAGCGCGGATGGAGCAGGCTCAGCCGCTCTCCACGTTTTTGTTCAACAGCCTGCTACCGCAGGTGGATTTGAGCACCCCGGACGGCCGCGCGCAGCTGAGTACCTTAGCGCTGCCGCTGATAACCCAGGTGCCGGGTGAAACGCTGCGCATTTACCTGCGCCAGGAGTTAGGCAATAAGCTGGGGATTTTAGATGATGCGCAGCTTGAACGTTTAATGCCAAAACAGTCTGAAAATGGCATCCAGCGCCCTGCTCCGCAGCTAAAACGCACGACCATGCGTATACTGATAGGGTTACTGGTACAAAACCCGGATCTGGCGCCGCTGGTACCGCCCCTGGAAGGGCTGGACCCGCGTAAAATGCCGGGGCTTGGGCTGTTCAACGAACTGGTTAAAACCTGTTTGGCACAGCCGGGCCTGACCACCGGGCTGCTGTTAGAGCAGTATCGCGGCACAAATGAGGCCGCAACCCTTGAAAAACTGTCGATGTGGGACGATATAGCAGATAAGGATATTGCTGAAAAAACCTTCACCGACTCGCTCAACCATATGTTTGATTCACTGCTGGAGCTGCGGCAAGAAGAGTTGATAGCTCGCGACCGCACGCACGGCTTAAGCAGTGAAGAGCGCCGGGAACTCTGGACCATCAGCCAGGAACTGGCCAAAAAATAAACGAAAGACGAACTCATTCAAGTTGTATCAAAGCAGCAAGAGAACGAATCCCCGGGAGTGCGCACAAGCACATGACCAGGATGAGAGAACGTAGCTAACGCAGAGACAACTTGAAAGATAACGCATTGAACGGCTTAAGTGCCGAATATCGTTCGGGAAGACCCCGACAGCCGCTCGAGGCGCAGCGGCAATAATATAAGTACGCCCTCGCTTTAAATGTTGGCAGTTCGCCTGCTTNGCCGACCAGGCCTGGACCCGCCGTATAGGCGACGGCGTCGATATCTTTCGCCGTCAGACCGGCTTCTTTCAGCGCCGCCTGGATCAGCGGCACCGTTTTGCGCACGTGGTCGCGCGATGCCAGCTCCGGCACCACGCCGCCGTAATCCGCATGCAGTTTCACCTGACTATACAATTGGTTGGCTAACAGACCTTGCTGGTCGTCATAAATCGCGATGCCGGTTTCATCGCAGGATGTTTCAATGCCCAGTACACGCATGAGTTGTTTTAC